>JACMNN010000111.1 GCA_014378555.1 Burkholderiales bacterium | reverse complement strand
ACCCGTTGGCCACCGTGCTGCTCGACGCCAGTGGGCAAGCGAGCTTCACCACTTCCTTGCTACTCGCGGGTAATCACGTGATCAAGGCAAGCTACAGTGGCGACGCGAGCAATGCAGCGGTGTCTGCCACCGTCATTCAAGAGGTCGATGCGCTCATCGTGCCCACGTTGTCGGCGTGGATGCTGGCGCTGCTGGGGCTGCTGCTCGCCACGTTCGCGGTGCGGGTGCGACGGAACGCTGTTTGATGTTTTAATAAATCATGAAACGCGAAACCGTTCGCTGCCAAACGCAGCGGGCTTCGCGAGCGCAACGAACGAATCTTTGCTAAGGCTGGGGATGCAGCCTTGCTAGCCACCGTCGCGCTCGGCCGCTAAGTGGCCGCGTGCTCGACACCTAAAACCGGGTATCCGATGTCAGCCGCATTTAAAGATGGGGCGGGTTGGGCAGAAAGTGAAGCGCGACCCCGTCCAGTGTTGACACCCGCGTAGATAATTTGCCAAGCTTCGGGCGCGACAGATAGTTGTTGCGTTCTGCGGGCGGCTTTTCTTCCTTTATGACCAAAAGACCTCACCATGATGCAGTTCCGCATTGCAACGCTTGTTGCGTCGCTTTATTTTTGCCTGACGGCCCACGCTGAGGTGATTGCCTTCGAGGTGCTGCAGAGTGTTCCGGCGTTTGAGGGACGCAGCTTTGGCAGCGTTGGTCCTTACGTAAAAATCACGGCACGAGCCACCATTGCCGTCGACCCCGCTGATCCGCGCAACGCCGTGATTGCCGATATCGACAAAGCACCACGAAACGCGCGAGGCTTGGTGGAGGCCATAGCCGACGTGGTGCTGCTGCGCCCCGCCGATCCGTTACGTGGCAACGGCACGCTGTTGATTGATGTGCCCAATCGTGGCACCAAGCTCGCGCCACAAGGTTTCGACGACGTTGCCCAGCCCGCTGCAAGCGAGGCCAACAAGGCCACTGACGCTGGTATTGGATTCACGCAGACTCAGGGCTTCAGCATCGCCTGGATTGGCTGGCAGGCTGATATTCCCTCGCTGCCCAATCAACTGGCGCTCAAGGCGCCAGTGCTTGCCGGGGTGACCGGCGCAGCGCGTGATGAATTCGTGTTTGATCACATGCGAACGCCCGTAACAGCTACGTTGTCATGGCCGATTGCTGATGCCTCATCGCTAGTGGTCACAGTGCGTGCGAAATGGGATGCGCCCCGAGAAAAGCCCGCCGGGCTGGCCATCCGGGCGACCGGTGCGCAGACCGTCGAGATCACTCGTCCCGCCACTGGCTTCGATGCCGCAGCGTTGTATGAGGTGACCTATGTGGCGCGCGATCCGGTGCTGCTCGGGCTCGGCTTCGCCGCCACGCGCGACGTGACCTCGTTTCTGCGCCGCAATGGCACCGAAGCTAATCCGCTGGCGGCAGGCGGGCGCAGTACCGTTCAGCGTGCCATCGGATTCGGTGTGTCGCAGTCCGGCCGTTTCCTTCGCGATTTTCTGTACCTCGGCTTTAACGAAGATCTAGCCGGTGGCTTGATATTTGACGGATTGATGCCGCATATCGCAGGTGGGCGTCGCATCGCATCGAACTATCGCTTCGGTCTCAATGGGCGCAATCCGCGGCACCCGCAAGACCCAGCTTGGCAGGCCGATCTGTTCCCGTTCACCTACCCAACCTTGTTTGATCCGCTGACTGGCAGACGCGACGGACTCATGTTGCGTTGCCGCCTGAATTCGACCTGCCCGAAAGTTATTCAAACGGATAGCGAACACGAGTGGTGGGCGTCCCGCGCATCGCTGCTGGTCACCGACCTTGCAGGCAATCACATCGACCTGCCGCCCGACGTGCGCGCCTACATGATCGCCGGCACGCCGCACTACAGCGAGCCGGCGGCGATCGTTCGCACCGCGCCCAGCATGGCTTTGCCGGTTAACCCAATGCACGCCGGGCCGCCATTGCGCGCGCTGTTGACGGCAATGCAGTCGTGGATCACCACCGGCGTTGAACCACCCGCGAGCCGCGTACCCATGCGCGCCCACGGCACGTTGGTGGAAGCCGCGGATGCAGTCCCGCGCAATATTCCAGGGTTGCCGTACGTGGGCATCTACACCGGAGCCAGCTTCACCAATACCGCCGTTTTTCCGCCGAAAGTACTTGGGGTTTATCCGGTGTTCGTTCCGCGTGCCGATAGCGACGGCATGGCCCTTGCCGGCATTCGCATGTTGCCGTTAATGGTGCCGCGCGCCACCTACACCGGCTGGAATCCGCGTGCGCCAGGTTACGGTGCAGGCGCGCTGTTCCCGTTGCAAGGTGCTACGGTTCCGTTTGCGTCTACGCTTGCTGAGCGCGACGCCTCGGGCGATCCACGGCCATCGCTCGCCGAGCGCTATGCGGATAACGCGGCTTACGTCGCCGCCGTTGAGAAGGCCGCTTTGCAGATGGTCGCCGAGCGTTTGCTGCTGCCGCAAGACGCCGAGCGCGCCATCGAACTTGCCAAGCAAGACAAGTTGTCGCGGTTGAATTGATGCCTCGTTGTTAGGCGAGCTGGTGAGTCGTCATTTCCAAAAAGAGGTTGGCAGGAACGACGAAGCCAGGCATCGCTGAGGCTGCTTGACGTCACCTCGACAGCGCACGGCTAACGTCATAATTGCTGCCATGTGGCAATCATTTTTTTTCCTCGTCTGTTTCGCCTACGTCGGCATAGTTTCTGCGGTCGAAGCGCCGGCCCTCAAGGTCGGCTCAAAGCGATTCACCGAGTCCTACGTGCTCGCCGAGATTATTCGCCAGCAGGCGGATACTGCCGGCGGCGCGCCTGCCCAGCATCAGCAGGGGCTGGGTAATACGGCTATTGTGCTGGCTGCGCTGCGGGCAGGCGCGATTGATGTTTATCCGGAATACACCGGCACCATCGCACGCGAAATTTTGAAGCTCGATGCGGTGCCGCCCCTCGACGAGCTCAACGCCAAGCTCGCACCGATGGGCCTTGCGGTGTCGGTGCGATTGGGGTTCAACAACACCTACGCACTGGCGATCCCGACCCGGGTTGCTGAAGCGCGGCATATTGCCACGCTGACGGATCTGAAAGCTCAGGCTAATCTGCGGCTTGGGCTGTCGCAGGAGTTTATTGGCCGCGCGGATGGCTGGGCTGGCCTAAAGGCTGCCTACGATTTACCGTGGACATCAATGCGCGGCCTTGACCACGGCCTCGCGTATGACGCGATTGCGCAAGGCGAAGTCGATGTGATCGACATTTATTCCACCGATGCCAAGATCGGTAAATATCAACTGACGGTGCTGGTCGACGACAAAAAATACTTTCCGCGTTACGACGCGGTGCTGCTGCACAAAATTGACGTCGGAACACGTTTCCCGAAAGCGTGGGCGGCGATCACATCATTGGCCGGTCGCATTGACGATAACGCCATGCAGCGCATGAACGCGGCCGCAGAGCTTGACAACCAATCTTTTGATGCCGTGGCGCGTGACTTTCTATCTGGAAATCAAGCGCCCCGAAACGCAAACGACAGCACGAGCCGCAGCACTGCCAGTAGCCCTAAACGTTTTTGGGCAATATTATTCGGCGCAGATTTCATGCGCTTGGCGGCCGAGCATTTGGGGTTGGTGTTGCTTTCGCTGGCGGCAAGTGTGTTGATCGGCGTGCCGATGGGCGTGGCGGCGGCGCGACGGCCGCGCCTAGGCGCGTGGATTTTGGGTGGTACCGGCGTGTTGCAGACCGTTCCGTCGTTGGCGCTTCTAGCAATTCTGATTCCGTTGACCGGGCACATCGGGCTGCTGCCTGCCTTCATCGCGCTGTCCGTCTACGCGCTGTTACCCATCGTTCGCAACACGCACTCAGGAATGACGCAGGTTCCCGCCGGTATTAAACAAGCCGCGGAATCGCTCGCGATGACGCCGCCGATGATTTTGCGCTTGATCGAATTGCCACTGGCGCGCGCCACCATCATGGCGGGCATAAAAACCTCCGCCGTGATCACGGTCGGAACGGCAACCATCGCCGCCTTCATCGGTGCCGGCGGCTTCGGTGAGCGCATCGTCACTGGCCTGGCACTTAACGACAACGTGACGCTGCTGGCCGGCGCGATCCCGGTCGCCGTGCTGGCACTATTGATTGAGCACGGGTTTGGTTTTTTCGAGCGCAGGCTGACGCCACCTGCGCTCAGGCGTTAACGCCTTTTTTGCAGTGGCCTACGCTACCTTGGCAGGGCGATGCAGTGCGCAGAGCTTGTTGCCGTCCGGGTCGCGCAAATAGGCCAAATAAAGCTTGCCAACGGGGCCTTCGCGAAATCCTGGAGGCTCCTCGCAATCTGTGCCGCCGTTGGCAATGCCTGCGGCGTGAAACGCATCACCCTGCTCGGGTGATGTCACGTTAAAGCCGAGGGTGCTGCCGTTGCCATGCGTAGCGCGCTCGCCATCGATTGGCGTGGTGATGCAGAACGTGCCGGTTGGGCTGCGATAGAAATACCGATTCTTGTTGGCAGTTCCAGCGGCGATGCCCAGCGTGCCCAGCAACGCGTCATAAAACTTTCGCGACACTTCAAGATCGTTTACACCGACCATCACATGACTAAACATAAATTTTTCCTTATTAAAACCTTGGTAATGCTATGCCACGCCGTGACACACGGGCGAGGCGCAGTCCAGTAATGGCAGACCGCGACTATTTCGGCGCCGGCGCGGCAAAGTCACTGGCGTCGTGGCGCTCCGGCAGTTGGCTGCTCGCCTCGCCCCAAGTGCGGTTGACCATGCGACCGCGTTGCACGGCGGGACGTTGTGCGATCTGTTCGGTCCAGCGCAACACATTGCTGTAACTCTGCACCTGCAAAAACTCTCCCGCTTCGTAGAGCAGGCCCTTGGCCAAGGTGCCGTACCAAGCCCAGACCGCCATGTCGGCAATGCTGTAGTTGTCACCTGCTAAATACGCGCTTTCGGCCAAGCGACGATCCAGCACATCCATCTGGCGTTTGACCTCCATCGCAAAGCGATTAATTGGGTATTCCATCTTGGTCGGCGCATAGGCATAAAAGTGACCGAAGCCGCCGCCCAGATAAGGCGCGCTGCCCATCTGCCAGAACAGCCACGACAGGCACTCCGCGCGCTCAGCCCCGTCCTCCGGCAGGAACGCGCCAAATTTGTTCGCTAAGTGCAGCAAAATCGCGCCCGACTCAAACACCCGCACCGGCTTGGGTCCGCTGCGATCAAGCAGCGCCGGAATTTTGGAATTGGGATTGACCGCAACAAAGCCGCTGCCGAACTGGTCGCCCTCGCTGATGCGAATCAGCCACGCGTCGTACTCCGCACCCGTATGACCCAGCGCCAGCAACTCTTCCAGCATCACCGTCACCTTCACGCCGTTAGGCGTGGCCAACGAGTACAACTGCAACGGATGCCTGCCCACCGGCAAATCTTTTTCATGCGTCGCCCCCGCAATCGGGCGATTAATGTTGGCAAAGCGGCCACCATTAGCTTGGTCCCATGTCCAGACGGTTGGGGGTGTGTATTCGGTGGTGGTGGTCATGTTTTTGGCTTCAAAGGAGGGTGAATGGCGAGTACGAATTGCGACTATGCATGGAGCGCTTTCAACGCAACATCAGGCGCTACAGAAACGATCTTGATGAGTGCTGCTGCAGGGCCTGTGGGCGATCGACGTTCTTGCTCCCAATTTTGCAGCGTCTTTACACTCACCTGCAAAACGCGCGCAAACTCCGCTTGTGTCAACCCCGTTTGTGCGCGCACCTCGCGCACATGCGGTGTGACAAGTGTTGTGCGGCGCGACGCTGATTTCTTGCCGGCACGAATCGCAGAGGCTTCTTTCAAGCTGTCCACCAGATCAGAAAATAATGCTTTATCCATGACTACAACTCCTTGACCAAAGCCCGCAAAATGGCTGTTTCTTCTGCACTCATCGAATCTTTCTTCGACTTCGGATAGATCAACAGCAGGTAAATTTCTGCGTCAACGGGGACGGCGTAATAAATTACCCGAACGCCACCACTCTTGCCGCGCCCGTCAGTGGCAAATCGCATTTTGCGAATACCGCCACCGCCGCGCACAACATCACCCGCCAACGGATCACGCCAGAGCGTGTTTTGAAGCAGCCGGTATTCATCATCAGTAAGCAGCGCGTTCAGCGCCCTGGTGAACACGGACGTTTCGATGAATACCATTACGCTAGTGTACGCCATTGGCGGACATTAAATTTTCAAATTGGCATTTGATTTGTGTCAATAAATTGCCGAGAGTAATGAATGCAGCACAGCCTGCCGATCAAGCCCAAGGTCGTGTCACTCAGCAGTCAGCGATTTGGCTAAATTCTTCGGCGCACTCTGGTCGAGAGTTCGGTTTCGTGCAGGGAAAATCGAAGTGCTTTGCGGAAGAATGCGCTGCTTGCCGCATAGTCAATAGCGGCAAATTTGCCGCGGTCAAACGTGTATTGCTGGAACAGTGTGGGCATGGGCTCGACCCTTACGCCTGCAAAAATCCATGCCTTAGACGGCATTCAGACGCGAGCTATAGCCCACGCACGCGGCACGCGACCAACAGGAGACCGAAGCCGAGAATCCACGACCAGGTTGCAAACGGTTCAGGAATCTTAAGCAGGCCAAAGTGGGCCACCACCGCGACTAAAAACAAGACGAGCGATATCACCCAAACTGCCATGGTTGGTGCCTTGCCGGAGTTACGCATAACGAATCCTTTAGTGTTCAAATTTTGGTAGTTGAAGCAGGGAGAGCCGCTTTTGGCGCACTCCTCTCGAGCCCCATGTTTCGCATTGTTCAGAAATTAAAACTGAAAGTGACAGAAACGAACTCACTGGTTGCAATGTAGCTGCCCCTGCCATCAGTGCCTGCTAACTCGCCACTACTTGAGCCCGCTGCAAAGGACCGAGCGCCATGTCCTCTGCCGCTATCGTGTGTACTGACAAGCTGACCGTTAAAGCTATCAGATTTTTCTGCAAGGTTTTCATTATCCAACCCCCACTGCGACAAAACGTACTGTGCCCTCCGCTGCGTGGGACGTCAAGAACTCGACTCAGAGGTTGCGATCGATGACGCCTTGGTTCGCTTGAAAAACCTTGGCGTGGGTACGCTTTGCACCGTCCTCAAATTCTTGGCCAGGTTTTTTTGTCCCGGGTAGTGACTTCAAATGTGCGGCTCGCTTTGCTACTCAAAATGACGTTTGCGGTGCCCGAGTAAATTGCCGAGACAAGCGCACGCTGCGGGGCCCACCAATCAAGCTTAAAGTCGTGTCACTCAACAGTCACCGATTTGGCCAAATTCCTCGGCTTATCCACGTCCGTGCCGCGCACTCTGGCTGTGTGATACGCGAGCAGTTGCAGCGGTACGACGTGGAGTATTGGCGACAGTACGCCGTAGTGTTCTGGCAGGCGAATGACGTGCAGACCTTCGCCTTCGCTGATGTGCGAATCGGCATCGGCGAACACAAATAGCTCGCCGCCGCGTGCGCGGACTTCTTGCAGATTGCTCTTCAGCTTTTCGATTAGCGAGTCGTTGGGGGCGACCACGACCACGGGCATTGCGGCCGTGACGAGCGCCAGCGGGCCGTGTTTAAGTTCGCCTGCGGGATAGGCTTCAGCGTGGATGTAGCTGATTTCTTTTAGTTTCAGCGCGCCCTCCAAAGCGACCGGATAGTGCAGGCCGCGGCCGAGGAAGAGGGCATTTTCTTTGCGCGCGAATTCTTCTGACCAACTAATAATTTGTGGCTCTAAGTCGAGCACGCTTTGTAGCGCGACCGGCAGATGGCGCAACGCTTTGAGGTGGGCGGCTTCGTCCTGTGCGCTCAAGTGGCCACGCTGTTTTGCGAGCACCAGCGTGAGCAAGAATAGCGCGGCCAGTTGCGTGGTGAATGCCTTGGTTGAGGCGACGCCGATTTCGATGCCGGCGCGGGTGATGTAGGCCAGCGCGCATTCGCGCACCATGGCGCTGGTGGCGACGTTGCAGATGGTCAGCGTGTGCAGATGGCCGAGCGATTTGGCATGTTTGAGCGCGGCCATCGTGTCGGCTGTTTCGCCAGATTGTGAAATGGTGACCACCAGCGCGCGCGGGTTGGGCACGCTGTCGCGGTAGCGGTATTCGCTGGCGACTTCCACATTACACGGAATTTTTGCGATGCTTTCCAGCCAGTATTTGGCGGTGAGCCCGGAGTAATAACTGGTGCCGCAGGCGAGAATCAGGACGCTGTCCACCGCGTCTAACGTCGCTGCTGCGTTGGCGCCAAACAGGTCGGGTACGAAGCCTTCGACGCCTTCCAGCGTTTCGGCAATTGCGCGCGGCTGCTCAAAAATTTCCTTCTGCATGTAGTGGCGATACGGCCCGAGTTCGACCGCTCCGGAATGCGCGAGAACGGTCTTCACCGGACGCTCGGCGGCACCCAGCTCGCTGCCCGCACGATCAACGATCCACACCCGACCGAGCTGCAAGTCAACCACGTCGCCTTCTTCAAGATAGATGATTTGATCGGTCACGCCCGCCAGCGCCATCGCATCAGAGGCGATGAAGTTTTCGCCTTGGCCGACGCCAACGATGAGCGGCGATCCTGCGCGCGCGCCGACCACGCGGTGCGGCTCGTCGCGACAGAACGCGGCAATCGCGTAGGCGCCGTGCAAGCGCTGCACGGCTTGTTGCACGGCGACGAACAGATCGCCTTGATAGAGATGGTCAATCATGTGTGCGATGACCTCGGTGTCGGTCTGACTTTCGAACACGTAGCCGCGCATTTTGAGTTCCTCGCGCAGCGCCTCGTGGTTTTCAATGATGCCGTTATGAACCAGCGCAATCCGGTCGCGGCTGAAATGCGGATGGGCGTTGGTCAGGACCGGTGCGCCGTGCGTGGCCCAACGGGTGTGAGCGATGCCGGTGAAGCCTGCGAGTTGAGTTTGCTCGACCTCGCGCGCCAGCTCGGCGACACGGCTTACGCTGCGCGCACGCTTGAGGCCGCCGTCGGCATGCACCGCGACGCCACAAGAATCGTAGCCACGATATTCGAGGCGCTTCAGGCCCTCAACGAGGATGGGGGTAATGTTGCGCGATGCGACGGCGCCGACGATTCCACACATGCAATGCTCCAAAGCTTTTAAACAATGTCGTAGAGCATAAAGTTGCAAGTCCGATGGGTGTTAGCGAATAGTGGTGAGTTTTGCACTATTATTGCAATAAACTTAGCTAGTGCAACAATCGTGCAAAAATATGCGTCAAATAAAATAAATACGATGGATGATTTAGACCTGCGCATACTTGAGGTGCTTCAATGTGATGCCTCGCTGTCCAATCAAGCGCTTGCTGAGCGCATGTTGACGTCGGCGGCGACCACGCTGCGCCGGGTGCGGGCGATGCAAGAGGCGGGCATCATCGAGGGCACGGTGTGCATTCTGTCGCCAGAAAAACTGGGGGCGTCGATTACCGCCATTGTCGAAATAACGCTCGATGTGCAGAACGCCGAGTCGTTCAATACGTTTGAGGCGCTTATCGACGCTGAGCCTGCGGTGTTGCAGGCGTATCGAACTGCGCCCAGTGTGGACTTTACGTTGCTGCTGACGATGCTCGACATGGCCGCCTATCACGCGCTGGTGCAGCGGCTGTTTACGGCGGCAAATAATGTGCGCAATGTGCGGTCACGATTCGTCACCAAGCGCAGCAAATTTTCGGTGGCGCAACCGTTGCCGCGCGTGGCATAGACAAAAAAGCAGACGTTAAAAAGTATCAACTTTCGCCCGACGCGCTTATCGCATGAGGGCGTCAGGTCAACGACGTTATGTATCGACTACAGCGATTTATGAGTGGAGGCCCAATAACAGCGGTCCTTACCGCCGGAAGCTGTAAAAATTACGCTTTGGGTACGAAATTCAGCGACGCAGAATTGATGCAGTAACGAAGCCCCGTCGGCTTCGGGCCGTCGGGAAATACGTGGCCTTGATGCGCGTCGCATCGGGCGCAATGCACCTCCGTGCGGCGCATGAACCAGCCGTTGTCTTCCTTAGTCTCCACGTTCTCGGGTGACGCGGGTTGCCAAAACGACGGCCAGCCGGTGCCCGATTCAAATTTGGTGTCGGATGCATACGCAGGCTCGCCACAACACACGCAGGTGTACATGCCGGCGACGTGGTGGTCTGCGTACATTCCGGAGAACGCGCGCTCGGTGCCATGCTCGCGGGCCACTTTGAACTGCTCGGGCGTGAGCTCAGCGCGCCACTGGGCGTCGGTTTTGTGAATTTTTTCCATGGTGCATACCTTGTTTGATGTCGGATTCCGTTCGCCCTGAGTGGAGCGTTGGGTCTGATGTGACGCGCTACCGGTCAAACCCAACGCTACGCTCAGGGCGAGCCGTTAAAGCGTGGCTGTAACCTCAACCCGGCAATCATAAAACGTCGCGCCACCGCCTAAATCGGTGAGTGCCTGACTGGTGAGATCGTTGACAAATCCCTCAGCGCCCGGATGATTGCGCCAGTGTCCCCACAAAATCGTGGCAACGCCTGGACGGGTGTCGCTGGTCACGCAAGCGGCCAACTTCATGGCGCCGCGACTGTTAAATACGCGTACTTTCTGGCCCTCTGTGACCTTACGTGCGGCCGCATCCAGCGGATTCAACTGCACCGTGGGCGGGCCGTGCGGCTTGGCAAGCTCCTCGATATTGGCGAACGTGGAGTTCATGAAATTGCGCGCTGGCGGGGTGTTGAGCGCCAGCGGAAACTCGGTGAACAGATCGCTAGCCTCGCCTTCGTGCGGAGCAATGTAGGTGGGCAACGGGTCAAAACCGCGCTTCGCTAACGCCTCCGAATAGAACTCACATTTGCCCGATGGCGTGCCGAAACCGCCTTCGACAAATGGCGCGATGAAGCCGTCTTTCTTTGGGTAATTCAAGCGCAACACGCCGTCACGTTCGAGCGTTGCAAAACTTTGCCCGGCAAGCGTTTTGTGCGACCAGTCGAACGCGTGTTGAATCATCGATTCATCGGTCTCGTCAAAGCACGGGTCAGTCAGAGCCATTTTTTTTGCGAGGCGACGGAACAGCTCAGTGTTCGGCAAACTCTCGCCCACCGGATCAATCGCGCGCCGATTCAGCACCAGGTCGTAGTGACCATAGCTGCGGTTGATGTCGTCATGCTCGGGTGAGGTCGTCGCCGGCAACACAATGTCGGCATAGCGCGCGGTGTCGGTGATGAACACGTCATGCACCACCATAAACAAATCGTCTCGCGCGAAGCCTTTGAGCACCTGATTGGAATCAGGCGCCACGGCGGCGGGATTCGAGTTGTAGACGAACAGGGCTTTGATGGCCTGTTGGTTCCCCTCGCCCCGGTGGTGAGGAGTGACAGGAGAGGGGGTGTCGCTTCGATCCAAATCCGGATCAAGCGCGACGTCCCTCACCCCAACCCTCTCCCCCAGGGAGAGGGAGCAAACCGAGGCGCGAGCAGACCAAGCCAGCGCATCGCCCAGCGCACTCATGTTGACCATGCGCGGCAACTTGCCATCGTGCTTTGGCATTAAATCGGGCCGCTCAAGATAGGCCGAGTTCATCGGATACGCGCCGGATGTGGACAACAGCGCCCCGCCGCTTGCCTCCCGCCATGCGCCGGTCAGCGCCGGCAGGCAGGCAACCGTGCGTACCGCCATGCCGCCGCCGCCGTGACGCTGCATGCCGTAATTCAGGCGAATCGCCGCCTTCTTGGTGCTGCCGTAGGCTTTGGCAAGCGCTTCAATATCGGCAACTGGAATGCCGCAAATGTCTGAGGCACGCTGCGGCGTCCACTCTGCCGCACGCGCTTTCAAGGCATCAAAGCCCAACGTGTATTTGGCGATGTAGTCATGATCAAGCGCGTGCGTTTCTGCGTCGTCGCGAATCAGCACATGCATCATTGCGAGTGCCAGCGCGGCATCGGTGCCCGGCTTGATCGGCAGCCATTGATGACATTTTTCGGCCGACAACGAACGATACGGATCAATGGCGATCAGTGTTGCGCCACGCCGTTTCGCCTCTTGGCAGCGACTCCACAAATGCAGGTTGGAGGTGATTGGATTGGTGCCCCACAGAATGATCAGTTCGCTGTGCGCAAACGCTTCCATGTCGGTGCCCAAACGCGAACCCAGCGTCACCGTCAGGCCCGCGGCACCCGCACTTGCACAAATCGTGCGATCGAGTTGTGACGCGCCGATCGAGTGGAAAAAGCGACGGTCCATCGACCCGTATTGCAGCATGCCCATGTTGCCGGCGTAGCTGTATGGCAGGATCGCCTCGGCACCGTGCTCAGCGCTGATGGCCTTGAATTTCGACGCAATGGTGGTCAGCGCTTCGTCCCAAGTAATCGGCACAAACTTGCCTTCACCCTTCGCGCCAACACGCTTGAGCGGCGTTTGGATGCGTGTCGGGTGATAGGTTCGCAGCGGATATTTAGCGACCTTGGTGCAGAGCACGCCCGCGGTCACGCTGTGCGTGGTTGAGCCTTTCACCTCGATCAATTTGCCATCGGCGACGTGATATTCCAGCGCGCACGTGTCGGGGCAATCGTGTGGGCAGGCGCCTTTAATAATCGAGATTGCAGCGCCAGATGAACCGACTGTTGAAGTGCGCATGGTTGTCTCAGTTTTTCGCGAAATATTTGACCCCTGGCAGGTCCTTGAAATGTGCGTCCTGTGTCCACAAGGTTGCGTTGTGTTGTTGCGCTGTGGCGTAGATGATGCTGTCGGCAAATGCCAGCTTGTGCGTTGCGGCGGTCAGCGCAAGTCGAGCATCAAGACCATACACATGGCCCTGTTGCATGAAATTGGCCGCGTCGTCGGCAACCGCGTTGCTAACTTGATTGCGTAGCCGCTTGAACACTTCAAACAACACAACCGTCGGCACAAGCACTGTTTCTATTTTGAGGATGGCGGGCGCGAACAGTGACGCTCGCGGTGAGTCGGCAAAATATTCGAGCCAGCCCGATGAGTCGATCAGCGCGGGCGATTCAACGACGACACGTACCACGGTTAAAACCTGTCCGGTTCGTCCGGGATGCTGGTGTCGATCCCGCGTGCAATGCCGCGCATTTCCTGTGGTGTACGAATCGGCAGCAACCTGATTTGCCCATCGTATGCAAGCACCGACATTTTTTGCCCAGGCTTGAGCTTCATGTTCTCACGCACTTCGCGTGGTACAACAAACTGAAATTTGCTAGATAGTGTGATGGTGTTCATATCGATCATTATATCGTTTTACGCACGCTTATCGATCGGTAAACGTCACCACGCTTGCTACCGCTGACTGCTCCTGACGCATCAACGTTTCAATCTCTGGATCAACGTCAAAGGCCGTGTCGCCGCCATCGAACTCAAGCGGCAACGCAGCGCCTTCCGTGCCGCGCGCTGCCAAGCCCTGAAAGTCAAACAGCTTCGAGTCCGCCAGATGCGACGGCACAATGTTTTGCAAGCTGCGAAACATCGTCTCAATGCGGCCCGGAAATTTTTTGTCCCAGTCCTGCAGCATGCGGCCAATCACCGCGCGTTGCAGGTTCGGCTGCGAGCCGCAAAGGTTGCACGGAATGATCGGAAATTCACGCTCTTTGGCGTATTTGATGATGTCCTTTTCGCGCACGTAGGCCAGCGGGCGGATCACCACGTGTTCGCCGTTATCAGACACCAGTTTGGGCGGCATCGCTTTGAGTTTGCCGCCGTAAAACATGTTCAAAAAGAACGTGCCGAGGATATCTTCGCGGTGGTGGCCCAACGCGATTTTTGTGCAGCCGAGTTCTTTCGCGGTGCGATACAAAATGCCGCGCCGCAACCGCGAACAAAGCGAGCACATCGTTTTGCCCTCTTCCAGCACGCGCTTAACGACACTGAAGGTGTCTGATTCAACGATTTTGAACTTGACGCCCGCTTTTTCTAAATACTGCGGCAGGATGTGCTCGGGAAAATCCGGCTGCTTTTGATCCAGATTGACCGCGATGAGGTCGAAGTTCACCGGTGCCACAACCTGCAGTGCCATCAACAAATCAAGCATCGTGTAGCTGTCTTTGCCGCCAGACAAGCAGACCATGATGCGGTCACCCTCGCTGATCATGCCGAAGTCGCTGACCGCTGAGCCAACAATATTTCTCAGGCGTTTGCCGTCGCGCGACAGTGAAAACGGCAGCGAGCGCGGTTTTCTAGTTTGCGAAATTTCCACTACAGAAGTGGGGATTGCTGTTGCGCTGATTGCCTGATTCATGCGATTATTTTAGTTGCCGGATGTTCGGTCGCTTTAGGAGAAATGTTCATGCGCAGATTTAGTGCTTCCACAGCGCGCATTATTACCGCGTGCTTGGTGATGTGCCTATGCCTTGGCACGGCCTTTGGACAGGCGCCAAAAGTAGACAAAGCGCCTCTCAAAATGAGCGAGGACGTGATCGAAAAATCGCTCACCGGTTTGGTTAAAGTGCAAACACGTGCATCGCCCGCTGCGCGCAGCAGTGCCACACTCGGTATGCAGCGCGAGGGCAGCGGTATATTGCTATCAGCCAAGCTGGTGCTCACCATTGGCTACTTGGTGATGGAGGCTGATGAGGTCGAAATCACTGATCATAAAGGCCGCAAATTGCCCGGAAAGGTCGCTGCATTCGATCAGGAAACCGGGCTTGGCCTGGTGCGCTTGCTTGCGCCCGCGCAGGGCGTGCCGCTGGTGTTGGGCGATGCCAAAGCGCTGAAGGAAAATGATTCCGTGCTCGCGGTGGGCGCACGCGGCAATATAGCTTCGGCATTGATTGCGTCGCGTCGCGAATTTACTGGCGGCTGGGAATATTTGCTCGACAACGCAATTTTTACATTTCCGCCGATTGCGGATTGGGGCGGTGCGGCTTTGATCGAAGCTTCAGGCAAGTTGGTGGGCGTGGGTTCGCTATTTGTCCGCGATGCAGCTGGCAACGGCACCGGTTTGCCGGGCAATATGTTTGTGCCGATTGACATTTTGAAGCCCATTCTTGACCAGTTGATCGAGACTGGCCAGCGCAAAAGCGCGCAACGACCGTGGTTGGGCGTCACAACTTTTGAGGACAGCGACGGCGTCAATGTCGGTCGGGTGTCTGAAGGAGGCCCGGGCGATGCGGCAGGCTTGGAGCGCGGCGACATCATCATCTCGGTAGGGCCGACAGTGGTGAAAACGTTGGCTGAGTTTTATCGCGCGGTCTGGTCGCGCGGCGACGCCGGCGTTCGCGTGCCGTTAACCATCACGCGCGGCACACGGGAGCTCACGGTGAGCGTGCGCAGCATTGATCGCACTAGCTTTTTTGCGGTGAAAACGTCGCATTAGCGCCGTGTTGGAAGCTAATTCGTCATCAGGATTACGGTGAACAAAAATATTGTTGTCCACCAACTCGCAAAAAAGGCTCCCGAAGGAGCCTTTTTTTTTGCGACTGAAGCCGCAATTAATCGCGACTGGTCAATCCCAGTAAGCTCAGTAAGTTACTGAAAATATTGAATAAATTGATGTAGATCGACATCGTTGCGCTGATGTAATTGGTCTCGCCACCCATCATGATCTGATTAATGTCGTACACGATCCACGCGCTGAAAAGGCCGATGAACAACACGGAGCAAGCGATCATCAACGCGGGCATTTGCAGCACGATACCGCCGATAGCGGCGAGCAAGATCACGCAAAAGCCAATCCACAGAAACTTGCTCATGCTGGAAAGCGACGTCTTGATGTTGCTGGCGATGGTTGCCATGCCGGCAAAAATCAGCCCCGTGCCGCCAAAAGCGTAGGCGATTAGTGTCGCGCCGTCTTTGAGCGCAAGCACGCGGCCCAGCAGCACCGACAGCCAAAAACCCATAAACAACGTGAAGGCGAGCAGCAATGCCACGCCTGCGCCGCTATTTTTGTTGCGCTCAATGCCATAGGTGAAGCCCATCACCGCGCCGACCAGCACCATCAAGTTCATCCACCACGGACCAAAGCCCTTGAAGCCGAGCGACACGCCCAGCGCCGCACCAGCAATGGTCGGCACCATTGTCACGGCCAGCAACATATAGGTGTTGCGCAAGACGCGATTTTGGCTGGTAACGGCGCCGCCGGTGCGAATGTCTGAAACGTTATTGAAGTCCATCAAGTTCTCCTGTCGCAAAAATTGCGTTACACGGAATGTAGGGCAATTTGGCTAATTCGCAACCCTTCACACCCGTTTCTGAGCATCGTGTTTTGCGATGCTTGCAGGGTATCCGCGCTTAACGTGGGCGCAGTGAGCGCTAACAAAGGTAGCGTGTCGACATCAAATTGCCACGATTTTCATGAGCCTGTCACAAATTACGATAATTTTTGAGCAAAGTCTTAAGATTTGTGGCATAGTTCGGGCACGTGGATTGACGTAGTTGCGTTTTTCCTCGCGTTTGGCGAGTTTCCTGGTTCCCGAGTGTGAGCGCTGCCCTCCAACAATGGCGCAGCATCGATACTGACGAGTCCTTGAAATCCGCGTTTGTTTTTTATCAAGGATAGATCTACACACCATGGGTAATCGTTTGTTTGTGGGCAATATCAGCTTCCGCGCTACGCCGGATATGATTCGCTCTGAGTTCGCTGAATTTGGCGAAGTGTCCGATGTTCATCTGCCGATGGATCGTGAAACGGGCCGCATGCGCGGTTTTGCTTTCGTGACTATGGGCACCGATGATGGCGCTCAAAAAGCCATCGCTGGCATGAATAACAAGTCCATTGAAGGCCGCCCTCTGGTCGTCAATGAGGCACGTCCGGCTCCAGCCGGTGACCGTCCTCCCCGTGGCCCTGGCGGCGGCGGTGGTGGTGGCGGTGCAGGTGGTTTCCGCGGTCCGCGCACTGGCGGTAGTGGCGGCGGCGGCGGTGGTTACGGCGGTGGCGGCTCCGGCGGCGGTGGCGGCTACGGCGGCGGCGGCGGCGGCGGTGGTCGTAGCAGCTACTAAGTTCTTTTAGAACTTTGTTAAAAAAAGCCAGGTCTTATCGCCTGGCTTTTTTGTTTTTGCAGGTGCGAAATTGAGTAATATCATGACCGGTAACTCATTGCCTTCGCGCTTAAGCGCACATTTTGGTGCGGCGGTCTTCTCCGCGTTGATCACCGCCAGCGTCTGGGTAGGCGCGCAACCTAGTTCTGCGGCGACGAAATCAGCCGCTACTAACGGCAATGCACGAAGTGTTGTTGTGGCGGAGGGCCTCAGCAATCCTTGGGCGCTGGCCTTTTTGCCCGGCGATCCTGATGGACGCATGTTGGTGACGGAGCGCGCGGGACGGATGCGCATCGTGAGCAAAGACGGCAAAGTAAGCGCCGCCGTGGTCGGTGTTCCAGAGGTGCACGCAATCAGCCAAGGCGGATTAATGGACGTTGTAGCGTCGCCCAATTTTTTGCGCGACCGGACCATTTATTTTTCGTTTTCGCAATCGGTCTCGGGTGGAGCGCGCACCGCGGTGGCTAGCGCACAATTGGCCGCAAGCGAAAGCAAAATTGACAACGTCAAAATTATCTTCGCGCAGGCGGATGTGGTCGGCGGCGGTCATCACTTCGGCTCGCGCATCGCCATCGCCCGCGATGGCAGCGTGTTTATCACCACCGGTGATCGCTATAGCGAAAAGGACAAAGCGCAGTCGCTGGAAACGCATCTCGGCAAAGTCATTCACGTCAATGCCGACGGTACTATTCCCACAGATAATCCGTTTGTCAGCAGCGCCACCGCACGCAAAGAAATCTGGAGCTACGGGCACCGCAATCTGCAAGGCGCCGCGATGCATCCGGTCAGCGGCAAACTGTGGACGCATGAGCACGGCCCACGTGGCGGCGACGAGCTCAATGTGCCATTAGCCGGCAAAAATTACGGCTGGCCGGTGATTGGTTACGGCATCGACTATTCGGGTCTGCGCCTGCACGACAGCTCCGCCAAGGCTGGGATGGAGCAACCGATTCACTATTGGCTACCGTCGATTGCGCCGTCGGGCATGGCGTTCTACTTTGCGGATCGCTTTCCGCAGTGGAAAAATTCGTTATTTGTCGGAGCGCTGGCGGGACAACACCTAGCGCGGCTTACGCTTGACGGCGAACGGGTGGTGGCGGAAGAGCGATTGCTGCTCAATTTAAAGTCGCGCATCCGCGATGTGCGTCAGGGGCCAGACGGTTATGTATACGTGCTGACTGACGACGCGAATGGCAAAATCCTGCGGGTGTCTCCGGACTGATTAACGCGGCGAGTTGAGCAAATCAGCTCGCGGCGTTAGCAATGCGTCGCGCGTCGCCAGCGACGGAAATAAGCGCAGCCACAGCAGCGCCACCAGCAACGTTCCCACGCCGCCAACGACGACCGAACCGACCGGACCCAACCACGCGGCCGTCGCGCCGGATTCAAACTCGCCGAGTTGATTGCTGGCGCCGATAAACACTGAATTCACAGCACTGACTCGGCCTCGCATCTCGTTGGGCGTTTCCAGTTGCACCAGCGTTTGCCGGATCACCACGCTCACCATGTCCGCCGCCCCGGTAATTACCAGCGCCACGAACGACAGCATAAAACTTGTTGACAAACCAAACACCACCGTGGCCGCCCCAAACACGGCAACGGCAATCATCAGCTTCGGCCCCACCTTGCGGCTCACTGGCCATCGGGTCAATAAAATTGACATCAGCAGCGCCCCCACCGCCGGCGCGCTGCGCAACATGCCCAATCCCCATGCGCCAACGTGCAATATATCTTTGGCGAACATCGGTAATAGCGCGGTCGCACCGCCCAACAGCACGGCAAACAAATCGAGCGTGACCGCACCGAGCACCGGTTTGTGATTGGCGATAAAGCGCACACCGGCCAGTAGCGAGGTCATCGTGGGGCGAGCATAGGAGGTGGGCGCTCGGTCGTAGCGAATGAACAGCGCCAAAACCATGCCCAACGCGAAAAGCACGATGCACGTCGCATACACCGTTGCCGCGCCCGCCACGTAAATCACGCCACCCAGAGCTGGGCCGGCGATAACGGCAACCTGCAAGCCCGAAGCACTAAACGCCATTGCACGCGGCAGCAGTGGCGCAGGCACTAACAACGCAATCAACGCCTGCTGTGCAGGCATCTGAAACGCGCGCGCCAAACCGAGCACCACCGACACGCCGAGCAAAAAGTCGCGCGACAACCAGCCGCTATCACCCGAGCCGCCCTGCAACGAAAATTTGTAGCTCGCCGCACACAAAGCCATCGCCACGACCAATTGCAGCGCGAGGCAAGCCGATACGATGCGCGCGCGATTCACTCGATCAGCCACATGGCCTGCGACCAGCGTGAGCAGCAACGCCGGCACAAATTGATACAGGCCGACCAGCCCCAAATCCCAAGCGCTGCCGGTTAACTCATACATTTGCCAACCGACGGCCACCATCAGCATCTGGTTGGCCGAAGTGGAGGCAAGACGGGTCAACCAGAATTGCACAAACGAGCGCTGCTTCAGCAGCGAGGAAAAACTGGGCTCAAACATGTCGCCCGAGCATAGCAGCGGACGCGACGATTACGACGCGATAGAACCGAGAACAAGCGCTACGCCTACATACGTTGCGTGCAATTACGATAGGCTTACAAACATAATGCAGCACGGAAATCCCGCATCACTCACGGTTGCCACCTACAACATTCACAAGGGCTTTTCGCACTTTAATCGGCGTATGGTGGTCCACGACATGCGCGACCGGTTGCGCATGATGGGAGCGGATATTTTGTTTCTGCAAGAAGTGGTGGGGCACAACGCCAGACACGGTGAAAAACATGAAATGTGGCCCGAAGTGCCGCAGCATGAGTTTTTCGCCGAGGCGCAATGGCCTGCGGCGGGCTATGGGCAAAATTCGATTTATGTTGACGGTCATCATGGCAATGCGATCCTGTCGCGGTACCCCATGATTCGTTGTGATCACGAGGACATTTCTACTAATCGCATCGAAAAGCGCGGCCTGTTGCACGCCGAAATCGCGGTGCCCGGATGGGACATCAATTTGCATTGCGTGTGCGTACATCTGGGCCTGTTCGGGCGCTCGCGACGCAAGCAAGTGGACCTAGTCTGCGCGCGCATCGAAGCGTTGGTGCCTCAAGGCGCGCCACTGGTGTTGGCCGGCGACTTCAACGATTGGGGCCATCGCGTGGGCGGCCCATTAAAAGCGCTCGGCGTTCATGAAGTTTTTGAGACCATGAAGGGCCGTCCCGCGCGAAGCTTCCCGGCGCGATTGCCTATTCTGCGGCTAGATCGAATCTATGTGCGTGGCTTCTCCGTACACAGCGTCGACGTGCACCGCGGCGCAGAGTGGGCGCGGCTGTCCGATCACGCGCCGCTGGCCGCTCATCTAGTGCGCGAATGAACGAGTATCACGCCGGTAATCGGGTGAAACTTTTGCAATGTGGCGCTGAATATTTTCCGGCGCTGGAACGGGCGATGGACGCAGCGGTTCACGAGATACGGCTCGAAACCTATATTTTTGCGGATGACGAAACCGGCCGTTTTATTGTCGAAGCGATGAAGCGCGCGGTGCGCCGTGGCGTCGACGTGCGGGTGACCTATGACGGATTTGGCTCATCCGCCCATGTTGGGGCATTAGACAAAATAATGCGCCAATCAGGCATCGACGTCGCCGTGTTTCGCCCCGACGCTGGATGGAACCGATTTCGCCGTTCACGGCTGCGTCGTCTGCATCGCAAGCTTGTCACAGTCGATGCGCGCACCGCGTTTGTCGGCGGCATCAACATCATCGATGACCTGAACATGCCGCCTCCGAAGCAGCCGCGTTTCGATTACGCCGTGCAGGTTGAAGGCCCATTGCTGGCCCCGATTCATGACGCAATGTGTGAGCTGTGGACGCGTTTGCATCCCTCCGATCGGGCCAAATCGGACGCAACGGTTTCGCCCTTTTCCCCCGTGTCTGAGGTGGTGGGCGATCATCACGCGTGGTTTGGTTTTCGCGACAACGTCGCCCATCGTCGCGACATCGAACGCGAATACCTGATTGCCATTCTGGCGGCCAAAGAGGAGGTGCTCATTGCCAACGCCTACTTTTTTCCGGGCAGGCAGTTTCGCCGTGCCCTGCTGCGTGCGCGCAGACGCGGCGTGCGCGTGCGCCTCTTGTTGCAGGGACGGCAGGAATACTTGTTGCAGTACTACGCCACGCGCGCACTGTACGGAATGCTGCTTGAGGCAGGCGTGGAACTCTACGAATACTCGCCAAGCTTTTTGCATGCCAAAGTAGCGGTGATCGATGGGACTTGGGCGACGGTCGGCTCGTCAAATATTGACCCGTTCAGCCTGTTGCTAGCGCGCGAGGCCAATGTGTTTGTGCGCAACGCGGCGTTCGCCTCAGAGCTTCGCATCAGCCTCAATCGGGCCATCGACACTGATTCAACCGTCATCTACGGTCAACGTTGGAGCGGGCGACCGCTGCTCGATCGAGTGTTGACCTGGGCACTGTACGGCGTGGCGCGTGGGATGATGGCGCTGCTGGGTTACGGTCGCCACTGATGCGCTGACGAGCGTCGACTGATAAATTTGCCGTATGCAAACGTTTATTGGAGGAAACAGCGTCACGCTGCTGCGCAATGGCGAGGAATACTTTCCGGCCCTGATATCGGCCATTGAGCGGGCGACGTGCAGCGTTTATATCGAAACCTACATCTTTGCCGACGACCGATCGGGCGCCAGCGTGGCGGACGCTCTGGTGGCCGCCGCAGTTCGTGGGGCGGATGTTCGGGTGTTGGTGGACAGCTTTGGCACCAAACCTTATATGACGCGGGCTTTGGCGCAGCGATTGCGCGCGTCGGGTGTGTTGTTGGTGCTTTATCGTCAGGACGTTTTTCCTGTTACCTGGGGGCGCGCGCGGTTGCGACGGTTGCATCGGAAACTGGTAGTAATTGATGGACGCTTTGCGTTCGTTGGGGGCATCAACATCATTGACGACATGAATACGCCTGGGCAAACGCCGCCGCGAATAGACTTTGCGGTTCGCGTCGAAGGTCCGATATTGCTGCCGATCACCACGGCGGTCATGCGATTGTGGCGGGTGCTTCGTATAGCCCAATTGGATTCGCCGATGCTTGCGCCTCTGGAGCTAGCGCCCGCGGTTCAGCCCTGTGGGGCGGTCAAGGCGAAGTTTGTAGTGCGCGACAACTTGCGGTTTCGGCGTCAGATCGAGTTGGCTTATTTGGCAGCACTTCGCATTGCCCGCACGGAAGTCGTCATTGCCAATGCCTATTTTTTACCCGGCATCCGGTTTCGCCGCGCGTTGATCGACGCCGTTTCGCGCGGCGCAAACGTAACGCTTATTTTGCAAGCACGGGTGGAGTTTCGTCTGCTGCGCTACGCCACCCGTGCGTTATATGGACAATTGCTGGCCGGTGGCGTGAACATCGTTGAATACGACCGCAGCTTTTTGCACGCCAAGGTCGCAGTGGTTGATCGCAGCTGGGCCACGGTCGGTTCGTCCAATATTGATCCGTTTAGTCTGTTGTGGTCGCGCGAGGCCAACGTTTTTGTCCGCGACGTTGAGTTCGCAAGCGAGCTACGACGCGAGCTGGCCACGCTGGAAGAAAACGGCGGCCACCGCGTGGATCCCAAAACGTGGGCACGCCGGGGCCTGACGGAGCGAATCTTGAACTGGTGTGCCTATGGCCTCGCCCGCGCGATGACCGGATTGCTCGGCGCGAGCACGTCCCGCTGGTAGCTTCCTATAATCAGCTGGATATGGGCGATCTTCCTTATTCCGAGCACGACATCACACACACCGAACGTGATCTACGCAAAGCGCGGTTGGTGGGTTTCAGTCTGCGTGATTGTGAGTTGCTGACGCTTTTTTTGCGCCGTCCACCGCGTGCCGGCGTAAGCCTGACGGTGGTGGACGATGAAGACGAAGTGGTCGATCTGCTGATCGCCAACACTGCCGCTATTGAGGCGACTGACGCGTTGCGCGACTGGGGTCGCGATCGACCTGCCATTGGCATTGTGGCGCGCTTTGAGCGTGATGCCACGTATTATCAAATTGCCCAGGACGGGCAAATGCTGTTTGCTTTGGCGCAGGCCATCAACCGCATTCGCGCAGGTTGGACGCCGCCACGTTCGGAAATTGCAGCGGCCGAGTCAGATCATGCGGATCAAAATCAAGCGGCTGACGAGTCGAAGGAAAGTACATTCACGGCCTTGGCTGAGGCGGATTCGAGCCCCGTCGCTACTGCGCCGGCAGCGCGCGCGGCGGGCGCAGGCGCCACCGGCCACACGGCTGCGTCGTTGAATGCGGCCCTAGTTGCGCCGGCGATTGCGGTCAACAAAGGCTTGCCTTGGCAACGCGCATTGGATATTTTGGTCATCGACGATTCGCACTTTTCACGCGAAGCCATTTCGGTGGCACTGGTGAAGGTCGGTTTCTGCGTCGACACTGCTCAGAACGGCAAGGAGGGAATCAAGTTGGCCTCGGAAAAGTTGTTTGATGTTGCCTTGGTCGACTTTGAAATGCCAGACATGCAGGGCCCTGAAGTGTTGCGAAAACTCCGCGCACTTGGCCCGAAAGCACCCACGCTGCTCATCATGCTGACCTCGCGCACCGGCGCGGTAGATCGGTTGCGTGCGAAGTTTGCAGGTTGTGACGCCTACTTAACCAAACCCACGCGAATGCAAGAATTTTTGAAAATTTTGCGCGATTTCGCGGTTGCCGGGAAGCTCGCGCGCTCGTGAGATCGGCTGAGGCTGCGCCGGCCAACGCGCCTGCGCCAACGATTTCGCGCGCCAACGCGGCAGCGTTACTGTTGCCCTATTTATCGCAACACAAAGCGCGCATCGCCGTTGCGCTGACCTGTTTGTTGATGGCCAAGGTTGCCAACGTGAGCGTGCCGATCGTGCTCAAGTGGGTGGTCGACCGCATGAGCGTTGAGAAGGCGATGTTGGCCGTGCCGATTGCACTGCTGGTTGCGTACGGTTTGGCGCGTTTGTCAGTCACGCTGTTCACCGAGCTGCGCGAGTTTTTCTTCGCAAAAGTCACGCAACGCACGGTGCGGCGCATCGCGCTCGAAACGTTTGAGCACTTGCATCGTCTGTCGCTGCGCTTCCATCTTGCACGGCAAACTGGCGGCCTGACGCGTGACATTGAGCGCGGCACACGTGGCATCTCATCGCTCATCAGCTATTTGCTGTTCTCGATTTTGCCCACGTTAATCGAACTCGCGTTGGTCGCCAGCATCCTTGCGTGGAACTACGACTGGACGTTCGTCACCATCACCTTGGTGACGTTAGTGGGCTACATCATCTACACCATCTCTGTGACTGAATGGCGCACTGCTTTTCGCAAAGAAATGAATGAGCTGGACTCGAAGGCCAACAGCAAAGCGATCGACAGTCTGATCAACTACGAGACAGTGAAATACTTTGGTAACGAGCGTTTTGAGGCCGATCGCTACGACAAAAGTTTGCAAAAATGGGAGCGCGCAGCGGTGCGCTCGCAGACCTCGTTATCGCTCTTAAATTTGGGTCAAAGCTTGTTTATCGCGGCGGGTGCCAGTTTGGTGATGTGGCGCGCGATTGACGGTGTGATCACCGGCAAGATGACGGTGGGGGATCTGGTATTGGTCAACGCGTTCTTGATTCAGCTCTACGCGCCGCTCAATTTTCTTGGCGTTATTTATCGAGAAATTCGCCAATCGTTCACCGACATGGCACGCATGTTCGGCTTGATGAACGAGCATCAGGAAGTGGCTGACCGCAGCAACGCATCCGTACTGGGCGCAGCCGCACCGGTGGCGGGTGAGGTGGTGTTCGAAAATGTCCGCTTTGCTTATGAGCCCGATCGCATCATTCTGCAAGGCGTGGATTTTCATGTGCCCGCCGGACAAACGTTCGCGGTGGTGGGGCCGAGCGGCGGCGGAAAAAGTACCCTGGCGCGGCTGCTGTTTCGCTTTTATGACGTGACCAGTGGCGTGATTCGCGTTGACGGCAAGGACGTGCGCGACTACACCCAATCGAGTTTGCGCGCGGCCATCGGCATCGTGCCGCAGGACACCGTGTTGTTCAACGACACGCTCGAATTCAATCTGCGTTACGGCTTTACCAAGGCGACTGACGAGCAGCTCAACGCGGTGATTCGCGCCGCGCGGCTTGATCAGTTCATCGAAAAATTGCCGCAAGGCTTGCAAACGCCAGTGGGCGAGCGCGGTCTTAAATTGTCCGGCGGCGAAAAGCAGCGTGTTGCGATTGCGCGCGCGTTGCTGAAAAATCCGGCGATTCTGGTGTTTGATGAGGCCACCTCAGCGCTCGATTCCGAGAGCGAAAAAGCGATTCAGGCGGAGATTCGCGCCGTCAGCACCGATCGCACCACATTAATCATCGCCCATCGTTTGTCCACCATTGTTGACGCTGATTGCATTCTGGTGATGGATGCCGGTCGCATCGTGGAGCGCGGCACTCATGGCGAGCTGCTTGCGGCGCAGGGCTTATACGCGCGGTTGTGGGCGATTCAAGCGGAAAACGCCGGCTAATGTTTGCCTGAGTGTTCCACGACACTCAGCAGGTTTTGGCATCAGCTTTGCGTGTAAAAGCCCATTGCCTCTGGGTTGATGCGCAAAAAATAGTTAAGTCGACTTTTAAAGAAAACGCCGTCAAACTTTGGTTTAATGGCAGCTCAACCGAAAAGCCATTGGCTACAGTTGCGTTATTCCTCACACTGCAGAAGCCGTAGCGCCGTTCACACCTACAAGAACATTTGCGCTTTCGTGCAGTCAAAATTAGACCAGCGCCGTCAGTTTTGTCTGATGCATTACGCTCTCACTCGTTGTACCCCCCGGGATTTCTATTCATGACCGTCTCTCTCACACGGTGGCTTCGTGCTGCCGCCTTAGCTTTTTTCGTTGTCAACAGCGCAACCTTCGCGCAAGCACCCGGAAATCCCGCATTCGACGTCGGCCCGAAAGCCGAAGGCATCAGCGAATACACACTCAAGGCTAACGGCCTGCGCGTGCTGCTGTTCCCCGACGCATCGAACCCCAAAGTGACGGTCAACATCACTTATCTGGTGGGCTCCCGCCATGAGGGTTATGGTGAGACCGGCATGGCGCATTTGCTGGAGCACATGTTGTTCAAGTCGACGCCAAAGTATCCACGGTTGTGGCAAGACATGGCTAATCGCGGCTTCATCAACAACGGCACCACGTGGCTCGATCGCACCAACTATTACGAGAGCTTCGCGGCGAGTGAGGCCAATCTTCAGTGGGCCATCGAAATGGAGGCCGACCGCATGGTCAATTCCAACATCCTGCGCGAGGAGCTGGACACCGAAATGACGGTGGTCAGAAACGAGTTTGAGATGGGTGAAAACCGACCGCAGGGCACGCTCTCGTCTAAGGTGTACGCAGCGGCGTTTTCCTGGCATAACTATGGCAATTCAACCATCGGCAATCGTTCTGATATCGAAAACGTCGGCATCGAAAATCTGCGCGCTTTTTATCGTACTTACTATCAGCCAGACAACGCGGTGCTGTTGATTGCCGGCAAATTTGATAGCGATAAAACACTGGCGCTGATCGCCGAAAATTTTGGCAAACTAGCAAAGCCCACTCGTAAATTGCCCAAGTTGTGGACCGTGGAGCCGACGCAGGATGGCGAGCGCGAAGTGACGGTTCGCCGCGTCGGTGACAGCCAGTTTTTATTCTCGGCGTATCGCACGCCGGCTGCTGCCCATGCCGATTCCGCAGCGTTGCAAGTGTTCATGAACCTGATGACGGTTGAGCCGTCCGGGCGTTTGTATAAGGCGCTGGTGAAAGCTAAGTTGGCGGTGGGTGTGGACGTTGATAGTGACGTCATGTTTGACCCGAGTTTGCTTGGTTTTTGGGCCAGTTTAAATAAGGCTCAGTCGATCGAAAAAGCCCGCAATGTGCTGCTCGCCACCGTCGAGTCGGCGGGCGACAAACCGTTTACCGAGGCGGAGCTGACACGCGTAAAGCTGCAGATGGCCAAGGCCTATGATCAAACCGTGTCCGACTCTGGGCGCTTCGCTGTGGCGCTGTCTGAGGCTGTAGCGGTGGGCGATTGGCGCTTCTATTTTTATCAACGTGATCGTTTGGCGGCCGTCACGCTGGCTGACGTTTCGCGTGTGTCGAAGCGCTACTTCAAAGCGCAAAACCGCACGCTCGGGCGCTTCATTCCGACCGACAAACCCGACCGTGCGGATATGCCCGCGCGTCCTGAACTGGCAACGTTGCTGTCCGACTTCAAAGGCGATGCTGGCATGGCCGAGGGCGAGATTTTTGAGCCCACGCCCGCAAATCTTGAACAACGTATTGAGCGCTTTAAGCTGGCCAATGGCATGAAGGTGTCGCTGCTGTCTAAAAAGACGCGTGGCAACACGGTGCAGGTGGCG
The DNA here is from genome assembly GCA_014378555.1 of Burkholderiales bacterium. GTDB lineage: Bacteria > Pseudomonadota > Gammaproteobacteria > Burkholderiales > Casimicrobiaceae > Casimicrobium. Next base: position 18,909 of record JACMNN010000111.1, on the reverse strand, counting down.
CTGCGTATTGGTTACGGTGACCAAAAATCGCTCGCCGGAAAATCAGCGATAGACGAATTGGCGACGGGCATTTTGATGCGTGGCGCGAAAGGTTTGAACCGCGAGCAAATTCGCGACCGCATGGACGCGCTACGGGCAAGTGGCGGCATCGGTTTGGGCGGCGGATCGTTCCAAACCAAGCGGCAGTACGTTGACGATTTGCTGCAATTTGTCGGCCAAGTGTACGCAGGCGCAAGCTTTCCCGCTGACGAGTTGGAGCTGGTGCGCAAAGAGGTGATCACCGGTTTAGAGGAGTCCGCCAAAGACCCCGACAGCATGGCGCAACTGGCGATGTCGCGACACTTTTCGCATTACCCAGCGGGCGACTGGAGATACGTGCCAACGCTTGCTGAACATATCGCGCAAATCAAGGCCGTTACGCGTGACCAAGTAGTGCGCTTTGCCGCCTCTATGCGCGGCTTGAGCAACGCCGAGATCGCGATTGTTGGTGACTTTGACACGGCTTCTGCAAAAGTCGCACTGGCCAAAGCGTTTGCCGGCAGCAAGCAACCTGCGCCCTATGTACGCGTCATTCGCGAGCACAAGCCGGTCGCCGTAAAGCATGAGCGGCTGACCGCACCCGACAAAGAAAACGCGACCTTCATGACGCGCATTGGCTTTCCGCTGTCGGATAAAACGAGCGACTATCCTGCGCTGATGCTGGCCGATTTCATCGTCGGCGGCTCCGGGGGCGCGCGGCTCTTTTTGCGGGTGCGCGAGAAAGAGGGTTTGAGCTACGACGTGTTCAGTTCCTTGGCGGTGCCGGTGTTTTCGAACAACGCAACATGGACGTTTGGCTTCATCGCCAATCCGCAAAACGCGGCCAAAGCTGAGGCATCGCTTAAGGACGAGTTGAATCTGTTGCTGGGCGGCGCGCTAACTGAGGAAGAGTTCGCTCTGCAACGGCAATCGCTGCTCGATCAGCGAGCCGTCGCGAGGTCACAGGACGCAACGCTCGCCGCGCAGCTGGTGACCTTGTCTGATGCAGATCGCACCTTTGCCACTGTTGACGAATGGGAGGCAAAAATCCGCACGCTAAAGAAATCGGATTTTGATGCCGTCATAAAAAAATACATAAAACCGCAAGATCTATCGTCGTTCACAGCAGGCGATTTCAGCAAAATCAAGTGATGTGGCGGCGTCAATGATGTGGCGGCGTCAATGATGTGGCCGATGCGTTAGCGGCCCGCTTAAACTACTACCTTGTTGCAAAGGGGCGCTATGACCCGAGAGCGCCCTTTTTTATTTGATGCCCATGCTTGAACCCCGCCGCGAACGCCAGATTCTCATCGTACTCACGCTGATGAGCTTCACCAATATTCTCGATTTCATGATCATGATGCCGCTGGCATCACACCTGATTCGTGAGTTTGGCATCACTACCTCCGAGTTCGGATTGCTGGTGTCTGCGTACGCGTTTGCCGCCGCTGCGTCGTCGTTATTGATGGCCTCCATTGCCGATCGATTTGATCGAAAACGCGCGCTACTGTTGGTCTACGTTGGCTTGATCGTTGGCACGCTCGGCTGTGCGCTGGCACCCACGTATGCGGCGTTGCTGGTCGCACGAACCGTGGCGGGACTGTTCGGCGGCGTGCAGGGGTCGATTGCGTTTTCGATCGTGGGCGACATGGTGCCCGACCAGCGCCGAGGACGCGCGATGGGCTTGGTCATGTTGTCGTTTTCGTTGTCGGCGGTGCTCGGCGTACCGTTGTCGATTTACGTGGCGGGCCACGGCGGTTGGCACATCCCGTTCTTTGCGTTGGCCGCCGCGTGCTGCGTGCTGTTTGTGGTCGCTCTGCGACTGATTCCGTCAATGCGCGGACACATTCGTTCGGGTGCGCCGGTCAGTTTATGGCAGGGCTACGCCGAGCTTTTTCGGGTGCCGAATCACTGGTGGGCGTTCGCGACCACGGCACTGCTGACACTCTCCGGCATGATGGTGATCCCGTATATCGCACCGTCGCGCGTGGCCAACGAAGGCATGACTGAGCTGCAACTGTCGTTGTTCTATCTTGTTGGTGGCGCCATAACGTTGTTCACTCGCCCATTGTTTGGCAATATGGCGGATCGCTATTCGCGAGCCAAGGTGTACTTCTGGCTGGTGTTGCTGTCGATCATCCCGATGGTCTTGATTACGCACACGCTTGGCGTCAGTTTGCCGTTGCAGCTGGGTGTGTCAGCGCTTTTTTTTATTTTCGTCAGCGGGCGCTTTGTACCGTCCACCGCGCTCGTTTCATCCGCCAGCTCGCCGCAATTGCGCGGTCGGTTGATGTCGTTTAATTCTGCGGTGCAAAACCTGTTTACCGGACTCGCCGCGTTGATCGGCGGCGCCATGCTCACCTCCACAGGCAGCGGCCCAATCACCGGTTACGAGGCGGTGGGTTATCTTTCCTGCATCATCGCGCTTGCGTCCGCATGGGCGGCATTCAAGGTGCGCGCAGTGTCATGAGACTGGTCGTTGAAAAGCTGGCAGCAGAACGCGGCGGACGCGCGGTATTCGCGGACCTTTCGTTCGTGGTTGAGGCGGGTACGTTGCTCCGCGTAAGTGGCGCGAACGGGGCGGGCAAAACGACCCTGCTGCGCATCCTTGCGGGGTTGGCGGCGGCCGCTGATGGCAACGCTGCGTGGCACGCCAACGATGATCTAGTTCGGCCGGCAGAAGCCGCGTGTTTTGTGGGACACGCCAATGCGTTCAATGATGCGCTGAGCGTGAAAGAAAATCTCGCTTATGCAGCCGCGCTTTCAGGCCACAATGCGTCGTCGCAGAACATTAGCCTCATCCTCGATGCGTTCGGTATGAAAGCGATGATCAATCGTAGTTTCGGCACGTTGTCGCAAGGGCAGCGCAAACGCTGCTCGCTGGCACGACTGCTGCTGCTGGATTCGGATTCGGCCTCAAACTCAAACGGACGCGGTGGTCGCGCCTGGCTGCTCGACGAGCCGTTCGTGGCGCTCGACGTGGATACGCAAGCCCAGCTCGCCACCGTCATCAGCGCAAAGCTTGTTGCGGGCGGGCTGGTGATTTACACGTCGCATCAAGCTGTCGACATTCACGCAGCCAACACCCAGGAGATATTGCTGTGAGCCTGCGCGGTGCAACCACCGCCGTCATCCGTCGCGAGCTGCAATTGTTCGCGCAACGCAAGAGCGACTGGGCGAATCCGTTGATGTTTTTTCTGATCGTGTGCTCGCTGTTTCCGTTTGCCGTGGGCAGCGAGTCTGAAAAACTTAAATTGATCGGCATCGGTGTAATTTTCGTTGGCGCACTGCTTGCCGCGATGTTGTCGTTGCCGAAATTGTTTGACGAAGACGCGCGCGACGGTTCGCTGGAGCTCATGCTCGCGTCGCCCGAACCGCTGGCCGCATTGATCCTCGCGCGGGTCGCCGCACTCTCACTCGCGTTGGGTATTGCGCTCTCCGCGGTTACGCCAGTGTTCGCGTTGTTTTACGCGCTGCCCTTTGACGTGGCTGCCATGCTCTCGCTCAACGTGTTGATGGCGGTACCCACGTTGCTGCTGGTGGGCTCAATTGCTGCAGCACTGCTGGTATCTGCGCGCGGCGGGGCGATTCTTACGGCGGTTTTGGTGCTGCCGCTAACCATTCCCACCCTCATTTTTGGCGCGGGCGCGGCGCTTAAAGTACTTTACGGCGAATCACCCGCTGCCGAACTCGCGCTTCAGGCCGCGTTCATGCTGCTTGCTCTAGCATTGTGTCCACTCGCAGCCGCCGCTGCCTTAAAAATCAGTACCGATTAGTACCAACCGCCGTGGCCCGCACCGAATCACAATCCAACGACAAATTTGCAGGCAGCTGGTTCTGGCGCTACGCCTCGCCTGCCGCGTTTTTTCCGCTTGCCGGCAAACTTGAAAAATTATGCTGGGCACTGGCAGCGGTACTCGCGGCCGTCGGCCTCTACATAGGCTTTTTTGTCGCCCCGACCGACGCGCAACAGGGGGAGGTCTACCGCGTGATCTTCATCCACGTTCCCGCCGCGTGGATGACTATGGTGATCTATATGGCCATGGCGTTCTGGGCTGCAACGGGCCTGGTGCTCGGCACGCGCTTGTCGTTCATGATGAGCCACGCGCTGGCGCCGACCGGTGCCATCATGGCGGTGGTGGCGCTGGTCACCGGCTCGCTGTGGGGTCGGCCCACCTGGGGCACCTACTGGGTGTGGGACGCGCGGCTCACATCGACCTTGATTTTGTTTTTTCTTTACATGGGCTACATGGCACTTGCCGCGTCGTTTGATGACAAAAAGAAAGGCGACCGGGCGTCCGCACTCATCGCACTGGTCGGGGCGATCAACGTGCCAATCATTTATTTCAGCGTGAAGTGGTGGAATACCTTGCACCAAGGATCGAGCGTGCGCCCCGGCAGTTCGTCAATGGCCGCAACGATGTTGACGGCGATGATGATCATGACCTTCGCGTTCTGGTTTTATTGCGTTGCCGCTGCGCTGCATCGCCTGCGCACCGACATCATCGAGCGTGAACGTAACGCCGCGTGGCTTCGTGACACGCTGAAAGCGGCCAGCCAATGATCTGGGAGTCATGGGCTGCGTTCTGGGCCATGGGCGGGCGCGGCCTCTTTGTTTGGGGCAGTTACGGCGTGCTCGCCTTTGCTGTTATTGCGGAACTTGTCACGTTAAAACGGGCTCGAACTAGTGCACTTAAAGCTTTGCACGAACACCATGAACACTAAACAAAAACGTCTCGCCCTTATCGTCGGCGGTCTCAGCGTCATCGCGGTCTCCGTAGCGTTGGTGCTCACCGCGTTTAACCAAAATCTGGTGTTCTTTTTTACGCCGTCGCAGATCACAGCAAAGGAGGCGCCTACCGGCCGTACTTTTCGCCTGGGCGGTATGGTCGAGGCAGGCAGCGTCAAACGCGACGGCATCAATGTGAGTTTTCGAGTGACGGATACGGCGCAGATCGTGCCGGTAAGCTATTCCGGCATCCTGCCTGATTTGTTTAAAGAAGGTAAGGGTGTGGTCGCACAGGGCACGCTCGGCGAAGACGGCGTGTTCCGCGCCAAAGAAGTGCTCGCCAAGCACGACGAAAACTACATGCCGCCCGAGGCGGCCACCGCGGTGGAGCGGGCGCAAAAGGCGCGTGAGATGGCGACCAAAACGCTCAAACAATAATTGCTGGCCCTCCCGCGGAAGCGAGGTTTCAGATTGTGCAGCCCGCGAAGCGCTTTTAATTGATGAACAAAAAACTTCTTCTTCCCATCGGATTCGTCGCTCTCGCAGCGGTCCTTTTTTTCGGCCTGTTCCGCGACCCGAGAGAAGTGCCATCGCCGTTGATCGGAAAGCCCGCTCCAGCATTTACTGTGGCTCAGCTCGGCAATCCGTCAGCAAACTTTTCGCCGGCCGAGATGAAAGGAAAAGTCTGGCTGCTCAACGTGTGGGCAAGCTGGTGCCCGAACTGCAAAGACGAACACCCCGACCTGCTGGAACTTAAACGCAAAGGCACGGTGCCCATCATCGGGCTTAACTACAAGGACACACGCGAGCTGGGTCTGGAGGTGCTGAAAAAAACCGGTGATCCGTTTGAATTATCGGCCTTCGACCCCGACGGCAAGGCCGCGCTCGACTGGGGCGTTTACGGCGCCCCGGAGACCTTTTTGATCGACCGCGAGGGCATCATCCGCGCCAAGCACGTTGGGCCGATTTCAGCAGAAGTTGTCGCTGCAAAATTCGCCCCGTTCTTGAAATAGAGAGGCTTCTCAGCTAGTATTCGCTTCGATCAATTAGTTCAGGCTTAAAGCATTATGTCGTTGCGGATTGAAGATTACCGGGCCCAGTTCGCGCTACCGGACGGCGTGATTTATCTCGATGGAAACTCGCTGGGCGTGTTGCCTAAAACGGCAGTTGCCGCCGTCCAAAAAACGGTGACAGAGGAGTGGGGCAACGGCCTGATTCGCTCGTGGAACACCGCCGACTGGGTCACCGCGCCGCAGCGTTGCGGTGACAAAATTGCGCGCCTGATCGGCGCCAACGCGGGCGAGGTGATTGCCTGCGATTCGACCTCGGTGAATCTGTTTAAAGCGCTGATCACAGCGTTGGCGTTGCAGGTAAATTCGCCAGAACGTTCTGTGATCATCTCGGATATCGACAACTTTCCGACGGATCTCTACATCGCGCAGGGCCTTCGTGAGCTGCTTGCTTCGCGCAACATTGAGCTTCAGTTTGTTAAGCGTGCAGACATGAATGCAACCATTGCGGAATTTGGCGCACGCGCCGCAGTGGTGATGCTGACGCAGGTCGACTATCGTACCGGCGAACGCTATGACATGAAGGCGGTCACCGCACTCGCGCAGTCGAAGGGTGCGCTGATGTTGTGGGATTTGGCGCATTCAACATGCGCGTTTCCAGTGGCGGTCAATGCCTGTAATGCCGATCTTGCTGTCGGCTGTTCTTACAAATACGTGAATGGCGGGCCCGGTGCGCCAGCATTTATCTTCGCGGCGAAACGGCATCTTGACACGTTAGATGCGACAGGCAGCAGCGCCCCGATTTCCGGCTGGTTTGCCCACCAGGCCCCGTTCACGTTTGACCCCGTGTTTAAGGTTGCGCGCGGCATTGAACGCTTCACGGTCGGCACGCCGCCGATCCTGCAATTTGCGGCGTTAGAGGCCGCGCTAGACATGTGGCTCACGGTAGACATGGACGCGTTGCGTGCGGCGTCCGTGGTGTTGACTGAGCGATTCATCGCCGAGGTGGAATCGCAATGCGCAGGTTTCGGCCTTACGCTCGCCACGCCGCGCGACGCCAATATTCGCGGCTCACAAGTGTCATTTCGACATGTCGAGGGTTACGCGATCATGCAGGCGCTCATCGCACGCGGCGCGATCGGTGACTTCCGTGCGCCGGATATTTTGCGCTTTGGATTTACGCCGTTGTATGTCACGGAAGATGATGTGGTCGGTGCGGCGTCGCATTTGCGAGACGTGATGAAGCTTCGTGAATATGAACGCGCAGACTTTCGCGCGCGGGGCAAAGTTACTTAAACGCAGAAGGTTCAGTCCCCTCTCCCGCATCGCGGGAGAGGGCGGAGGGTGAGGGCCTTGGATTTGCAGAATAAAGATGGAACCGCTATGCCACCGCCCTCACCCCAACCCTCTCCCGCGCTGCGGGAGAGGGAGTAGAACAACGAAACTGAATCGATGAAATCCACCTCCCAATCCTGCCCCTTCGGCGGCGACGCAACTGCAGAAAAAGCCGCCGAAACCGGTGCCGAAAACGCGCACCAATCGTTCAAAGACAGCTTTAGTTATTCGAGCTATTTGCGCATTGAGCAGCTGCTCGGTGCGCAGGCCCCGATCACGCAGGCGCACGATGAATCGTTGTTCATCACCATCCATCACGTGCAGGAAGTGTGGATGAGTCTCATCATCAAGGAGCTGACTGCAGCCATCGCGCACCTGGGCGATGGCAACTTTGAGCCCGCGATGAAAATGCTCGCTCGAGTGTCGCGGGCGCAGGAGCAAATGAGCAACGCGTGGGAGGTGTTGAAAACGATGACACCGGCTGACTACCTTGAGTTTCGCGGAGCGTTTGGACGGGCCAGCGGCTTTCAAAGCTGGCAATATCGCAGCATCGAATTCTTGCTCGGTAACCGGCAACGCTACATGCTCAAACCGTTCGCCGAACAACCGGAACATCATGCTCGACTGGCCTCGTTGATCGAGCGTCCGTCACTGTACGACGTGGCGTTGCAGGCGTTGTGCAAACGCGGGCTGCTCGCCGAGAGCGCGCTGCGAACCCAGTTTGACCAAATGCCGCAACCCAACGCTGAAGTGCTTAAAGCATGGGTCAGCGTGTATCGCGATACCGCAAAGCATTGGGACCTGTATTACCTCGCGGAAAAGCTTGTCGACGTAGAAGACAACTTCCGTCGCTGGCGCTTCAATCATGTCGTAACCGTTGAGCGCATGATCGGCCACAAGATCGGCTCAGGCGGCACCACGGGCGTGGACTATCTGCGCAAGGTGCTGGATGTAGTTTTGTTTCCGGAGCTTTGGCAGGTGCGCACAGAGTTGTAGCGGTCCCGCCATGGCACGTAGGGCGGAACGCTTGCGGTTCCGCCTCGTAACGTCGCCGAAGGTCGTGCAGCCGCGTCGAGCGGCACGCCAACCCATTCGGCGGAACCGCAAGCGTTCCACCCTACGCGCTACTTTCAGTCCAAGCCCGCCATACATCGTTTGCGATCTTTTCGAATCGGGACTTAGGCCCGACCTCTTCGACACCAAACCATCGGCTAAATTCCTCGTAAACGATATTCAGCAGGTAGGGCGGAACGCTTGCGGTTCCGCCTCGTACTGGTGCCGAAGGCCGTGCAGCCGAGTGAAACGTCACACAAACCCATTCGGCGGAACCGCAAGCGTTCCGCCCTACGCGCTACTACGTTCGTGCCAATTCGCGAATCCAAGGCGTAATGGCGAACATTTCGTCAGAGTGATTGGCCGATGGACAAACCCAGTATTCCACAACCTTTGGATGATTTATTAGAACGGATGCTGCGCGAGTTAACACCTCGCCCGACAGTGTCGACAACAAAAAAAGCGCTTCGTCGATGGAAAAAACGATTAGCTCGGCGATTAGTTCGCGAAATTCATGGTCACTCTCACGGTCATAGTGACCAAGAAATTCTGTTAACCGTTCAGGATCAGACACTTCCAGTGGCCAATCTTGCATATCGCGTTCAAATCTCACGTCGATTTTTCGAGCGAGCGCCTCTTTTTTGCGCCAGTTCACGTTTGAAATCACTTCGTCAACGCCTTCATGGCGTCTGTAAGCCCCTGCACCGTCGTCGGATACATCCTCTCGTTCATGATCTTCTTGATAATGTCGGTGGAGTACGTGTATTCCCACGAACGCGGCGGCATCGGGTTGAGCCAGGCTACGCGCTTGAAGTGATTGGTCATGCGTTGCAACCACACCTTGCCCGTCTCGCTGTTGGTGTATTCGACGCTGCCGCCCTCCATCTCAATTTCATACGGGCTCATCGCCGCGTCACCGACGAAAATTACTCGGTAGTCGGGCCCGTATTTGTGCAACAGATCCATCGTCAGCGTGCGCTCGGTGGTGCGCCGACGGTTGCTCTTCCACACGAAGTCGTACAGGCAGTTGTGAAAGTAGAAATGTTCGAGCCGCTTGAATTCGGTTTTTGCGGCGGAGAACAGCGCTTCCACCTGCTCAACGTGGTCGTCCATCGAGCCGCCGATGTCGAGTAGCAGCAGCACCTTCACCGCATTGCGCCGCTCGGGCCGCATCTGAATCGACAGCATGCCCGCGTTCTTACCGGTTTCCACCAGCGTGTGCGGCAAATCAAGTTCGTCGACCGCGCCTTCACGCGCGAATCTGCGCAGGCGACGCAGCGCGACCTTAATGTTCCTTGTATTGAAATCAACGTTGTCGTCGTAATCGCGAAACTGCCGCTCGTCCCACACTTTCACGGCGCTGCGATTGCGGCTCTTATCCTGCCCAATGCGGATGCCCGCCGGGTTGTCGCCGTACGCACCAAACGGTGAGGTGCCGCCAGTGCCAATCCACTTGCTGCCGCCCTGATGCCGTTCTTTCTGCTCCTCTAAACGCTTTTTAAGCGTCTCCATTAACTCGTTCCAATCCATCGCCTTGAGCTTTTCGCGCTCTTCCGGCGTGAGTGTTTTCTCAAGGATTTTCTTGAGCCATTCCTCCGGAATTGCAGTCTTCAAATCGACCAGTTCGGCCACACCCTTGAAGTATTCCGCGAACGCGAAATCAAAGCGGTCAAACTTGCCTTCGTCTTTGACTAGCGTCGCTTTTGACAAAAAGTAGAAGTCGTCGATGGAGGGCGAAATCACATCCGCCTTTAAGGCCTCCAGCAAGGTCAGAAATTCCCGCGTGGACGGCTTTAGCCCACGCTGGCGCAAGTGATAAAAAAAGTCGAGCAGCATGCAAGCATTGTCGCAGACGCGCGTAGGGTGGGCACCCCGTGCCCACCCACCTGTGGCAATCGAATCCATCCTGTTACGTGCGGGAATGGTGGGCACGGGGTGCCCACCCTGCTTCGGGCGGTGGGGTGTGGCGTTCAATTTGATGACGCGTGGGCGCCTTAAACCCACGATGGCGTGAGCGATAAAAAAGTCGCGCAGCATGGGTGTACTGTCACAGATTGCTGTGGCCGCGAGCGGCGCCGGTTGTTAGCATTCCGTGCATGCATACTCACGACATGGACATCTTGCGCTCTGGCCATCCCAGTCCAGACCTGGCTGACCTACTGAAGCAAAACCAGATGGGCCTGCTGTTGGAATCTACAGGTGAGGGCATTTTCGGCATTGATCTCGACGGCCGTTGCGTGTTTATCAATCGTGCTGGTGCGCAGATGATCGGACAGCAAGCGTCCGATGTGCTGGGTCAGAACATGCATAGTTTGACCCATCACTCGCATGCCGACGGATCAAATTACGCGGACAGCGAATGCCCAATTTTCAATGCGTTTCGGCAGGGTTTGTCGTGCCGTATCGACACCGAGGTGTTCTGGCGGCGTGACCGTAGCGCATTTGCAGTCGAGTATTCGAGCTATCCCATCATGGACGGCGCAACGGTGCGCGGTGCAGTGGTGACTTTCGTTGACATTACCGAGCGTAAGCAATCTGCTGACGCGCTGCGTGAAGCGAAATTTGCGCTGGAGCAGCGTGTCGCCGAGCGCACGCAGGAGCTGCAAAGCGCGCTTGCGCAGTTGCGCGAACTTTCCGCCCACGCCCATGCAGTGCGAGAAGAGGAGCGCACGCGTATCGCTCGCGAAGTGCATGACGAACTTGGCAGCTTGCTGGTCGCACTGAAGATGGATGTGAACTGGATGGACAAGCGTCTTGGCGATCTTGTCCTGCCGACGCTCATCCACGAACGTCCCGTTCACCCAGCAGACGGCGCACAAGTTACCCGCGACACGCTTCGTCATAAATGCCAAACCATGAGCCGGGCGATTGAAAACGCGGTGGACAACGTAGGTCGAATCATCACCGACCTGCGCCCAAGTATCCTCGACCATCAGGGACTGTGGGCCGCACTGGAATGGCAGGCGCATGAATTCGCTGCTGGGGCAGAGTTGCACTGCGACTGGCGGATGCAGGTCGATTCAGCGCCCGAGTTGCCGGAGCCGATCGCGATCGCAGTGTTTCGTATTTTTCAGGAGATGCTTTCCAATGTGGGGCGCCATTCGCGGGCCAGCGCGATCGTGGTGCACATTAATGCCGACAACAAACGGATAACGGTTTCAGTGCAGGACAATGGCGTGGGCGCCGAGTCCGTGGCATTTGAATCGCGCACCGCATACGGTGTGCGGGGCATGCGTGAGCGCGCGTGGCATTTTGGCGGCGACATTCGAATTGAAAGTCGCTTGGGCTGCGGTTCCACATTTGCGCTGGAAATGCCGCTGCCGACCGCGAATGGCGGCAGTAAATAGCATGTCCATCAGGTTGCTGCTTTGCGATGATCACCGCATCGTGCGAGAAGGAATAAAGCAGGTTCTAGCGGACGCACCCGAGATGAATGTGATCGCTGAGGCCAGCGACGGCGAGCAGGCACTAAAGGTTGTGTCGCAGTGGCACAAAAGTTTGCACGTCGTGTTGCTCGATATCGCGCTGCCCGGACGCGACGGCCTCGATGTGCTGCAGCAGATTAAGTTTGACCACCCGTCGCTACCGGTGCTGATGCTTTCCACCTACCCGGAACGGCAATACGCGGTGCGCTGCCTCAAACTTGGTGCGTCCGGATATCTGAACAAAAGCGCCGATCCTGAAGACATGCTGGCGGCCATTCGCAAGGTCGCTGCGGGTGGCGTTTACGTCACCGCGAACACCGCGGACGCGCTGGCGACGGCAATGAGCAAAACAGGCAATAAGTCTGGCGCAGAAGCGCTGTCGCATCGCGAACATCAAGTATTCCGCCTGCTCATTTTGGGGCGCAGCGTGAGCGAAATCGGTGCACAGCTCAAGCTCGCACCGAATACTGTCAGTACCTACCGCGCCCGTATTCTGGAAAAGACCGCTGTGAAGAATGACGTAGAGCTCGCGTTGTATGCGCAGCAGCTAGGCGTGCGCGACTAGTTTGTAGTGCTGGCCCTACATGACCAGCACAAAGTGTCGGCGTTTTGAGCGCGCTGGTCTTTTCAGGCGCGGCGCTTGCATAGGGAGCATGAAACCTCATGAGACCTACGAGCTGCATCCATGTCCAAACTTTCAGACGCCGAATTCGCCACCGACCACACGCCCTATAGCGTTGACCGTCCACTGCTGATTCGCTGCAGTTGCGGCGAGGATCATTCGCCTGCCGAACATAGATCACAGGCACCCGGTGATGCAGAGGCCAACGCCACGAACTTCGTTGAAGCCTCCTTGATGAAAGCGTTGTTCCCTCAAGAAAACGTGCGCCGCAGCTTTCTAAAAGCCGTCGGTGCCAACACTGCCCGCGCAGCTATTGCCTCAGTATTCCCGCTTTCCGCTTTGGAGACGATGGCGCAAACCGCCGCGCCGCTTGAAAAGAAGGATTTGAAGATCGGCTTTATCGCCATCACCTGCGCCGCGCCCATCATCATGGCCGACCCGCTGGGCTTCTACAAGCGTCAGGGTCTCAACGTTACGCTTAATAAGACGGCAGGCTGGGCGTTGATCCGCGACAAGATGATTAACAAAGAGCATGACGCGTCGCATTTTTTGGCACCTATGCCGATCGCGATGACGATGGGAATCGGTTCCAATCAGGCGAACATCAAGGTCGCGACGATCCAAAATACCAATGGCCAGGCCATCACTCTGCACGTGAAACACAAGGACAAGCGCAACCCGAAAGACTGGAAGGGTTTCAAGTTTGCGGTGCCGTTTGAGTACAGCATGCACAATTTCTTATTGCGTTATTACCTCGCAGAAAACGGCATCAATCCGGATACCGACGTGCAGATTCGCGTCACGCCGCCGCCGGAAATGGTGGCCAACTTGCGCGCCGGAAATATCGATGGTTTTCTCGGGCCCGATCCCTTCAACCAGCGCGCGGTGTACGACGAAGTGGGGTTTATCCACATTTTGTCGAAAGACATTTGGGATGGTCATCCGTGTTGCGCGTTCGGAGTATCTGACGAGTTCATCAAACAAAATCCAAACACGTTTGCGGCACTATATCGGTCGCTGATCGCAGCAGCCTACATGGCGAAAGAGCCATCGAACCGCGCCCTGATCGCTAAATCCATCGCACCGGCTGCGTATCTGAATCAACCGGAAACGGTCATCAACCAAGTGTTGACGGGCAAATATGCCGATGGTCTGGGTGGTGTCAAAAATGTGCCGGATCGCGCCAACTTTGAACCGGTGCCGTGGCACAGCATGGCGGTATGGATTCTCACGCAGATGAAGCGCTGGGGCTACGTCAAGGGTGAGGTTAACTATAAAGAGATCGCGGAAAAAGTCTTCATGATCACGGACGCCAAGAAGTACATGGCGGAGTCAGGCTGGCAGACTGAAACGGGCAACTACAAGCGCTTCAAGGTAATGGGGCGCGAGTTCGATCCCATGAAAGCCGACGAGTACGTAAAGAGCTTCAAAATTAACAAGCTTGCCGTGTAATTTATGAATGCGTCCTTATTCAAGTCGATCGAATTTCGCGCCGGTGTTGTTTCGGTTCTGATTTTTATATTCTTGCTCGCGGTGTGGCACGCATTGACGTTGCCCGGCCCGGCAGTGGTCACACCTGTTGCAGCGCTATCCGCCGAACAGGCGGAGTACAACAAACTGATGGGCAAGACCACTGCCGCGAATGGTGCGCTGACAACGGCCAAGGTCACTGGCTTTCCAACGCTCTCACAAATGGGCGAGACCGTAGTCAAGCAACTCGAAAATCCGTTTTACGATAACGGGCCAAACGACAAGGGCATAGCGATTCAACTCGCCTATTCGTTGGGCCGAGTTGGGTTGGGTTTTTTGATTGCCTGCGCAGTGGCCATCCCAATGGGCTTTTTGATTGGCATGTCGCCCCTGTTGCGCCGCGCGTTTGACCCGTTCATTCAGGTGCTCAAACCGATCTCGCCGTTAGCGTGGATGCCACTGGCGCTCTACACCATCAAGGACTCGTCGATAAGCGGTATTTTCGTGATCTTCATCTGTTCGGTGTGGCCGATGTTGATCAACACCGCGTTCGGCGTGTCGTCGGTCAAACGGGAATGGTTGAACGTCGCAAGCACGCTTGAGGTGCAGCCCTTGCGCAAAGCACTTAAAGTGATTCTGCCTGCTGCTGCGCCAACTATTTTGACCGGTATGCGTATCTCGATGAGCATCGCCTGGCTGGTCATTGTTGCCGCTGAGATGCTCGTCGGAGGCACGGGCATCGGTTACTTCGTGTGGAACGAGTGGAACAATTTGTCGCTCACCAATGTGATCTTTGCAATCCTAGTCATCGGCGTCGTTGGCATGCTGCTCGACATGATGTTTGCGCGGCTGCAACGCTTCGTGACTTACGTCGAATAACGTCGATCGCACACGATCAATTCAGGAGTCTACGTTGGACGGATTTTTACGTATCGAAAAACTGGGTAAGGCGTTCAGCGCGGATCGCCCGGTGTTCAGTGATGTCAGTTTCACACTCGACAAAGGAGAGTTTGTCTGCATCATCGGCCATTCTGGCTGCGGTAAAACGACCATTCTCAACGTTCTTGCAGGACTCGATACGGCCACCAGTGGCCACGTATTTATGGATGGCCGAGAGGTGGTCGGCCCGAGTCTTGAACGCGGTGTTGTTTTCCAAAGTCATGCGCTGATGCCGTGGCTAACCGTGCGCAAAAACATTGCGTTTGCCGTTGAGTCGCGCTGGCCGGACTGGAAGCGTGATCAGGTGAGCGCAGCGGTCGAGTCCGTGGTGGAACTTGTAGGGCTGACGCAGGCTATTGACAAGCTGCCATCGGCATTGTCGGGGGGCATGAAGCAGCGCGTCGGCATTGCCCGCGCGTTCGCTATCCAGCCCAAGATGTTGTTACTCGACGAACCGTTCGGCGCGCTCGATGCGCTCACGCGAGGCACGATTCAGGAAGAGCTGATTTCCATCGTGCGCAAAACGCGGCAAACCGTGTTCATGATTACGCATGATGTAGACGAGGCAATCTTGCTCGCAGACCGCATCCTGCTGATGAAAAATGGTGGCGACACCAACACGGGATACGTGCCGGGTGGTTTGGCGGAGGTGATCGTTAATCCGCTGGACAAACAACGAACGCGCGGCACGTTGCACCACCTCGACGGGTATTACGCGCTGCGTAACAACATCGTTGATTTCCTCGTTAGCAGAGCCAAACACTGACCTATTTACTTTACAACCGGAGCACAACATGAATCGCAACGACGTCACCGAAAAAATCATCACTGTCAAAGTTAAGAAGAGCATCAAGTGGGCCGACGTGGCCAGCAAAGTGGGCGAATCGAAAGAGTGGGTCACGGCCGCCTGCCTCGGACAAATGACGTTGAATGAAGCGCAGGCCAAAATAATTGGAAAGATATTTGGTCTCGATGCAGAAGAGCAAAAATGGCTGCAAGTGGTACCTTACAAAGGTTCTCTTCCCACGGCTGTGCCCACCGACGCGTTGATCTACCGCTGGTACGAGATAGTCAGTGTGTATGGCACGACGATCAAGGAACTTATCCACGAAGAATTCGGCGACGGCATCATGAGCGCCATTGATTTCAGTATGGATATCCAACGCCAACCTGACCCGAAAGGTGATCGGGTCAATGTGGTGTTGTCGGGCAAATTTCTACCTTATAAAACCTACTAATATGGCTGTCGAGCGAGACGCGCCACGCCCGCCGTTGCCACCTTTCACAAGCGAAACTGCGGCAAGCAAAGTGCGCGCTGCGGAAAACGCTTGGAACGCACGCGACCCGGTTCGCGTATCGCTCGCGTACACACCCGACAGCGCTTGGCGAAACCGCTCCGAGTGCTTTTCGGGACGCCCGGCAATTGTTGAATTTCTGACGCGCAAGTGGGCGAAGGAAATCGAATATCGGCTGATCAAAGAGCTATGGGCGTGTCATGAAAATCGCATTGCCGTGCGCTTTGCCTACGAATGGAGAGACCATTCAGAGAGCTGGTTTCGCTCGTACGGCAACGAAAACTGGGAGTTCGACCAACACGGTTACATGCGCTGCCGTATCGCCAGCATTAACGATTTGCCGATCAAGGAGGCGGAACGAAAATTTCACTGGCTGCAGGGTCGACGACCCGATGATCATGCCAGCTTGAGCGAGTTAGGTCTGTAACAGCCGTCGCGTGTTTCGCAACGTTCTCGGCGCGAATGAGCGGTTGGATGTTTGCACGCCAAAGCCGCCAGCAACTAAAGCAGATCCGCAACCGACTGCGCCATCACAATTTCGATGCCATCCTTTTCGCCCGTTTCAAGGAAGCCCAGTTTTCTGTAAAACGACGCCGGGTTTCCCTCGACAGGTACGTACGACAGGCGAAGCTGCACCACGCCGGGTCGCGTTGCCGCATATTGAGCAGCCTCAGAAATAGCCGCTTTGCCGTAACCGCTACCTTGATGCTGGAAATCGATCATCAGGCGCCAGACCTCAACGCTGTCCAAAGGCACCTGATCTCTAACTGCTAGCGTCGGATCAATGGTGGTGTCGTACATCATGATGAAACCCACGAGCACGCCGTCCGCCATGATCGCGCGTGGCACAGCGTTCGCGCTGTATGCAGCTTGGGCAATCGACCATGCGTTGGTTGCGACCATGCGTTCCCCGACCGCACCGGGATTAAGTTTTAGGATTGCCCGCAGCGTGTCAGCGGTAATTGGCTGCAACGTCACCTTGCTCGATGGCGGGGCTCGCGGCGCGGCCTTGCGCGCAAGCTTCGCTTCAAGCTGCTGTTTCGCCACCGGCCACTCTGCCGCCAGCATCGAATACATCACCGTATCGCGCACCTTGCCATCACGGATCGGTGCGTGGTGGCGCAGCACGCCGTCCCGCTTCGCGCCAAGCCGCTCCACCGCGCGTTGCGACGCAAAATTCATGTGGCTGACCCGCCAGCCAACCACGTCACAGCCGAGCGTGTCGAACGCATGCTGCATCAGCATCAGTTTGCACAGCGTGTTGACCCTGCTGCGCTGGTTGGACTTTGCATACCAAGTCCAACCGATTTCCACGCGCTTAATGGCGGGCACGATGTCGTGATAGCTGGTGCTGCCGATCACTTTGTTTGCAGCGAGATCGATTACTGCGAATGCGAGACGACTGCCCTCGGAGCGCTGTTTGAGTGCGGTCTGAATGTAGGCGAGCGTCTCCTGCGGCTCGGGCACGGAGGTGTAGCGTATGTTCCACAACTCACCATCGCTCGCCGCCGCGAGCAACCCCGCTTCGTGCACGAGCAAAATTGGTTCAAGCCTAATACCGTCGCGTTCTAGCGTGACGTCGTCGGGCCAAACGGTCGGGGATATGGTGGCGGTCATTTTGGGTTTCTTAAGTATTAGCGTTATCGTGAAAACGTCTGCTGCGTTAGTAAGATTGTTTCGCGCGGCTCAACCTGATGCCGGCTACTCGTACTTCCGCGCGTCATCAATCACTTTTCCATCGTTTGCCAGCGAACCTAGCGCAGCAAAAACAACGTCACCCCCCAGCTTAGTCACGTCGCGCATTGCTGCCGTAATGTTCGCTTTCAAATCCTCGGTGGGCGCAGCGCACTCCGCATGCAGCGCCATCGCATCTTTCTGATCGGGATTGGTGACCACCAGCCGCACCCGTCCCAAGTTGGGGAAGCGCTTTGCCACCGCATCCACCTGTGATGGATGCACGAACATACCCTTCACTTTCACCGTCTGATCGGCGCGTCCCATCCACCCCTTGATGCGCATATTGGTGCGCCCGGTCGGACACGCGCCCACTAGCACCGCCGACAGATCGCCGGTGCCAAAACGAATCAGTGGATAGTCAGGATTAAACGTCGTCACCACGATCTCGCCCACTTCGCCGTCAAGCACAGGCTCGCCGGTACCGGGCCGCACGATCTCCACGATTAAGTCCTCGTCAATCACCATGCCAGAGACGTTGCCGTTCGCATCTGGCGCTTCGTACGCAATCAGTCCAAGGTCGGCAGTCGCGTAAGTTTGCGTGCCAATGATGCCGCGCGTCTTCACCATTTCACGCAACTGCGGCGGAAAATATTCGCCCGATAGCGACGCGCGCTTAAGGCTCGTGATCGGCGTGCCCAGCTCGTCTGCCTTTTCAAGCAAGATGCGCAAAAACGACGGCGTGCCGGTGTAGGCGGTCGGCTGCAAATCCAGCATCGCCGCGATCTGCTGTTCGGTGTTGCCCACGCCCGCCGGAAACACCGTGCAGCCAAGCGCCACCGCACCGGCATCCATAATCCAGCCGCCCGGCGTTATGTGATAACTAAACGAGTTATGCACTAAGTCCCCAGCCCGAAATCCCGCAGCGTAGAGCGCGCGCGCGGTGCGTGCGTAGGCGGTCGACCCATGGCCTTCGGGTTCGTAAATCGGACCGGGTGAGGCAAACACGCGCGCTGCCTGCTTTTTGGCGCTGGCGTTCCATTCGGCAAAGCCTAACGCTGAGTAGCCGCCAAACGGGTCGCCCTGCGCGGCGCGCGAAGCCTGCTGTTGCTCAAGCAATTCACTTTTGCGGAGCACAGGAAGCTGGGCCAGTGCAGCGCGCGAAGTGATGCCTTGCGCATCAACGTGGGCCAGTGATTTTGCGAACGCGATCGTTGCCGTCTTGGCGTGCGCAATCTGTCTACCCAATTGTGCAAAAAGATCGGCTTCACGCTCGCTCGGTACGCGTGTTTCGCGGGAATCAGGAAAGGAGGGCATGGCGGAGATTGATGCGGGTTGT
>JACMNN010000110.1 GCA_014378555.1 Burkholderiales bacterium | reverse complement strand
GCTTCGGTGATCATGCTGTGAATCTGGATGTCTTTGGCAATGTCGCCAGTCACGCTAATCAGTTTGTCAGCAGTGCCCTGGTTGTCAAACACCATAAAAGCAGCAGAATTTTTCACCGCTCCCGGAGTCGCGCGTGCCCACGGATGACCGATGCTAATCGTGCCGACTTTAGGGTCTTGTGCGGAGGCCGCGGCGACGAGCAGTACCGCGAACAGGATAGAGATTTTTTTCATACTTTTTTGCAGCATCGGCAGGTCGTAACCTGCGTTAAATGTGGGCGTGATCGGAGCGTCCTGTTTACCGTTGAACGAGCATCACAGCCGCCATCGCGGCCATGCTCAAATCTTCAATTAATGTCACTTTGGACATTGGCAATTTGAACACGGTTCCGAGACAAGCGCATTCGATGATGTGGCGTTTACGCAGCGCGTTAAACACACCCGCCGCACTGATAAGCATCACCACGAGCGTCGCCCAATGCGTGACCTGCGGTTGCCAGCGCATCAAGTACGCCACGCCCAATGCCAGTTCGATGAACGGATAGGCCCAAGCGTACGCTGCGCTTTTCGCTGCAATCAAGTCGTAGCCGCGATATGCCTGAACGAATCCGCTCAAGTTCAACAGTTTAAAAAAACTAAACACCAGAAAGAATCCAGCCATAAAGTCCGACATCCACTCATGCCAGTAGCGGCCCGAAGTTTGTGCATGAACCAGCCAGGTTACGCCGACCAGAAAGCCGACGATTAGCAACAGCGGTTTATAGGTCGCGAAAAATCCTTCGCGGTCGCCGGCACCGCTGTTCCCCGAAATGTTCGCGCCAAACGTCGGCGCGGCAATCTCCATCGTGTATTTGCCGGCACCCGCCAGCGCAATCTGCATCACTTCAAGCGAGGCGTCCGAATGCACGCCACGCAGCACCGCTTGGGGTGGATCGAGTGTCACCTGCACCTTGTCGGCAAAACCTGAAAGTGCCTTGGAAGTGCGTGCCACGCAGGCGCCGCAGTGCATACCGGACAGTGTGTATGTTTTATCCATGACCGGAATTTGGCGACGAAGTTGAAAAACTCAACGTGACCTTACCGCTGCAAGATGAGCAAATAAAATCCGTTGTTATGCCATCAAATCAAGCGTCTGCGTGTTGAACCGCGAAAGGTTCGGCACGATGCTGGCAACCTCAGCAGGCGAGGCACCCATCCAGTTTGCCAGCGTGGCGATGTAGGCGTCGGAGGCAATTGCTGGCAGCAAACGCCCCTCGCCCACGTCCACCGACGTCCCCAGCGCAGGCATCGGAAAGTCACCCGCAATACGCCCGCCCTTCACCGCTCCGCCGAGCACCAGTTGGTGCCCGCCCCAGCCGTGATCCGAGCCCTGCCCACTAGAGCGCAACGTGCGACCAAAATCGCTCATGGTCATTGTGGTGACATTGTTGGCCACGCCCATGCTGTCCGTCGCGCGGTAGAACACACTGAGCGCTTCGTCGAGGGTACGCAACAGGTCATAGTGCTTGCCTGCGAGCAAGGTCTTGTTGCCACTGACCAAGTCGCGCCCGAACTGATCGCCGTGATTATCGAAACCACCGAGCGACACGAAGAAAATTTCACGCGTCACGCCGAGTGCTGCACGCGCTGCAATCATCGCAGCAACGGAGTGCAGTTGTGCTGCCAGGCGATTGGTCGTGGGCCAATTGCCAGGCACGGCATTTTTAAGCGTGTAAGTGCTGCTGTTAACTTCATACATCGCGTTGGTGACAAACGCGCCCACATCAAGCGAGGCTTTGTTGATACCCGCATATTGTTGCTCCAGCAAGCTCGCGCGCGGGTCGTTGATATTGTTGACAAACACGTTCTGCGGACGGCTGTTAACGCCGGTGCCGGTCCAGTTCCAGTACACGTCGGCGGCGGGTGTTCTCGCGATGCGCGTAGTGTTGTCGATCACGCCGGTTTTGTACTTGACCGGCGTCACCGAATACGCACTGGTGATGTCGCCCTTCATAAAGATATTGCCACCACCGAGACTGGTCGATACGGGCAATAAGCCGGACGCTGCAGCGCGAAATACATCCGCCATCCGCCCACCCCAACCGGTATCTGCCGGGTAATCGGGACGCATGGTTTGCCAATGCATTTGCATGTCGGAATGCGAAAACAATTGCGGCGGCAGCGGCACGCTACGGTTTTGATATTGCAGCAACGTTGTTGGCGCGAGCAGCGGACCGGTATTGGCAACCACCGCCAGTTTTTTGTCGGTGTTAAACAAGGTCGCAAGATTGGTCATCGCCGGATGCAAGCCGAAGCTATTCGCCGCCATTCCCATGGGTGAAACCGAGAGCAGTGAATCGAGCGGCAACGCGAGTCCATTCATCTCGGCAAGGCCACCCCGCGCGGCCGAATAGGTGTTGTACTCGGACGTGGTGCGCGGCACAATCAGGTTGTGGCTGTCGTTGCCGCCGAACAGAAAAACGCACACCAACGCTTTGTAGCCTGAAGTGTCTGCGGCGTTAGCCGAAGAGATGGAAAACGGCGGCAAAAAAGGCATTGCACCCAGTGCCGCTGAAGCACGGATAAAGTCACGGCGGTTAGTCATTTTTCAGTGCTTCCTAGCGCTGCACGGCGTAGTCAGCCGAATGGATAATTTGCCACATGACCGCGCGAAAACGGTCGCGTCGCTGCACGACGTAATCAGTCTGCGTGTACTCGGGAGAAAGCGTTCGCGTGATGTTGCTAACCATTGAAACAAGGTTCGCCTTGAACGTGGGCTTGAGGTTATTGGCGGTCAGCAGCAAGTCCAGTTCGTCAACTAATTGCTGTGGATTGTCGGCCAAAGCAACTCCAGTAGCGCCTGCCAAGTAACGGTCGTAGTTCGGCTTAAACCACTTGCCACTATCGCCGTCACCCTGAAGAAATCCACCCACCACGCCCCAGCCCGTGAAATCAGAAAATCCGGCGACTGTGGAGGTAGACGTAATCTCAAATTCCGGTCCCAGCAGGAACGCTGTCGCCATCGAACCCGCGGGCTCAAAATCAGGCGAATAATAATTAAACACTGAAGGCGCGCGTAACGCCGCCTGCCCCAGCGCGTCGGTATCACTGGTGTCCCACACGTCGTAATAGCCACCACTGGCAATGGCGCCGAACGCGCGGTGCAGGTGAATAAACTTGATCACCGGTTCGCGCAGTTTGCCAAAAACATTGTTGCCCGCGATGACGCTGTTGCGCGCTTCGTCGTCCGTCAAAATTGCGTTAATCACAGCCTTCATATCGCCGCGCACGTTGCTGCCGTTGTTATTAAATGCGGCCGTCACGCGCCCCACATAAGCCGGGCTTGGGTTGCTGGTGACAAGCCGTTGAATCATCTGGCGACCTATGAACGGGCCTACGTTCGGATGATTAAAAATGTTGTCGATGGCGTTCTCGATATCGAGTTGCGCGGTTTGATTAGCGGGCAACGTGGCGTAAGGTGCATTGCTGTATTGCAGCAGCGTTTTGGTGCCAGCGTGATGCGGCGGCGGATACGATTTCAGGGGGTTGCTGACCGAACACCAATCGGTCGTACTGCCTGCGGGCCAGCGGCCGTCTTGCGGACAGCGCCGACCGGTCCAAGGTTTCAGCGGTTGCGTCCAATCCTCAATCGGCCAGTAAAACCGCCACGGATCGACAGCCTCCGGCTGATCATGAAACTGCCAACCGGTGAACGCTTTAGCGAAGCCCTGCACTACCTCTTCGGTGTAGGTTGGGACCAGTTGCCCGGCACTGCTTTGTGGCGTGCCGTCGGCATTGAGCATTACCGTACCGACTGAAAAAAGTTGCAGCAGTTCGCGCGCGTAATTTTCGTTAGGATGCTCTTGCGCGCTGCCCAGCATGTCGAGATACACGC
Organism: Burkholderiales bacterium; assembly: GCA_014378555.1. Lineage (GTDB taxonomy): Bacteria > Pseudomonadota > Gammaproteobacteria > Burkholderiales > Casimicrobiaceae > Casimicrobium. The sequence continues at coordinate 2,528 of JACMNN010000110.1, read as the reverse complement.
CCATGGCCGGATGCAGCGTCACGTCGCGGAGCAGCGATCGGAAATTGCCAAACGCCTGCGCGCTCAATGTGTCCATGTAGCTGGCCATGCCGATGCCCGAGTCTTGCACCCGGTTGTTGCCAGTGGACACCACCAGAATTTGCAACAAAGCATTCACCACGCGCTGTCGCAGTTGGTCGTCGCCCTCAAACGCCTGCTTGTAGAACCCCGGCGTGTTGGTGGTCCACGGACAGCCCGTACTGGCGGTACAGCCGTTCGCTCCGTTCTTATTTGCTGTGAGGAGCGCAACGGCGTAAGCGGTGTACGACGCGGCGGGTAGGGCAAATTGTTCGTTAAGCCATGCGGCAGCACCGATGCCCGCCACTCGATTGATCTCCGGCAGGGTTGCCCCCCAGGTCGCTTGTTGCAGCAAACGCGCTGCGTCTTTTGCAACGAACGTTGTAGCAGATGAAGGCGCTGGGCAACCCGCGTTCATGAACGACTCAATCGCGACCGCCGTTTTCCGCTCCGCGTTGCCGGCAAAGGTAAGCCCTGAAATCCATCCGGCCGCCGAGTATCCAGACAGATACCGCAAAATAATTAGCGCGTCGTTATTGTTGAATGCGCGGTCGCCGTCGAGGTCGAGTCGAGTCAAATTCGCAGCGATATTTGCCTCGGCGTCAGCCGACGTGGACGCGCCCGAGATGTTGTTCGTCAGCGCCGCGCCACGCAATCCTGCGGCGTAGCGAGCCAGCAACAACCCATCAACACCAAGCTTAACCGGGGCAGCACCGGACACACCAAATGGACAATTGGCAATCTGCGCAAACGAAGTGCCGGACAGCAAAGCTGCCCACGCAACAAGACAACAGCAAACCGAAGAAAGCGCGTAGCGAAGGCAAGTGGTCATAACGGCGTTCCTTTGCCGCATCAACATCGTTTAGCGGCCGGTTAACGCACCAGTATACCAGCGAACAATGACGATGGCATAGTTCGAAACAGGTGTACTAGATTAATATTTATGCATATAAACAACGCCATCCTAAATCTTACGATCACCATCAACACGCAATTTGTGAGTTCGCGGGCTTTGACGTCCGGCTTCGCGCGGCACATCGAAGCGATCATAATTTTGACTTTGTATGCTGTGATGAAGCGAATTTCACGGCGTATGACTGCCGCGTTCGCGCCGCGCCATAGCTACGCTGGCGGCACCAACAAAAATTTTTGGGCGATACGATTTGCGCGCTGGAGCAGCGCTAACCACAGCAACGAAGTCGTAGCAGGCGTGCGGTTAGCCCAGCAGTGTCGCCAAAGCGTTCGCCAACTTGCTGGCATCCGTGCCACCGGCCATCGCCATATCCGGCCGTCCGCCGCCCTTGCCGCCGACGAGGGCTGCCGCTTTGCCGACGATGTCACCCGCTTTGAACTTACCGACCAAATCCGCAGTCACGCCAGCGCACAAAGCAACTTTTCCGTCCGGCGCTTTGCTGCCAAGCAGCACCACGCCTGAGCCTAATTTGTTCTTGAGTTGGTCGACCATTTCGCGCAGCGCCTTGGCGTCTGCGCCTTCGATTTCGGCGGTCAGGAACTTCACGCCGTCTTTCTCGACGGCCTTGCTGAGCAGGTCGCCGCCGGCTGCTGCAGCAAGCTTGCTCTTAAGCGCGGCGAGTTCTTTTTCCAGCGCTTTCACGTGATCTTGAATCTGAGCGATTTTGCTGGTGACTTCCGCTTGCGGAATTTTCAGTGCGCCCGCCACATCACTCATGCGCGCATCGAGCGCCTGCACGAAGGCCATGGCGTTGAGGCCGGTGACCGCTTCAACGCGACGCACACCCGCAGCGACGCCTCCTTCGCTGATGATTTTGAAGAAGCCGATGTCGCCCGTACGGACCACATGCGTGCCGCCGCAAAATTCTTTGCTACTGCCGATTTCAAGCACGCGAACTTCGTCGCCGTACTTCTCACCGAACAACATTACCGCGCCGCTGGTTTTGGCTTTTTCAATGGCCATCACTTCGGCGTGGGTGGCCGTGTTGGTGACGATTTCGGCGTTGACTTTGGCTTCCACTTCGCGAATCTGGGCGTCGCTCATCGGCGCGTTATGCGCAAAGTCGAAGCGCGTTTTCTCGGCGTCGACCAGCGAGCCTTTTTGTGCGACGTGTGAACCCAGCACTTCGCGCAACGCCTTGTGCATGATGTGCGTCACTGAGTGGTTGCGGATGGTGCGTGCGCGATTGTCAAAGTCCACTTGCGCTGCAACCGTGTCGCCGACCCGCAGTTCGCCGTTTTGCACGCTACCGTGATGACCGAACACGTCGGGCTGAACCTTCAGCGTGTCTTGCACCGTAAACAACGTCAGGCACACGCCCGATTTGCTGAGCTCGCCCTTGTCGCCGACCTGACCGCCGGACTCGGCGTAGAACGGTGTGCGGTCGAGCACCACGATGCCGCTGTCGCCAGCGACCAGCGACTCAACGCGCGCGCCATCCTTGTAGAGCGCGATGACACGCCCCTCTTCTGACAACGACTCATAACCGCGAAACGCT
>JACMNN010000109.1 GCA_014378555.1 Burkholderiales bacterium | reverse complement strand
CGAAAAAGGATGGAGTGAAGCCTCGGTGCGCGCTGCGATGGCGGCACTGTTACTGGACTATGCGCCGCTGACCGACATGCGTGCGAGTGCGGCTTATCGGATGCAGGTGGCGCAGAATTTGTTGCTGCGGTTTTGGCTGGAGTCGCAGGCAACGACAGAACAACCAGACCCAGTTCGGTTGTTCTGATGAATGCCATTCTCGATCCTGCATCACTAAAAATAGACGGCACACAACGCGGCACAACGACGCCACCGCATCATGAATCCGCGCATTTGCACGTCACCGGCGAAGCGGTCTACACCGACGATATTGCCGCACCGCGTGGCACCTTGTGTGCCGCGATTGGCTACGCGCCCGCTGCCTTCGCGGCGCTGAAATCGTTTGACCTGAGCGCGGTCAAAAAGGCCCCTGGTGTCATTGCCGTGTTCACGGCGAAAGATATTCCTGGCGTTAACAACTACGGCGGCATCGTACTTGATGATCCGATCCTTGCAACGGACGTAATCGAATACCACGGGCAACCGGTGTTCATGGTGGTGGCCGAAACGCATTTGCTTGCACGAAAGGCCGCGAAACTAGCGTCATACGAGCTAGACATCAAGACCCCCATCCTCAGCATAGATCAAGCGCTGGCAGCCAAGAGTTTTGTACTCCCGCCAGTCACCGTTGAGCGTGGGGAAACCGACGCCGCGCTCGCCCGATCACTGCACCGCATTTCAGGCACGACCGAGCATGGCGGGCAGGACCATTTCTACCTCGAAGGCATGGTGTCGCTCGCCACACCGCTGGAAGATGGCGAAATTTCTGTGCACTGCTCAACGCAACATCCCACTGAAGTGCAGCACATCGTGGCGCGGGCGATGGCGCTGCCTGACGCCAAAGTGCGCGTGGAGTGTCGACGCATGGGCGGTGGCTTTGGCGGCAAGGAGTCACAGCCCGCTTTATTTGCCTCGCTGTGTGCACTGGCCGCAGCAAGGCTCGGCCAAAGCGTGAAGCTGCGACTGGACCGCGATGACGACATGATCATCACCGGCAAACGGCATCCGTTTCAGTTTGAATACGACATCGGCTTTGATGACACCGGCCGCATTGTTGGCGCGGATTTAATGCTCGCGTCGGACTGCGGATATTCCGCCGATTTGTCCGGCCCGGTGAATGCGCGGGCCATTTGTCACGTCGACAATGCGTACTTTCTGGAGCACGTGCGTATCCGCAACTTTCCTTGCAAAACGCACAAGGTGTCGAACACCGCGTTTCGTGGCTTCGGCGGGCCGCAGGGCATGTTTTTGATCGAGCATGTGATGGACGAGATCGCGCATGTACTCGGCAAAGATCCGCTCGACATTCGCAGCCGCAATTTCTACGGGCTTAGCGAACGCAACGTTACCCATTACGGTCAGCCGGTCGAAGACAACATCCTGCATGACATGGTGCCCGAGCTTGAGCGCCGCGCCGATTACCGCGCACGTCGCGTGGCCCTGCGTGAGCAAAACAAAACTAGTCGCATCATCAAGCGTGGACTGGCGCTGACGCCGGTCAAATTTGGCATTTCATTTAACGCCACGCATCTCAATCAGGCGGGCGCGCTGATCAACGTTTATTCGGATGGATCGGTGATCGTCAATCACGGCGGCACCGAAATGGGCCAGGGTTTGTTCACCAAAATCCGGCAGGTAGTGGCCGAAGAATTGGGCATTGCTTGCGCGCGCATTCGGGTGTCGACCACAGACACCAGCAAAGTGCCCAACACCAGTGCCACAGCGGCCTCCAGCGGTAGCGATCTGAACGGCATGGCAGCCAAAGACGCATGTCGACAGTTGCGTGATCGGCTGGCCGAGTTTGCAGCAAAAAAATGGGATGTAAGCGCCACCGCTATTCGCTTCCGCAATGACGGCGTTGACGCCGATAGTAACGGCGCGATGCTGCACATGCCTTTCGACGAACTGGTTCATGACGCATGGTTTGCTCGCGTCTCGCTCTCGGCGCAGGGCTTTTACAAAACGCCAAAAATTCACTGGAACCGCGATACCTTTAAGGGCCGACCGTTCTATTATTTTGCCTACGGTGCCGCGTGCGCGCAGGTGGCCATCGACACGCTGACCGGCGAGATGAAAGTGGAGCGGGTTGACATATTGCACGATGTGGGCAGCTCGCTAAATCCGGCATTGGATAAAGGGCAAATTGAAGGCGCCTTCATTCAGGGCATGGGCTGGCTCACCGGCGAAGAGCTAAAGTGGAGCGACCAGGGCGCGCTCACCACGCACGCGCCAAGCACCTACAAAATCCCAACCGCTGCGGATATTCCGGAAACGTTCAACGTCTGGTTGGTCGAGAATTCGCCGAACCGTGAAGACACGATTTACCGCAGCAAGGCGGTGGGTGAGCCACCGCTGATGCTTGCGTTTTCAGTGCATCAGGCGATTCGCGATGCGGTAAGTTCTATTGCCGACTACCGCGATACAGCAAAGCTCGCAGCGCCGGCGACATCGGAGGCGATACTAAATGCCGTGATGGCAGCGCAGAGAACCGCCTTGGTAGAACAATGAAAAATACCGTTCTCCGCGACCTTTGTAGTGCAACGAAAAACACCGTTCGCCCTGCGCGTAGCGAAGGGTTTGATCAGCGCGCGTCAGCCCCTTCGCTTCGCTCAGGGCCAACGGTTGTTATGTTGCCTAACCCGACGTGGCTCTGATGCAAACCCCGGCACCAACGTTCTTGCATTGCTCGATGCCGACGCGTCCGCGACAATATCGTTATTGCTCGACAGCAATACGCCCATGACAATACCGTTCGCCCTGAGCGCAGCGAAGGGTTTGATCTGCGCGCGTCAGACCCTTCGCTTCGCTCAGGGCGAACGGTTGTTGTGTTGCCTGACCCGACGTGGCGCTGATGCAAACGCCCGGCGCCAGCTTTCTCGCATTGCTCGACGCCGACACGCCCGCGACAATATCGTTATTGCTCGGCAGCAAAACGCCCACGACAATACCGTTCGCCCTGAGCGCAGCGAAGGGTTTGATCTGCGCGCGTCAGACCGTTCGCTCCGCTCAGGGCCAACGGTTGTTATGTTGCCTAACCCGACATGGCTCTGATGCAAACGCCCGGCGCTAACCTTCTCGCATTGCTCGACGCGGACACGGCCGCGATATGGGTTTGCGTGTCGGATGCGAAGGGCTCGGTGCCGCGCGAACGGGGTGCGATGATGATCGTCACCGCCCAGCAGACGAGGGGCACCATTGGCGGCGGTCATCTTGAGCTTATGAGCATCAAGGTTGCTCGCGAAATGCTTGCATTAAACCGGGCGGTGGCCACCCTTCGCCACTTTCCGCTCGGACCGGCGCTAGGCCAGTGTTGCGGCGGCGCGGTTGATGTGGCGTTTATGCCGCTGCGCGCGGGTGACCGCACCGAGCTGTTGCAATTGCAAACGACTGAACAGCACGGCGGTCGTTTTGTCGTGGAGCGTGCGTTGGATACGGGTG
>JACMNN010000108.1 GCA_014378555.1 Burkholderiales bacterium | reverse complement strand
GCTTCTTCTGGAATGTAGTGTCCGCAAGGTGCAGCGCCACCGCGAACATTAACTGCGACCCGACACCACTCCGCGAGCGGATCAAAACATTTACCTACGATACCGCTTTCACCCCACAGCACTTGTAGCGGTTGCATGACCTTGATGCCCGCTTCACGGTCTGCACGATCGTGTTCAAGATCAATGGTCGCGGCAGCACGATAGTCCTCGCAGATCGCGTGTGCGATGCCGGGCAGGTGGATGCAGCGACGGTATTCAGCCATCGCTTCGGGCGCAAACGCAGCCAGTCCTGCGTGGCGGTTACCCATCGATTTTTCAATAAAAAATTCGGGGTTAGCGGCAATCAGTGTTTCCGGAAATGGCTCGCGTTGAATCAGGAAAAACCAGTGCCAGTACGCTTTGGCGAAATCCATTGTGGTTTGCTCGTACATCGCGAGCGTGGGCGCAATGTCAAGTAGTGTGGCGCGTTCGACGCTGGCCGCGTGATCGAGGAGCATGCGGTGGGTGACCCGTGCGCCACGGTCGTGTGCCAGCACTTTGAAGCGCGGAAAGCCGAGCGAATGCATTAGCTGCACCATGTCCTTGGCCATTTCGCGCTTGCTATACGGCGCGTGATTCATGCTCGCGTCAGACGCGGGTTTATCGCTGTCACCATAGCCGCGCAGATCAGCCGCGACGATGCTGAAATGTTGACTCAGCACTGGCTCGACTTTGTGCCAGATCACGTGCGTTTGTGGGTGGCCGTGCAGCAGCAACAGCGGCGGCTTGCTGCGGTCGTTGCTGACGCGAGCGTTGATATTGACGCCGTTGGCGTTGCTGCGCTGGAGGGTGAAGTTTTCAAACATCCACGAAGTTTAGTGCTCTTTCGGCGCGCCAGCGATCAATCCGGCGCTGATAGCGCGTGCTGCGTCTGCGGCCTCATCAACATCCCAAAGAGTGGCTGTTTCTGCCCACGCCATCGCGTTTGCTCGCAACGCGTTGCGGGTTTGCGCCATCACCTTGGAGGTGCTCCACGCGATGTTGGCAAATGGCGCAGCGCTTGGGGCATTGCTGCCAACCAACACATAGCCGCCATCTTCAGCGGGCGCAAATACCCAAGGGCATGTTGTGCTGAGTGCAGCTGCGGCGGCCTCAAAATCGTCGACTGTAAGCACCGGGCAGTCGGTGCCGACCAGCAACACGCGCTCATGCTTTTCCGCAAGCGTGACCAAGCAATTTAGCATTCGTGCGCCAAGGTCGCCATCGCATTGCGAACTAATCGGCAGCGCAAAACGTTGCGCCCAGTCAATCACCGACGCATGTTGCGTATCACCCGCCACCCACAGCGACGCGGTGGCACTTGATTGCCTAACGGTTTGCAGCGTGCGTTCAACCAGCTGCGCATAAATGCGAGCAGCCCCCTCCGCAGCGTAGGTCGGAATCAAGCGCGTTTTCACCTGACCTGCGACCACGGATCGGCAAAATATGGCGATGTGAAAAGGCGGTTTTAACCCGGTCATCACGACTGCCGATACCACTGCGCGAGCCGTGTGGGCGAAACGCCAACCGCGTAAGCAAGCCGCAGCCACCACATCAAAAATATCGTGCGCCAAACGCCGTTTTTTTGCCAGCGTCGAGCGGAGGTTGTAACCTTGTTGCGCAGACAACTAGGCGCTGAATATCGTCGCAATAACTTGCTGATTGCAATGTCCTCCATCAGCGCCACCGCCGGGAAACCACCTGCCGCCTCGAACGCGCTGCGACGCACAAATAGGCATTGATCCCCGGTCGCGATGCCGGTCACTCTAGAGCGGACATTCATCATAGTTGCGACCACGCGCAGCATCGGTTGATCGGTGTCAAAACGCACGTCGAAACGTCCCCACTGTGCGGCAGGCTCGCCAAGCGCATCTGCGATCAGATCGTCTGCATTGAGCGGTAGTTGGGTATCGCTGTGCAGGAATAAAAACGTGTCGCCCGATGCCCGTTGCGCACCCGCGTTTTGTTGTGATGCCCGTCCGCGTGGCGCTCGTATGACGCAGTCGGCACCGTGTGCCGCGACGTCCGCTGTGCCGTCGGTGCTGGCACCGTCCACCACCACAATTTCTGCGCCTCGTTCGCGCAACGGCTGCAGGGCAATCAATGCGTCGGCGATGCGCGCGGCCTCATTGAGTACCGGGATGATGATGGACAGTTTCAACGGGCGTACCGCGGGCGAATCGTTGCCTGTGACAGGGCTCGGCCGGGTTACGCCAACGCGCCACCGCACGAGCTGCCTTGACCTGCAGTGCAGCCGTAGCAATGGTCACGCACGATGATTGGGCCGTCGACAAGTGCGTTAGCGGCAGACGCGATCACGTCGCGCAGGTGGGTGCGGGTTCTGCCGCCGACGCGGGTGTTAAGCCCCAACATCTGGTTGAAATCGCAGTCGTACACGTAGCCCAAATAATCAATGCTGAGCTGGTCGCGGCACATCACTCCGTCGATGTTTTCTTCCTTGTGCGCGCCACGCAGCGTTTGCATGTAACTGTCAAACGTGCCTTTAGAAATCAGGGTCGAACCGAAGCGCTGAATCGGCATATTAGCGATGGCAAACAGATGGTTAAACGTAATGCCAAACTTTTCACCAAGCACTCGTTGGTAGTCCGCCTGAAGTTGTTGCTGATTCGGCGGCAGCACCGGTCCTTGCGGGTTGTAGACGAGGTTTAATTCGAGCCGACTGCTGGCGTCGCCATAACCCAACGAGTTGAGTAACTGCAGGGCGCGGATACTGTCATCGAACACGCCTTCGCCGCGCTGCTTATCCACGTTTTCAACCGAGTAGCAAGGAAGCGACGCGGTGATTGCCACTTGGTTGTCGGCGAGAAATTGCGCCAGCGTTTCCTGGCCGGGCTCAAACAAAATGGTCAGGTTGCAACGGTCAATCACCTTGACGCCGAGCGCGCGGGCCTCCTGCACTAGAGCACGGAAATACTGGTTCAATTCGGGCGCGCCGCCGGTGAGATCAAGCGTTTTGGCGCCCGTGTGTTTAAGTGTGTCGATCACTAGGTCGACCGTTTCCGCATCCATCATCTCGGTGCGCTGCGGGCTTGCGGCGACATGGCAATGCACGCAAGATTGGTTGCACTTGTATCCAAGGTTCACCTGCAACGTGCTGAGACTGCGGCGGCGCAGCGCCGGAAAGGTGGTGCGCTGGGCGTCGAGGCGGGGGAGAACTGCGTGCATGAAAAACCTTACTAAAAAATGTAGGCTGGGTTGAAAACCCAGCGCTCGCTTGCGTGACGAAACTGACGCGGACTTTTGCCCTGTGGTGCGGAAGTGTTGGACTTTTCGACTCAGACTAATGCGACAAGACAACGTTGTTAGCGGCACCCAGCGCCATCAAAGTGATGCGTCGACTAAGAAATATACAGGGCAAATCAGCGTGAAGCCGTCAATGCGCTGGCCACTTTGCGTGTGAGGCCAGCCGTTGCGGCCGCGTTTTCGAGCGACCTTTGCCATGGTGCGCAATGCGTGCCGGAGGCGTAGCAGCCCCATTAAGGACCGATTACGCTCACCGAGGCCTACTTAACCTTCATGATGTCGGCATCCAGCCCGACCGTGCACGGCCCGATGCGCGTCCCTGTCATTGTTTGCATCACCTCCGCAACGCCGCCCACCGGCGGGACGTAGCTTGATGCGAGCGATAACGTGAAGCGTGTCGCCTGCACGCGGCCTTGGGCGCTGCCAGAAAGCGTTTTTCCCTCGTCGCAGGCGAACACAAATTGCAGCGAATCGCCCTTGCCGTCGGGCATGGCCGTGCGCGCAAATCCGTTGCTTGCGCAGCGTTCGGCGCTGCTGGCGAGGGTTTGAAGTGCGAAGGCGCGACCGCTGGCGAAATCGTCGGCACTGCGGCAGGTGGTGAAGGTGATGGTTGGAAAGTTCACCCGCATGTCGTCGGGCACCTTCGCGAGGTCGGTGGCGATGCTGTAGCGCCAGTTACCAGCGCTTTGCGCTGCGGCGCTCACGGCCAAAGCCAGTGCCGCGACGCCAACCAAGATGCGGGCGCTCGTCCGCTTAACGGTGATCAACATGCGCTTAATCGTTTGGCGTTCATGGTCATGTTCATCTTGCCGCCCATGGCCTTGGTGTTGCCGCCGGTCATGGTCATTTTTGAATCGATTGCGGTGGTGTTGGCCGTCATGTCGTAGGTCATCACCATCGGTTCGGGCAAATCTTTGCCGGTGCAGGTGGCCTTGAACTGGTAGCGGCTTCCGGTCTGCTTCATGTCGGAATATTTGCAGTCGATGCCAGCGTCTTTCTGCGCAGATAGATTGCGCCCTTCGTCAATATCTTTTTGCGTCACGCATTGCTCAAAACTGACCGGAATGCTGCCCATGCCGGGGATTTCGGTGCGCGTGCTGTACGCCCATTTGCCTGGTGACGTGTCAAATTTGGGGAGCTGAGCGTGG
>JACMNN010000107.1 GCA_014378555.1 Burkholderiales bacterium | reverse complement strand
CGCAAGTGCGATTTCCGTTCCGGTCGGGTGATTTTGCAGCAGCCGATTGAGCGTGACCAGATGGTGAAATTGTTAACCGATGGCAAGACCGATTTGCTGACCAAGTTCATCTCGACCAAGACTAAGCGACCGTTTCAGGCGTTTCTTGTGGTTGAGCGCAAAAAGGACGAAGTCAAGGTCGGTTTTGAGTTTCCGCCTCGCGAGCCGAAGGCGCCTAAAGAACCCAAAGCCAAGGCGCCCGCCAAGAAAAAATGAGCCGTGTCGCGTCGACTCGACCGCTGATTCGTCGCGCCGAACCGCGCGACGCGGCGGCACTTGCGGCGCTGTTCGGCGATGTGGCGATGCTGCCGTTCACCACCGTGGCACCGTTTTCCAGCGTGGCGTTTTGGGACAAGCGGTTGGCAGAATATGCGGACGCTGCGAGCGTGCCGCTGCTCGCTGTTGATGGCGACAGCATCGCGGGGCTGTTGCTGATGCGCGGCTTTCCTAACCATATTCGGCGTAAACATTGCGCCGTGCTTGACCTGCTCGCGGTGCGCGTTGATTGCAGACGCAAAGGCATCGGTCGTGCGCTGGTGCACGCTGCGACCAGTGCTGCGGATCAATGGTTACAAATGCGCCGCATTGAAGTGTCGGTAGACGCTCAGAGTGCGGCGCTGCGAGGTTTTTACGCCTCACTCGGTTTTGTTGAAGAGGGCATCAAGCGCAACGAAATTTTGCATGCCGGCCATTACGTCGACAGCACCGTGATGTCGCGAATTAACGTTGCCATGTTGCCCGCCCCCGCCTCTCCCGTCCTACCCGTCAACACGCGCACCCGCAAAGCAGCGCCACTTAAAATTACCATTCGCCCCGCGACCGAAGAGGATGCCGCAGCTTTCGCCAAAGTGTTCGCAGATCGCAGCGCAGCGAACGGAACCTTGCAGCATCCTTATACGTCGGCCGAGGTGTGGCGTACGCGCCTGGCAGGCAATGTGGGGGCGCGGCAGGTCACCTTCGCTGCAGTGGTCAACGGTCGCATTGTGGGCAATGCAGGGCTGCATCCGATCAATGACAACCCGCGCCAAAAACACGTGTGCAGCCTTGGCATCGCTATTTCTAGCGCCTATCAAGGCCGTGGCGTCGGCCGCGCGTTGATGGACGCGTGCCTCGATTTTGCCGACAACTGGGCGAACTATGCGCGCGTCGAATTAACGGTTCATGCCGACAACGTGCGCGCTGTCAGGCTTTACGAATCGCTGGGTTTTAAGCACGAAGGACGGCTCCGCGATTTTTCGTTTCGCGAGGGCGGTTATGTCGATGCGCTGGTCATGGGGCGAGTAACCTCAGCGTTGCAATCGGCCGCATAGCCTTTCGTTGAAATCGTCATTTCGAATGGGTGGATGCTGCTAGTCGCCTTGAAGCCGCCGTATAGCGTTATTGGCCACCAAGGTTATGGAAATAGCGCTCAAAGCAGAAAATATGACGATTGCACGCTGCGCTTTCGAGGTCTGCGCTATCGTTTGTGCATGACCCACGCTGCAACAAATAACCGTAAGCTTCTTTCCGAAGCGACGATCAACGACTTTCTGCGCGATGGTGCCGTGGTGATCCGTGGCGCATTGAACTCGACCGAGTTTGAAACGCTGACCCGAGGCATCGAAAGCAATCTCGCGCGCCCGGGCGAACTCGCTGCTGTTGCCAGCGCCTCTGATGATCCCGGCCGTTTCTTTGAAGATTTTTGCAACTGGCAGCGCATTGCCGAGTACGAACAAATACTCAAGCATTCCGCGCTGCCAAGCATCGCAGCAAAACTTATGCAGAGCCAGACGGCGCGCATCTATCACGACCATTTGCTGGTGAAAGAAGCGGGCACACGGCAGCCGACGCCGTGGCATCAGGATCAGCCGTATTACAACGTCGACGGGCGTCAGAACGTGAGTTTCTGGATTCCGGTGGATTCGGTGCCACGCGAATCGACGCTCGAATTTCTCGCAGGATCGCACCATGGCACTTGGTACATGCCGCGTACTTTCATGACCCAACAAGCGCGCTGGTTTCCCGAAGGCTCGCTCGCGAATCTGCCGGACATGACGCTCGCCGAAAACAAAGCGCGCGTCATCGGCTGGGCGTTGCAGCCCGGCGACATGGTGGCGTTTCATATGCTCACGCTGCATGCTGCGTCGGGCAGCGCGACGCAGCGACGGGTGTTCAGCGCGCGCTATCTGGGCGACGATATCGTGCATGCACCGCGCGAATGGCGCACATCGCCAGAGTTTTCAGGCTTGCGCGAAACGCTCCCTGCCGGCGCTCAAATGCATCACGATTTGTTCCCGCAAGCCTGGCCCTAAGCGGCTCTTCACGCGCGCGGCCCGGCCCGCGAAAAACTCGTCATAACGCTGCAACGCCAACGTCACGCTGCGTCATCGTCAGCCATTGACTGTCGTGTACGAAGCGTATGCACGCAGCTTGATTCTTCAAATAACAACTTCCTCAGCAAACAGCTGACCTTGTTAACAAGAAATTCCACTTTAGACGATAACTTTAATTAACTTCTCCATTTGCATATATCGCCCTAGAATATTTGATTACCAGTCCTACTCACGCTTTCTAGCCAAAGCAGAAATTAAAAATATGTCGCTTATCAACTCCGTAATCAAACCTTTCAAAGCCACTGCATTCCACAACGGAAAATTCATAGAAGTTACCGACGCCACCCTCAAGGGTAAGTGGGCGATCATGATGTTTTACCCAGCCGATTTCACTTTTGTTTGCCCAACAGAGCTCGAAGACATGGCGGACAACTACGCAGAATTTCAGAAAATGGGAGTGGATGTGTACGGCGTGTCGACCGACAGCCACTTCGCTCACAAAGCATGGCACGACACATCAGACGCCATCAAAAAGGTCAACTACCCGTTGATCGGTGACCGTACTGGCACGTTAACGCGCAATTTTGACGTGATGATCGAAGAGGAAGGCATGGCTTTGCGCGGTACCTTCGTGATTAACCCAGAAGGCAAAATCAAGCTATGCGAAATTCATGATGACGGCATCGGTCGTGATGCGTCCGATTTACTGCGCAAAGTACGTGCGGCACAATATGTGGCGGCCCATCCCGGTGAAGTTTGCCCTGCAAAATGGACTGAAGGCGCGAGCACGCTGAAGCCATCATTGGATCTCGTAGGTAAGATCTAGCCGCCCAAGCAGTCGTTCCGGCGCACGCCGGAATTCACGCATGCTGACCAACCACGTGGTCGTGTGCGCATGAGCCCCGGCCTTGGCCGGGGTGACGAATGAGTTGCCCCCAAATTTTTTATACGTCGACTGCACGCCCAAGGGTTTGCGGCCTTCGCGCGTTATGTAGATGTGAGTTGTCATGCTTGATGCAAGCCTAAAAAGCCAATTAAAGTCGTATCTCGAAAAGGTGACACAACCGGTTGAATTGATCGCCTCGCTGGACGACCGAGCGGCATCACTTGAAATGCTTGAGTTGCTGCAAGAGATCACCAGCCTGTCGTCGCGCATTACGTTGATCGAGCGACGGAATGACGACGAGCGGAAGCCGTCGTTTCGCATCAATCGCATCGGTTACGACATCGGGGTGCGCTTTGCGGGCATTCCGCTCGGACATGAATTCACATCGTTGGTGCTGGCACTATTGCAGGTCGGCGGACATCCGTCAAAGGCCGCAGCTGACGTGATCGAGCAAGTGAAAAATCTTGACGGCGATTTCAGTTTTGAGACGTACTTTTCGCTTTCTTGCCACAGCTGTCCTGACGTGGTGCAGGCACTCAATTTGATGGCAGTGCTGAATCCCAGAATCCGTCACGTCGCCATTGATGGCAGCCTGTTTCAGGACGAAGTCAAGCAGCGTGAAGTGTTGGCAGTACCGAGCGTGTTTTTGAATGGGAAACCGTTCGCACAGGGCCGTATGGAGCTGCCCGAAATCCTCGCCAAAATCGACAGCGGCGCCATTGCCCGTGAGGCGACGAAGCTTGATGCCAAGGGTACGTTTGACGTGCTGATCGTCGGCGGTGGTCCTGCGGGTGCTGCTGCTGCGGTGTACGCGGCGCGCAAGGGCATCGTGACGGGCATTGCGGCGGAACGTTTCGGGGGGCAGGTGCTTGACACGATGGCAATCGAAAATTACATCTCCATCAAGGAAACCGACGGCCCGCACTTTGCTGTGGCGTTGGAGCAGCATGTCAAAGCCTACGAGGTTGATCTGATGAATTTGCAGCGGGCCGAGTCGTTGCTGCCCGGCGATTTGATTGAGGTGAAGCTGAAGAGCGGCGCAACCCTCAAATCGCGTACCGTGATTTTGGCGACGGGCGCACGCTGGCGCAATATGAACGTGCCAGGTGAAACTGAGTACCGCAACAAGGGCGTCACCTATTGCCCGCATTGCGACGGGCCATTGTTCAAAGGCAAGCGGGTGGCGGTGATCGGCGGTGGCAACTCTGGCGTTGAAGCTGCGATTGACTTGGCCGGACTCGTATCGCACGTGACATTGCTTGAGTTCGCGACGGAGTTGCGGGCGGATGCGGTGTTGCAACGCAAGCTCAACAGCCTGCCAAACGTGACGGTAATCATGAACGCGCAGACGACCGAGGTGACCGGTGATGGTGCAAAAGTGCAGGGCTTAATCTACAAAGATCGTGGCACTGAAGCTGGGCATACGTTGCCGCTGGAAGGCGTGTTTGTGCAGATTGGTTTATTGCCAAATACCGACTGGCTGAAAGGCATTGTTGAGCTGTCGAAGCACGGCGAAATAGTGGTTGATTCGCACGGTCGCACCAACGTGCCTGGTGTGTTCGCTGCGGGTGACGCGACGACCACGCCGTTCAAGCAAATTGTGATTGCAGCGGGCGATGGCTCGAAGGCCGCGCTCAGCGCATTTGATTATTTAATTCGAATGACCGCGCCAGCGGCTTAACAATTGAGGGCACGGCCTTCTGCCGAGAGGGTTTGTTGCAGCGGGTGAGTGCGAGACGCGGGGTTTCGATTTTTGCGCAAATTCTTACGTTGGCATCCTAGAACCAAACGAAAGCCCCACCGCTGTGACCGCACACCGCAATTGATAGCATCACGAAAGCTGCTGAACGTTCGTTGTGTCCTACACAGCTTGACGCGTTTGCGGTGTATCGTTGATGATAACTATGGCCCTTAATTTTTTCAGCCGATGGCGCGCGGCGCGCGACGCCAGCCACCAACTCGATTCGTTGCTTGCGCAAGCCGACCCGACCACAGCCCTCGGCACCCGTAACGAATGGTTGATGGAGCTAGGCTACTGGTTGCGTCGGCCGACGCCTGGCACGGTTACCGTGAGCGATCCGTCGGTCACTTTTTCTGAGCACACACGGTTGCGTTTTTTGTTGCAAGTGCTGGATCGCAATCCGCAGCAGGCCGAGCGCTTTGGCGCAGCGGTGCGCAGCATCCTCAAAGAAAACGACGCCCGTTCCTTGTTTGCCGACACTGGCATGGCGGCGCGCCCTGGCTTGTTTGGCGAACTTGTTTCGCGCGTTCATGTGCGAGCGCTGCCGGTGGCGCCGAATCAAGCGGAGTTGTCGGTGGTGTTCGCGCTGTTGTTTATTTCTCAACGCGATGCAGAATGGGTCGGCACGCTTGATGCGCCGCTGATTTCACGGCTGGTCGATCACATCAGCGAAGGTGCCAACGCGGTCGATTCCGCGCTACCCGAGCTGTCCTCAGCGCTTGATGACAGTATCGTTTTGCTGTGTCATCAAATCGCGGCCACCGCGCTCGAGGCACCCATCCGCCAGCGTCTGGATAGTCCGCACGAAAACGCGCGGGTGCTGATGCAGCTATCAAAGTTGGCGCACGACTTGATGTTGAGTTCGTCTGACAGCGAGGACCGACCACAACTGCTCAACAATCTACGCGCAGCACTGTCCAAGGCGCGTGTGGCCATCGACAGTGTGTATGAACATTTAGAGCGCTTCGGGGTGTCGGTCGATGTGGTGTTTCAGGTGGAGCGCACCCGGCTGCGCATAGATCGCGTCGATCAACTGCTGGCGGTGTGGGCGGATAGAACCAAGCTCACCAATTATTCCGCGCTGACTTCGCAATTGATCGAGGCCAACCTCAATCGCAGCAGTATTGGCGGCCTACTGGCCGAGACCTACTCACTGCTCGGACGCAAAGTGGTCGAGCGAAGTGCTGAGACCGGCGAGCACTACATCGCGCGCACCCGCGCTGACTATTTCGGCATGCTCGGAATGGCAGCGGGCGGCGGCGTTGTCACTGTACTGACGGTGTATTTGAAGTTTTTTATTACTTCGCTGCACTTGAATAAGTTTGTTGAAGGCGTGCTTTACTCGTTTGACTACATCGGCAGTTTTCTGGCGATTCATTTCGCGCATTTCACGCTCGCCACCAAACAGCCCGCGATGACCGCCCCTGCATTGGCGCAAAAGTTGGACGACGTCGGAACGACACAAGGTCGGTTAGCGTTTGTTGAAGAAACGGCCGCGCTGATTCGCTCGCAAGTCGCCGCCATCACCGGCAATCTGGCGCTGGTGTTTCCGGTAGCGCTGGTCACGCAAATGGCGGCAACGCATTTCTGGAATCTAAATTTAATTACTCCAGAAAAAGCGCAAGCGACGATTGATTCGTTTTCGCTGCTCGGCCCAACACCGATTTACGCCGCGTTCACCGGCATATTGCTGTGGCTGTCAAGCTTGACCGCGGGTTGGGCAGACAACTGGTTTGCCCTGCATCGCCTGCACGACGCGTTGACTTATCAACGACGATTAAAGTGGGTGTTTGGCGAGAGCCGGGCGGCGCGCATTGCAGATTTTGCGAAACACCATGTGGCGGGTGTGGTCGCCAATGTGTCGCTCGGTATCATGCTCGGCATGGTGCCTACGTTGCTAGCGTTTGTCGGGATTCCGCTGGATGTGCGTCATGTGACGCTGAGTACCGGGTCAATCGCGGCGGCCATCGGCGTGCTCGGACTTGAAACGTTGCAAACCCCTGCGCTGTGGTGGGCGGTGGCCGGCATCGCGGCAATGGGCGTGCTTAATTTGGCGGTGAGTTTTGCGCTGGCGTTTTCAATGGCATTGCGCTCACAGGGGTTGCGACCCGGTATGCGCCGACGCTTGCGGCGCAACGTATTGCGCTATGTTCTGCGCCATCCGTTGAAGGTAATTTTGCCGCCGAAGACTTAACGCGCCGTCATTGTGGCGGCCGCAAGCCGCTCCTACTGGCGATTTGCGGCTGTCAGCGTGTTCTGCAATAACATCGTGATCGTCATCGGCCCCACGCCACCCGGCACCGGCGTCAGGTAACCCGCGACCTCATTGACCGCGCCGAAATCAACGTCGCCTACCAACTTGCCGCCCTCAGATTCCGGCAAGCGATTGATGCCCACGTCAATCACCACCGCGCCCGGTTTCACCATATCCGCGGTGATAAAGCGCGGTTTGCCAACCGCAGCGACCAAAATATCCGCCTGGCGGCACATCGCGGCCAAATCAGCGGTGCCCGAATGGCAAATTGTCACGGTGGCGTTGGCGTGCAGCAAAAGCATCGCCATTGGCTTGCCCACAATGTTGCTGCGACCGACCACCACCGCATGTTTGCCGCGCAAATCGGCCATGCCGATGTCTTTAAGCATTTCCATGCAACCGGCTGGCGTACAGCTCACGAACCGCGGTTCACCAATCATCAACGCACCCACATTTTCCGCGTGAAAGCCGTCGACGTCTTTGTTTGCTGCAACCGCCTCCAACACCTGCTTTTCGTGGATGTGCTTAGGTAGCGGCAGCTGCACCAGAATGCCGTGGATGGTCGGATCAACGTTTAGTGAGTTGATGAGCGCAAGCAGCTCGGTCTCAGTCGTTTCTGCCGGCAATTTGTGCAGCACGCTATGCATGCCCACTTTGCCGCAGGCCGCGACCTTGTTCCTGACGTAGACCTGGGAGGCTGGGCTGTCGCCCAGCAAAATCACAGCCAACCCCGGCGTGATGCCGCGCGCTTTGAGTGCTGCAACATCGGTTGCAATCCGACCCCGAACTTTTTCGGCAAGCACATTGCCGTCGATACGAATAGCGGACATCTTAAATTCAGTGTTAAGTGGGTGCGGCCGCCTCGCCCGCAGTGCGGGAGAGGGTTGGGGTGAGGGCCTCAGCAGCTGCAACAAGCGCTGGAACAGTCACCGGAGTGATTACCGGTGGGTCGGGCACATACGGATAAACCGTGACTTCGGTCACCAGCCAATGCAACTTCACGTCATGCTCTTGGTGCGGCAGCGCATCTAACAGCTGCGTCTCGAAACAGATGCCGATTCGCGCACAGTTATCAGCAATTTTGGTCGATAGTCGGTCGTAATAGCCACCGCCTTGCCCCAGTCGTGACAAGCCTTTGGTGAACGCGATCCCCGGATAAATCACGCAGTCCACCGTGATCGGCTCAATCGGCTGCGAGCGCGTCACGTCGGGCGCGCGAATGCCGTATTTGTGCGGAACCAGTGCGTCCAGATGCTTCACTCGCCACAGCGTCATTAATCCAGCGATTGAGGTGATCTTGGGGAAGGCCACCGCTTTGCCGCGCTTAATCAATTCCTTGGCCAGATCGTCGGTGTGCACTTCGGAGCCGTAGCTGGCATAGAGCAACACGGTTTTGGCGCGATGCACATCGGGGTGGAGCAGCAAGCGCTCGACAATTCTGCGGGCGCCGGCAGCGCGCTCTTTGTCAGAGAGCGCATCGCGTTTGGCGCGAACTGCAGCGCGTAGTTGCGGCTTAACTGAGTCCGGTTCAGCCGTGGCGCTAATTTCCGCTTGTACAGGCGTGTCGGACGTGTGCGCCTCAGAAACAGCCGCATCCAGCTCAGGCTCAGGCGTCAGTATCGGGCCAAATCTATAATCGTGAGCTTCTTCCATCGTTCTATTTTGTCATTCCCATGAATGCACTGGTCGACACTTCCCCATACGCCCATCGTCGCGAACGCTTGTTTGCCGCCATCGGTGACGACATCGCCATCATCCCGACCGCACCCGAGGTGCTGCGCAATCGAGACACGGGCTACCTATACCGCCACGACAGCTATTTTTATTACCTGACCGGCTTTGTTGAGCCGGAAAGCGTGTTGGTGCTGGTGGGTGGCAACGAGCGCAAGGCGATTTTGTTTTGCCGCGAAAAAAATCTGGAACGCGAAATTTGGGATGGCTATCGCTACGGCCCGGATGCCGCCAAAGATGTTTTTCGTTTTGATGCAGCGTTCCCGATTGAAAAGTTGACCGAGCAATTGCCCAAACTCATGGCCGATCGCAGTGCGGTGCATACGCCCGTCGGCATGGGGGCTGCGTGGGACGCGCAGATCGCCGCAGCGATTAACGCGGTCCGCAACATGGCACGCACTGGCGTGGCAGCACCCAACAGCGTGATCGACGTGCGCGCCACGCTCGACGACATGCGGCTGATCAAAGATGCGCACGAGATCGCGCTGATGCGTCGTGCCGCAGTCATTTCGTCGGGGGCGCATGCTCGCGCGATGAAAACCGCACGCCCCGGTCAATATGAATATCACGTTGAAGCCGAGCTGACGCACGAGTTCATTCGCCACGGCGCGCGAACCCCCGCGTACAACCACATCGTCGCCAGCGGCCCGAATGCCTGCGTCCTGCATTACAACGACAGCAATCGCAAAATGCTCGACGGTGACCTTCTGTTGATCGACGCTGGTTGCGAATACGAAGGCTACGCCAGCGACATCACGCGCACCTTTCCGGTGAACGGCAAATTCACCAGCCCGCAGCGCGACGTCTATCAGGCGGTGCTTAACGCGCAGTTGGCCTGCATGGAGGTGCTCAAACCGGGCCATCCGTTCAACGAATATCACGAGGTGGCTATTCGCGTGTTGTCGCAAGGCATGCTCGACCTGGGTCTGCTTAAAGGCAGCTTGGATCAAGTGATCGACGAGAAAAAATACATGCAGTTCTACATGCACCGCGCCGGTCACTGGATCGGCATGGACGTGCACGATGCCGGCGATTACCGCAAAAAGGGCGTGTGGCAAACCTTGCAACCCGGCATGATGATCACCAACGAACCGGGCCTCTACATTCGCCCCGATGCTGCGGTGCCCGAGCATTTCTGGAATATTGGTGTGCGGATTGAAGACGACGTGTTGATCACGGCTAGGGGCAATGAGAATTTGACCATCACCGCGCCGAAGACGGTGGCCGAGGTTGAGGCGGCTTGCGCTCGGTAGATTGAAGCTATTGATCCGGAACGATAAAACATAAATTCCGTTCGCCCTGAGCGAAGCGAAGGGTTTGATTGTCAAACGCTTCGGCGCTGCCTCAGCGCAAACGGGTTTAGAGTGTTTGGTGAAGGTATGGTCATACTAACTGTAGCGCGGGTGGGCACCCCGTGCCGGCCGGCGGCGAACGAACCCTGCTCTGTTGCACGGCGATGGTGGGCAGAGGCTGCCCACCCTACAAAAATTGGCTTATTGATCCGGAATGATGAAATATCAACTCCGTTCGCCCCCAAGCGAAGCGAAGGGTTTGATTGTCAAACGCTTCGGCGCTGCCTCGGCGCTAACGGGTTCAGATTATTTCGTTAAGCTACCGTCATGAAAACAATAATCATAGGTGGCGGCCCCGTCGGTCTGGCCGCTGCACTCGCCCTGAAAGCAAACGGTGTCGCCCGTGACATTACGATCTTGGAGGCCGCACCTCGCGCTACAGAATCGTTCAGCGATCGTAACATCGCGCTTTCCGCTGCATCCTGGCGATTTTTGTCACGGTTGGGCGTGACCGTTGATGCACCACAACGCGCCTCGATTCGCCAAGTTGAAGTCACCCAACGCGGCGCGTTCGGCTTGTTAACGCTCGACGCGAAGGATCTCGGTGCAGCGGAGTTAGGCGCAGCTACTCCGTACCCTGCGTTGAGGTCAGCCTTCGATCGCGCAGTCAAAGCGGCAGGCATCGATGTGCTTTACGGCGCAACAGCAGCATCAGTGCAACACGAAGCGCAGCGCGCGGTTGTTCAGCTCCTATCGGGAGAGAAATTAAGCGCAGATTGCGTGATCCTCGCCGATGGCGCAGCGTCTGATTTTGTGCCCGAATTTAAACGCTTCGAGCGCGATTCGGGGCAGATGGCAATCATTACCCGCGTGTCGGCGAGTAAACCTCGCGCTGGCGTCGCTTTCGAGCGCTTCACTGCCGGCGGTGCGCTCGCGCTCATTCCACGCGCGGACGGCGAATGGACGGTGGTCTGGGCGCGTCCGCGTGCTGACGCAGAGCGCATGTTGGAGTTGGAGGTTGCGGCATTAAGCGCCGAATTAAGCGCGGCCTTCGGCGGCTCGCTCGGCATCCTGACGGTCACTGCAAACTTAACCAGTTATCCGCTGGTCTGGCGATTCGTCGAACCGCGTTCAGGTGGCGCAATCGTTGCCTTAGGCAACGCCGCACAGGGCTTGCATCCCGTCGCTGCGCAGGGGCTTAATTTGGGCTTGCGTGATGTGCAAGATTTAGGCGAGGCGTTCGCTCGAAAAAAGTTTGACGACAGCATCGCGGCAACGCTATCCAAATTCGCGCGCGCAAGAGGCATTGACCGCGTTACCCGAATCGGCTTCACCGGCCTACTCGCCTATGGTTTTGATCGCGGCGGCTGGCTCGCCGACGTGCCGCGTGGATTGGGTTTGACGGCGCTGCAAATGTTGCCACCGCTGCGCCGCGAAATTACGCGCAGACTCGCACTGAATTGATCCCTATCTGTCAAGGTGGGATGTCACAAAAAGATTATATTTTTGTTGCTTAGCGTGCCTTATTTTCAGGCATTTATGCCGCTATAATCGCGTCTCCGTTTCAATTCCCCATCGCTTTTTTTCTGCACACATATGCTGCGCATCGGCTCCTATACTCTAAAAAATCGGCTCGTGATCGCCCCAATGGCAGGTGTGACCGATCGTCCTTTCCGCACTTTGTGCCGGCAACTGGGTGCGGGCTATGCCGTGAGCGAAATGGTCGCGTCGAAGCCCGAGCTGTGGCAGACGCCAAAGTCGATGCACCGCATGAATCATGATGGCGAGGCCGCGCCGATTGCCGTGCAGATTGCCGGCAGTGACCCTCAGGTGATGGCTGAGGCCGCGCGCTTCAACGTGTCGCGCGGAGCGCAAATTATCGACATCAATATGGGCTGCCCAAAGAAGAAGGTGTGCCGGGTTGAGGCGGGCTCGGCGCTGCTGCGCAATGAGGAGCTGGTGGCACGTATTCTTGAGGCGGTGGTGCAAGCCGTTGCTGTGCCCGTGACATTAAAGACGCGCACCGGCTGGAGCACGGAAAACAATAATGCGATCCGCATCGCGAAGATTGCAGAAAACGCGGGAATTCAGGCGCTGACCTTGCACGGTCGCAGCCGCGCCTGCGGCTTTGACGACGGCACCGTGGAGTACGACAGCATCAAGTCGGTGAAAGCGTCGGTGTCAATTCCGGTGATTGCTAACGGCGATATTGATTCGCCGCAAAAGGCGAAACTGGTTCTCGATTACACCGGGGCAGACGCAGTGATGATCGGGCGCGCGGCGCAAGGCAGGCCGTGGATTTTTCGCGATACGACCCACTACTTCGAGTTCGGTGACCTGCCGCCCGCACCCGAGGTGTCGGAGGTTGCCGCACTCATGCAAGCTCACCTTGAAGACCATTACACGCTGTACGGAAGTGACAGCGGCGTACGCAGTGCGCGCAAACACATAGGTTGGTACACCGAAGGCCTGCCGGGGGCAGAGCGCTTTCGCGATCAACTCAACGTGTTGACCGACAGCGGCGCACAGCTCGCCGCAGTGGTTGCCTACTTTTCACAGCTCGCAGATTTACATGATCGGTTGCCGCTTGAACCCTATGGTGGGTCGGGTTCAGCAGCGTCGATCAAGCACTAGTACTAGCACTCGAACAACACTCAACAAGAGAAAAAAAATAATGAAACGTCCCAAACTAAACGGCCATGCCGCTATTGCCGACGCGGTCGGTCATTCGCTCAGCGATTACCTGGCGAAACTCGATGGCGAGCCTGCTGACAATCTGTATGAGCTGGTGATTGGCAGCGTCGAAAAATCGCTGATTTCTGATGTGCTCGTTCGCACCAAAGGCAATCAGTCAGAAGCGGCTTCGATGCTCGGCATCAACCGCAACACCCTGCGCGCTAAGCTCGATAAGCACAAGATAAAACTGGCGCAAGACTGATTCATGAATCGCAAGATCACGCGGGCCCTGCTCTCTGTTTCTGATAAATCTGGGTTACTCGAATTCGCGCATACTCTCGCTCATCTTGGCGTTGAGCTGCTCTCTACCGGTGGCACCGCGAAGCTGCTTCGTGATGCGGGTTTAATGGTCACTGACGTCGGTGACTACACCGGCTTCCCGGAAATGCTCGATGGCCGCGTGAAAACACTGCATCCGAAAGTGCACGGCGGCATCCTCGCCAACCGACTTTTGTCCGAGCACATGAGCGCCGTGGAAGCGGCGAACATCCCGTTGATTGACCTAGTGGTGGTGAACCTTTATCCGTTCCGCGAAACCGTTGCGCAACCGGGCTGCACGCTCGAAGATGCGATTGAAAATATCGACATCGGCGGCCCAACCATGGTGCGTGCTGCGGCCAAAAACTGGGAAGGTGTGGCCATTGTTGTCGACGTTGCGGACTATGCGCTGCTCGCAGCAGAGATGCAGGCAAACGCAGGCAGTTTGTCACGCAAAACGCGCTTCGCGTTGGCCAAAAAAGCGTTCACTCATACCGCCGCCTACGATGGCGCCATCGGCAATTACCTAACCTGCCGCGAACTCGAAGGCGAACCGCGTGCGTATCCCGATGTGTTGACGCTGCAATGGACGAAGGCGCAGGACATGCGCTACGGCGAAAACCCGCATCAAAGCGCGGCTTTTTATCGTGACCCAACCCCTGCCGCCGGATCGTTGTCAAATTACACGCAGCTTCAGGGTAAAGAGCTCTCTTACAACAACGTTGGTGACGCTGACGCGGCGTGGGATTGCGTGCGTGCGTTTGATGACATCTGCTGCGTAATCGTGAAGCATGCCAACCCGTGCGGTGTGGCGCTGGGCGATACACCGGTGGTGGCCTACAACCGCGCCCTGGCGACCGATCCCACCTCGGCGTTTGGCGGCATTATTGCTTTCAATCGCGAAGTGGATTTAGTCTGCGCGGAGGCCGTAGCCAAACAGTTTCTTGAAGTATTGATCGCTCCAGCTTACACGCCAGAAGCGCTTGAGCTGTTGTCTAAAAAGGTCAACGTGCGGGTGCTTACGGTGCCGATTAAAAGTCTGTTTGAAAGTGCCAATGCGCTTGAGATGAAGCGCGTCGGCGGCGGATTGCTGGTGCAGAGCGCAGATACGCACCAGCTTGATCTGGCTTCACTCAAGGTCGTCACTCAACTTGCGCCAACCGCGCAGCAGCTTCAGGACATGCAGTTTGTTTGGCAGGTGGCGCAGTTTGTGAAATCTAACGCCATCGTGTTTGCTAAAGACGGACGCACGCTCGGCATCGGCGCTGGGCAAATGAGTCGCATTGATTCAGCGCGCATTGCCAAAATTAAGGCCGAACATGCGGGCTTGTCACTCGAGGGATCGGTGGCGGCAAGTGATGCGTTTTTTCCGTTCCGTGATGGTCTGGATGTGCTGATCGACGTCGGCGCAATTGCGGTGATTCAGCCCGGTGGCAGCATGCGTGACGAGGAGGTGATCAACGCCGCTAACGAACGCGGCGTGACCATGGTGACCACTGGCGTTCGCCATTTTCGGCATTAGGCAAAGATGAAAGTATTAGTCATCGGTGGCGGCGGTCGCGAGCACGCGCTGGCCTGGAAACTGGCGCAAAGCGAACGCGTGCAAAACGTGATTGTCGCGCCCGGTAACCCCGGAACGCTCGCTGAACCCAATTGCGAAAACGCATTGGCAAGCACTGTCGCGCAATGGGTCGCGCTCGCGAAAAATGAAAAAGTAGCGATGACCGTAGTTGGGCCAGAAGCGCCATTGGCCGCGGGTGTGGTCGACGCGTTTCGCGCCGAAGGACTGCGCATTTTTGGCCCCACCAAAGCCGCAGCGCAACTCGAATCATCAAAGGATTTCGCCAAAGCGTTCATGACCCGTCACGGCATCCCGACCGCGGCATACGAAAGTTTCACCGATGCGCGGGCGGCGCACAATTTCGTTGAAATCAACGGCGCTCCGATTGTGATCAAAGCCGATGGTTTAGCCGCAGGCAAAGGCGTGGTCGTTGCGATGACGCTGGCAGAAGCTCATGCCGCCATTGACTTGATGTTGGCTGATAACGCGTTTGGTGCGGCGGGCGCACGCGTCGTGATTGAAGAATTTATGGTGGGCGAAGAGGCCAGCTTTATCGTCATGGTTGACGGTAAAAATGTGCTCACCATGGCCTCCAGCCAAGATCACAAGCGCTTGTTCGACGGCGACCACGGCCCGAACACCGGTGGCATGGGCGCGTATTCGCCCGCCCCGGTGGTGACGCCTGCGATGCACGCGCGCATCATGCGCGAAATTATTTTGCCGACGGTGAGCGGCATGGCGAAAGACGGTATTGCCTACACCGGCTTCTTGTATGCCGGCGTGATGATCAACGAGGCGGGTGAGCCGAAGACGGTCGAATTTAACTGTCGTTTTGGTGACCCCGAGACGCAGCCGATCATGATGCGTCTGAAGACCGATCTGGTCGATCTGGTCGAACACGGCATCAACGGCACGCTTGATAAAGCCGAGGCCGAATGGGATCGCCGCGCAGCGCTGGGTGTGGTGATGGCGTCTCACGGCTATCCGGACAATCCGCGCAAAGGTGACGTAGTTCGCGGGCTTCCTGCGGCAGCTGCGGATGCGCATGTGTTTCATGCAGGAACAGCGATTAGTGATGGGCAAGTGGTGACTTCGGGCGGTCGCGTGTTGTGTGTCACAGCCCTTGGTGACACCGTAAAAATTGCCCAAAAGCGTGCCTATGAAGTGGCCGACAGCATTGCCTTCAACGGCATGCAAATGCGCCGTGACATTGGTTGGAGAGCAATCAAGCGATGAGCCGCGCGGAGATTTCACCCGTTACGCGAGAAGACGTCGCCGACGTCCGCGCTTTTCTACTTAAGTTGCAAGACGACATTGTCAACGCGCTGCAACGGGTCGACGGCGGCACCTTTATTCGTGATGAATGGCAGCGTCCCGAAGGCGGCGGTGGAATCTCTCGCTTGATCGAAGGCGGGCGCGTCATTGAGCGCGGTGGCGTTAATTTTTCGCACGTGTTCGGCGCCAAACTGCCGCCGTCAGCCACGCTCGTTCGCCCTGAATTAACGGGTGCCAAGTTTGAAGCGATGGGCGTGTCGTTGGTGGTTCATCCGTTGAACCCTTACGCACCTACCACGCACCTGAACGTACGCTTTCTCATTGCTACGCCGCCTGAGGGCGACCCGGTTGCATGGTTTGGCGGCGGTATGGATTTGACGCCCTACTATGGTTTCGTTGACGACGCGATGCACTGGCACGGCCAAGCAAAAGCGGCGTGTGATCCGTTTGGCGTAGATATCTATCCGCGCTTCAAAAAGCAGTGTGACGAGTATTTTTATCTGAAACATCGACAAGAGCCGCGTGGCATTGGCGGCACGTTCTTTGACGACTTCAGCGCGTTTGGATTTGCAGAAAATTTCGCATTAATGCGCTCGGTAGGAGAACATTTCGTGCCCGCGTATCTGCCTATCCTGCAGCGTCGCCATGAGATGTCGTATGGCGTGCCACAGCGTGACTGGCAGCTCTATCGACGTGGACGCTACGTCGAATTCAACCTCGTTTGGGATCGTGGCACTCACTTTGGATTGCAGTCAAACGGACGCACCGAAGCGTTCCTAATGAGCATGCCGCCGCTAGTGAGTTGGCGCTATGACTACAAGCCGACAACGGGCACTCCGGAGTACGCGTTGTATACCGAATTTCTGATTAACAGGGAATGGCTATGACGACCATTGACGACGCACATCTCGCCGAAATTTTTGTTTCAAGCGAACAGATTTTCAAAGGAAAACTGCTGCACGTGGTGCGCGACACAGTGACTTTGCCGAATGGCAATCCCGCAACGCGCGAATACATCAAGCATCCTGGTGCGGCGTGCATCGTCGCTGAGTTCGAAGACGGCACGCTGCTACTGGAACGGCAGTATCGCTATCCGATGGGTAGGGTAATGATCGAGTTTCCTGCGGGTAAGCTCGACGCTGGCGAGAGCCCACTGGTGGCTGCGCAGCGCGAGTTGAAAGAAGAAACCGGCTATTGGGCTCGCTCGTGGCACACCTTAGGGCACATGCATCCATTGATTGCGTACGCCGATGAGGTGATTCACCTGTTTCACGCCAACGGACTGGTGCAAGGCGAAGCAAAGCTGGATCAGGATGAATTTCTCGAACTGTTCGCCGCCACACCCGATGAAATCGCTGCGATGATTGCCGACAACCGCATCAGCGATGGCAAAACAATTGCCGCCTTTTGTCGCTGGCAAATGCTGCGTCGCCCCGGAATTATTTGAAGCGCCATCGGTACTTCTGGAAATTTGCGTTCTGGGATGATGTACTGCAGTTGGCAACCCCTTGATGCGCACAGTAACCGAACGCACTTCCTGGTACACGGCCCGAACAACGAATTTATAGAAGCGCCTTTATGACTGTCAAGCCGCAATTTGTCCTCTCACTTTCTTGTCCTGACCGGCCCGGTATCGTACACCGCGTGTCAGGATTTCTGATCGACCAAAGCGCCAATATTCTCGAAGCCGCGCAGTTTAGTGACGAGGGCAGCGGCCGTTTCTTCATGCGCGTCCAGTTCGAATGCGGTGAGGTTGGACTGTCCGCAGCGGCATTGACGGAGCGCTTTGAGTCCACGGCGCAATCGTTGTCAATGCAGGCCAATTTTTTTGCGCTGGCGACCCGCGTCCGCGCGTTGCTGATGGTGTCAAAGCAGGGGCATTGTTTAAACGATTTATTGTTCCGCCACAAAAGCGGCCAATTGCCAATCGACATCCCGGCTATCGTCAGCAATCACGCCGACTACTACCAACTCGCCGCAAGCTACAACATCCCGTTTTTTCACCTGCCGGTGACTGCCGACACCAAGCCACAGCAAGAAGCAAAGATTCGCGAAATCATTGCCGAAAAGCAGATCGACTTAGTCGTGCTCGCGCGCTACATGCAGGTGCTTTCTCCCGAGTTGTGCGCCCATCTTGCGGGGCGTGCGATCAATATTCATCACTCTTTTTTGCCCAGCTTCAAAGGTGCGCGACCGTACTTTCAGGCGTACGACCGTGGCGTCAAACTGATTGGTGCAACGGCGCACTATGTGACCACCGATCTTGATGAAGGCCCCATCATCGAACAAGACGTGGCGCGCGTAAATCACTCAATGAGTGCCGCAGCGCTCACCGTTGCTGGCAGCGATCTCGAATGCACCGCACTGGCTCGCGCCGTGAAGTGGCATGCCCAGCATCGTGTGCTTCTAAATGGCAATAGAACAGTGATTTTTAGCTAAAAGCCGCAGCGCACAAAACTCTATTTAGCTTGCGCGCAGGCGTCGATAGCAGCGACGCAGCTGTATAGTAAGTAGCTTCTCAAGCCCGTCAGCAACCCTCACGCATATCCATGACACATCAAGCAACATCAGATGCGATCGGTGAAACTCCCGCTGCGAGCGGAGCGATGCGACGCAGCAATCAGCCATCAAATCTTACCCGCCGCCACGCAGTTGCGATCCTCGCTACGTTGCCGTGGTGGGCGCCAGCGCTTGATGCGGCCGCGCAGCCCGCTTCACCCCGCTTGCCTCCGACGCCTACGGCTCCGCTGCCGCCGCTCGACGAGCGCACGCGTGGCATCAAAATGGAGCGGGGCGGCCTGTCGTTAGACATCCCGACGATGGCTGAAACAGGGGCATCCGTGCCGGTAGTGCTGTTCGTTAACCCTGCGTCCCTTGGCACTCGACGCGTGACGCGCCTGGGCATTTTGGCCCCGCTCAATCCGCGACCGGTGGTACTTGAAATTGAGCTCGGCTCCGCGCTGGCGCAAGCACGATTGACGACGTCAATTCGACTCGGTGCCACGCAGGACGTGGTGGGTGTGGCGCAACTTTCCGACGGCACTCTGTGGCAGCACACGGTAAATGTGCATCTCACAGGCAGCGCCTGTTTTGACGGGACCTAACGCATGAGCATTGAGCCCATTCCCGGTCGTAATGCCCGTCTAATTGTGCCGCCGCTGGTGCACGCGGGCGAAGAATTTCAGGTGCGGCTGCTGATTCAGCATCCGATGGAAACTGGTTTTCGCCGCGACGTGAACGGCGAGTTGATTGAGATCAATTTGCTCGAGTCGCTGTCACTTGATTTCGAGGGGCAGCCGGTGTTCACCGCGCTGTCGATGAATGCACTGACGGCAAACCCGTATCTGGCGTTCGTGGTGGCGATCAAGCAAAGTGGCAGTTTTAACGCGCGGTGGCGCGACCAACGCGGCAACGTGGGTTCGATCAGTGCGAGTGTGCGGGTTGTTGCATCCTAGCCCGGTTTGGGTTTTGCTGGCAGCACTGCTGGGCTGTTTGGCAGCGAATGCGTCGGCGCAACTTGCCGCGCCGCAACCGGTGATCGCAAAGCGCGATGTGCGGTCGGGCGCAACTTTTACCAGCGCAACCATTCAGGCGCAACAGAAAGACGATGACCGTAATCCCGGCATGTTGTGGGTCGATCAGGGGCGCGAAATTTTTGCGCGTGATTGCGTGGGTTGCCATGCCGAGCCGAAGGGACTCGCGACCCAATTGCCGCGCCTAAAAACCGATGGCAGCGTCATCACGCTCGAAGCACAAATCAATCGCTGTCAGGTCGAGCGCGTGAAGGCAGTGGCATATCCAATTGAGAGCCAACCGCTGCTTTCGCTAGCAACTTATGTCGCCTTTTCGTCGCGCGGGCTGGCGCAACAGCTGCCCGCGAATGTCACGCAAAGCCACGCTTGGCAGCGCGCGCACAACGAGTTCACACGCGTTCAGGGAAAGCTTGATTTCAACTGCCGCGCCTGTCATGACCAGTTGTACGGCAAGCGCGTGCGGAATGTGAATATCAGTCAGGGCTACGGCGTCGGTTATCCCGCGTACCGCGTGGAATGGCAAACGCTCGGCTCGTTAAATCGACGCTTGCGCGCCTGCTTTTTTGGCATGGAAACCACGGTACCCGCTACAAGTGACCCGATTCTTGCCGATCTTGAGCTCTACCTCGCATGGCGAGCGCAGGGCTTGCCGCTTGAAGCGCCTGCAGTGCGGCGCTAGGCTAGGTGTTGCGCTTACTGCGGACACCGCCTTGGCCTTCCGTTACCCCGACGCTGGCCGGAGCGGGGTGACGAGTAAATCCGTGTTTCCTTAGCTAATTTCGCTTAGCGCCTGCGGTCACCCACGCGCCAATTTTTGCGCGCTCTACTTCGGTAATCTGGGTGGAGTTGGCCATCGGCAT
>JACMNN010000106.1 GCA_014378555.1 Burkholderiales bacterium | reverse complement strand
CCGTTCATGATTGACGAAGAAACGGTCAGCGAAGAGGTACGCCTTAAATTTCGCTACCTCGACCTGCGTCGTCCGCAAATGGCCAAGAACATCATGCTGCGCGCCAAGGTCGCCCGCGCTGCGCGTGAATACTTGGACGACCGCGGCTTTGTCGACATCGAAACTCCGGTGCTCTACAAGAGCACGCCCGAAGGCGCGCGCGAGTTCCTAGTGCCGTCACGCATGCATGACGGCCAGTTCTACGCGCTGCCGCAAAGCCCGCAGCTTTTTAAGCAATTGTTGATGGTGGCGGGCTTTGACCGCTATTACCAAATCGTCAAATGTTTCCGCGACGAAGACCTGCGCGCTGATCGTCAACCCGAGTTCACGCAGATCGATATCGAAACGTCGTTCTTAACCGAGTTTGACGTGCAGGACATGATGGAGGGTTTGATCCGTCACCTGTGGAAGAAGGGTATTGGCGTTGACCTGCCGGCCTTCCCGCGTCTGCCGTATTCAGAGGCGATGAGCAAATACGGCAGCGACAAGCCCGACCTGCGCGTCAAGCTTGAACTCACCGAACTTACCGACGTCATGAAGACGGTGGACTTCAAAGTCTTCCGTGGTGCGGCCGATTTAAAGGACGGTCGCGTGGTGTGCCTGCGCGTTCCGGGCGGCGCAAAAATTTCGCGCAAAGAGATCGACGACTACACCACGTTCGTCGCTATTTACGGGGCGAAAGGGTTGGCCTGGATCAAAGTTAACGACGTTACCAAACTAAACGAAGAAGGCCTGCAAAGCCCGGTGGTGAAGTTCCTCACGCCCGACTCAATCGCTCAGATCATCAGCCGTAGCGGCGCGCAGAGCGGCGACATCATCTTCTTCGGCGCGGATCGCAAAAAGGTAGTCAACGACGCGATGGGCGCCCTGCGCGCGAAGATCGGCGTGCAGCACGGCCAAGAACTCGGCTTCTTCGAAAAAGGCTTCAAGCCGTGCTGGGTAGTCGACTTCCCGTGCTACGAGTACGACGAAGAAAACAAGCGCTATGTGGCCGCCCACCACCCGTTCACCAGCCCCAAAGACGACCACTGGCCACTGCTCGACACCGACCCAAGTCAGGTGTTGGCCAAAGCCTACGACGTCGCCATGAACGGCTGGGAACTCGGCGGCGGATCAGTGCGTATCCACCGCCCCGAACTGCAAGCCAAACAATTTGCCACGCTCGGCATCAGCGAGGAAGATCAACGCGCCAAGTTCGGCTTCTTACTCGATGCCCTGCAATACGGCGCGCCGCCGCATGCGGGTATCGCCTTCGGTCTCGACCGTATCGTCACCATGATGTGCGAAGCCGAATCGATCCGCGACGTAATCGCGTTCCCAAAAACGCAGCGCGGACAAGACTTGATGGTGGATGCACCGACTCCCGTAAATGAAAAACAGTTGCGGGAATTGCATATTCGGTTGCGCAATACCCAAGTAACGGGATAACTGCGTAGGGTGGAACGCTAGCGGTTCCGCCTCGTGCCGCCGCCGAAGGCCATTCATTCCCGTGACGTTGCAATGCCACCCCATTCGGCGGAACCGCAAGCGTTCCGCCCTACGCGGCAACCGCGATTCTGGGAGCATCTGACCCGTGACGAGCGGAATTTCGAAAACAGCCGTAGGGCGGAACGCTCGCGGTTCCGCCTCGTGCCACCGCCGAAGGCCATTCATTCGCGTGACGTTGCAACGCCACGCCATTCGGCGGAACCGCTAGCGTTCCGCCCTACTAAGCCCGCACGATGAAACCCTGCATTGAACCCCTGACTATCCGGCCACCCGTTGACACCGACATCGAAGCGATGCGCACGCTGCTCAACGAGATCATTCGGGTTGGCGGCACGACAGCGATGACCAATGAGTTGGCGCCTGAAGAAATGCGCGAGTGGTTCATCTCTGGCAACGCCGTTGTTTCCTGTTTGGTGGCGGTCGATTCCGACGGGGCCATTGCGGGTTTTCAGTCGCTGAGCACCTACGGCAGTCTGCCCGCTGGGTGGGTGGACATCGCAACCTTTACCAGCCGGTCGCGTCACAAATCGGGCGTGGGCAGCGCGCTGTTTGTCCACACCCGCGAGGTCGCCTCTGCGCTCGGTTTTTCAGCGATCAACGCCTCGATCCGCGTCCACAACGTGGGTGGGCTGGCCTACTACAGCCGCATGGGATTCGAGACCTATCTTAATGAGGCCGGCGATCCGCAGGACCATGGCCGTGCCTTCAACCGCGTCCACAAACGCTTCGATGTCGCACAGAATTGACCAACAACTCCGACGTTAAACGCTGTTTGAATATCTGTGATGACCGGTTAAAGGTCAAACAAATTCACAGCGCGCTGGGTCATCTTTCCCCACTGGAATGTAGCCGACACGCTCTTCGCCAACACAGGTAGCAAAAGGTTGCATGCGGGCGTAAAATGATGGCTATAGATACGCTGTATTGGAGCTCCGCATGGCCACCGCACTGAAACTTTCCGATGACTTGGTGGAATTAGCCAAAATCAGCGCTGCAGCTGAGCATCGCTCAGTGCCAAGACAAATTGAATACTGGGCGCGAATCGGCAAAGCCGTTCTCGAGAATCCAGATCTGCCGCTTCGGATGGTGCAGGACATTCTGCTTTCGCGGGAAGAGGTGAAGGCCGGACATCTTGCGCCGTACGAGTTTGGCTGAGTCGTGTTGCTCGAAGTTTGCGCGACCTCATCATTTGATCGGGTCGTGAAAAAGCTGCATACGAAGGAAAAAAAGATCGTGGATGCGGAAATCGCAGCCGTCGTTGAAAACCTCACGTTAGGCCAGGAAAAGAAGGGCGATCTGTTGGGCGTATTCGTTCACAAATTCAAACTCAACAGGCAGGAAATGCTTCTTGCGTATGAGCTGCTGCCCAACAAACTGAAGCCGAAAAAACTTATTCTGCTCGCGTTGGGACCCCACGAGAACTTCTACTTAACGTTAAAGCGTTAGTGGTGCGCTTGTGTCCAATGGCAAGGGTGACGGCAGTAAAGCTCGTAGGGCGGAACGCTTGCGGTTCCGCCGGATGCGGTGGTGCGCCGAGTCCCGCGATTGAACAGCCTTCGGCAAAGTAAGCAGTCGGGACCGCAAGCGTCCCAACCTACACTTCGGTATGCCTGATTTTCGTCGTCTTTTTGTGCCTGGCGGGTCGTATTTCTTTACGGTCAATTTGCTTGAGCGCAGCGGTAATCGGTTGCTGGTCGACAACATGGATGCCTTACGCGAGGCGGTGCGCAAGACGAAACAGGAGCGACCGTTTCGCATCGATGCATTTGTGGTGTTGCCCGAACACATGCACATGATGCTGACGTTGCCGCCGGGCGATGCCGATTTTTCGAGCCGCATTCGCGCGATCAAGATTCGTTTCAACCGGGCGATTCCCGCAACCGAACGGCGCTCGGAGACGCGCGTCAACAACGGCGAACCCGGCATCTGGCAACGGCGATTCTGGGAACACCTAATCCGTGACGAGCGGGATTTCGAGAGGCACTTCGATTACGTTCACTACAACCCGGTCAAGCACGGTCATTCTTTGATCGTCGCCGACTGGCCGCATTCGACATTTCATCGTTGCGTCGCCAGCGGGTTGTATCCGCGCGATTGGGCGGGTGGCGACGTGACGGAACTGGAAATAGGGGAATGACGGAGCGTAGGGTGGAACGCTTGCGGTTCCGCCTGGTGCCGCCGCCGAAGGCCATTTATTCGCGTGACGTTGCAATGCCACCCCATTCGGCGGAACCGCAAGCGTTCCGCCCTACGCGGCAACGGCGGCTCTGGGAACATCTGTTCCGCGACGAGCGGGATATCGAAAACAGCCGTAGGGCGGAACGCTTGCGGTTCCGCCTCGTATCACCGCCGAAGGCCATTCATTCGCGCGGGAATGCGAGAACTTACTTCAACGACGAATAGTTCACCGGAATCCAGCTGTAGCCCTTGCCGCCGGCGTTTGCGCGCACTCGACCCAAACCCGGAAAGCTGATGTGTGACACGCCAACGATGTAGCCACCTTTTGCGGCATCGGCATACGCCTTTACGCGCTCTTTCGCGGCTGCTTTCACATCGCTGTCGAACTTAATCGTCACAGCCGGATTTTCAAACTGCACTGCTGCGACGTGCATTAAGTCGCCCCACAGCACCAGCTTTTCGCCTTTACTTTCGACGATGTAGACGCTGTGGCCGGCGGTGTGGCCGTGCGTGGCTTGCGAGCGGATGCCGGGCACCAGCTCAACGCCACCTTCGAATGTTTTGAGTTTGCCTGCCGCTACGTACGGATTCACCGATGCCATCGCGCCCTGAAAAAATCCTTTTCCATCTGCCGGTGCCGCATTCATGTTGGCCTCTGACAACCAATAGTCAGTGTCCGCTTTGTCGATGCGCAGTGTGGCGTTGGGGAACGCGATGGCGGCACCGGCACCACTGGTCATCAGTCCACCAACGTGATCGGCGTGCATGTGCGTGATGTAGATCTCATCGATCTGCTCGGGCTGGTAGCCCGGCGCTTTCAGGTTGGTGAGCAGGTTGCCGAGGGTCGGGCCGAACAGGCCAGCCGCGCCGGTGTCGATGAGCACCAGCTTGCTGCCGGTGTTGATCAGATAGGCGTTGACTGCCGTCTCGATTGGGTAGGCGATGGCGGCGCGCTTGAGGGCAGCATCCACCTTAGCGGGTGTGGTGTTGGTCAGCAGGTCTTTCATTGGCAGTTTGACGGTGCCGTCGGAAATCGCGGTGACCTCAAAATCGCCGAGCATCATGCGGTAGAAACCGGGCGCCTGCGTTTTGACCATCGGTGCTGCGGCAAACGCGGCGCCGACCATTGACGTGACTGGCGCGAGCGCTAAAGCTGTGCCCAAAAGGCTGACTCTAATGGCAGACTGAAGCGGTTGAAAAGGGCGTGACATGGTGACTCCTGATGGAAAAAGTGAATCTGCTGCGAGCAAACGTCCTACCGGGTACGCAAACTCGCAGCCGCTAGTTTTCCACATTCAGCTTTTTATGCAACCCCTTTGCGAGAAGGGGCTGCGTAGTCATATGATGAAAAGTCGACTTTCACGCGGAAATGGCTATAAGCGCGCCTGAATCGGGCTTTCAGCGTAAAGCTTTTGGCCTTAAACCAAGACCTTCTGCCCAGAAAAACTCGTGAACACGTAGTTTTTAAGCCAGCCCTGCTGGCCTTCGACGCACTTCATTTTCTCGGTCTTCAGCCACGCCGTCGCCACGCTCTCACCTAGCAGTAAACCCTGCCATGCATCACTACGCCAATGGATGCCCGCGAAGTTGCGGCCCATTGCAATGGCTGTTGCGAGCTTGTTCAGCTCGGCACCCACGGTGGGCGCCGGAACATGCGGGCTAATCGATTCCCAGTCTTTGCCGTCGAACGTTGGCTGCATCGGAAAACGAATCTTGCGCGCCTCGTCAAACAGCGCCTTGAGCACGGTCACGCAGGCACCGGCGACCACCGCATGACCGGACGGATACGCAGGATGCGGCGGGCAGCCCTCAGGATATGACTGTGGCAACAGCGCGGAGCCGAACTTAGCGCGCACCCGTTTGACCGCCTCTGATTGGACGATCAGCGGGTGAATACCCAAGCTTTCGCCACGCACCGTGCGATCGACCAGCGCGCCATATTCCTCGGGACGCAACGCACGATGGCGAAGCCATTTTTCGTTCCAGCACGCCTTGAACGCAAGATCGCAGACCACGCCCATTGCGTTTTGCGCATAGCCGGGGCCGAGGTTGACAAAACCATTCATCGTGCGCGAGGTTTTGTACGGGTTAGTCTCGGGCCATCCCTCGCGCGGACGATGCGGATTGCCGAGCAAAATTGCTGCAGCGTTGATCGACGCTTGATTGCAGAAGTCCCAGTGCACATATTCGCCCACGTCGCGACCCGAGCGCAGGTAATACAAATTGGCGAAATGGTTCAGGATGCCGGGCGGCCATTCGCCGTTGGCTACCTTTAAATATTCGTCCCAGCTGGTCATGAAATCGGTGCCCTTGAACGGCACCCGATACGCCTGCCACAAATTCTGCGCACCGAACGGGACGGGCATCCACAAAAACTGCGATATCCAGTGTCCTTCGCTCTCGCCTGGAGTGCCCAGACGAAACAAAGTTTGCTGCGTCACTTTGGCGTTAAGTTTGGTCTTGCTCAGCTCGGCCACCGCGTCGCGAGCGAGACTGCTGCGCTCGTAATCCCACAGCGGCACATCGCGCAACAGCGCCATCCAGTAGAGCTCCATCGCCTCTTCGGCCAAACGCTCCGAATCAAGCGCCGGGAACGCCGGCAACTTGATCACGTCAGCGGCCAACGGATCTTTGTCCCACATGTAGGCCGCCAGCGGATTGACCAGTCGCAGCTCGTTGTTTACCGGCAATCGCTCCCAGTCAGCGAACTTGCCACTGACGGTTGCATCTTCAAAACTTTGCAGCGTTTCGGCGGAAAGCTGCCCATTGATACCGCGCTTAAGCGTTTTGCCAAAAGTGGCGGCACCGGTGGCGCGTTTCACCTCGTTGGTGACCGCACCCATCGCTGGTTGCGCAATGGCGCTGTTGCCGACGGCCGCAACCGCAACTGCACCGGCGGCGCGTTTAAACAAATCACGCCGCGCCGGTTGGTCAACCGATTCGACGTCAGTCGTTGGGGGTGAGGTACGGGGCATAACTATCCTATGTATTCGCAGATCGGTGTCGTCTTGGGCGAGAGCGCGGCCTGGCAATGCGTCAATCAGATGCAGCCATCAACGCCTGCAATCAAATTATTCGCGGTACTTAAGACGACTGTCCCACTCGATTTTAGGCCGCACCAGCTACGTCGCCAAGCGCTGCAAAATATCCCGGAAAAGTCTTGTTTACGCACGCCGGATCGTTGATGCGAATGGGCACGCCGCGCCGCCCAAGGCTTGCCAGCGCGAAGCACATCGCCACCCGGTGATCGTCGTAGGTATCAATGGCGGCGTTGGCGTTGAGCACAGCAGGCGGCGTAATGGTTATCCAGTCTGCGCCCTCTTCAACCGTCGCGCCGAGCTTGCGCAATTCGGTAGCCATCGCCTTGATGCGATCGGTTTCTTTAACCCGCCAGCTTCCGATGTTGGTTAAACGGGTCGTACCCTCGGCAAACAGCGCAACAACGGCCAACGTCATCGCCGCATCGGGAATGTGGTTCATGTCGGCATCAATGGCGCGCAAACGACCGTTCGCCGGGGCCTGCGCGATGATCGCGTGGTCCTCCCAGGTAATTTGCGCGCCGGTAGCGGCCAGTGCGTCAGCAAACTTGACGTCTCCCTGCAGCGCCGCACGACCGACGCCCTCAACGCGGATGGGGCCACCGGCAATCGCCGCTGCCGCCAGAAAATACGATGCCGTCGACGCGTCG
Source organism: Burkholderiales bacterium (assembly GCA_014378555.1). Taxonomy (GTDB): domain Bacteria; phylum Pseudomonadota; class Gammaproteobacteria; order Burkholderiales; family Casimicrobiaceae; genus Casimicrobium. The sequence continues at coordinate 7,180 of JACMNN010000106.1, read as the reverse complement.
CCTTCCACCGCGTAATGTCCGGGCGAGACATAGGCAGCCGCGCTGCCACCGGGCACCGTGAATCGTTGCCAGCCATCGCGCTCAACGTGAACGCCGAACTGCCGCATCATGGCAAGCGTGATTTCGATGTACGGCTTTGAGATGAGCTCCCCGACCACCTCGATGCTGGCGCTGCGCCCGGTGCGCGTGGTCACTAGCGGCAGCGCCATCAGCAGTCCGGTCAAAAACTGCGACGACACATCGCCACGAATTGGAATCGGCTGGTCAACCCGTATGTCGCCACCGCGAATTACCAACGGCGGAAATCGCGGCGTGCCGGTGTAGTCAATCGCGGCACCCATTTGCAGCAGCGCATCCACCAAGTCGCCAATCGGCCGCTCGCGCATGCGCGGCACGCCATCGATCGCATACGCTGCGCCGGGTGCCGCAGCAAGCGCCAACGTGCCCACCAGCGAGCGCGCTGACGTGCCGGAATTTCCAACAAACAGGTCGGCCGAAAGCGTGGCAAACGCCCCGCCACAGCCGGTCACCGTCAACACGTCGCTGGCCGCACCCAGCGCGGTCACCACGCCCAGCTTGGCCAGCGCGTCGCGCATCACAAGGGTGTCGTCGGATTCGAGAAGCCCAGTCAACGTGGTTTGCCCTCGCGCAAGTGCAGCCAGCAAAAGCGCGCGATTCGAGACACTTTTAGAGCCGGGCAGTTGCAGTGTGCCGCGGGCTGTTCGGTTAACGGGTAGGTCGATGAAGTTCATACGACTTATTTTATGGGTCGTATTGCGTCGCGTCAGCGACGCGGCGCGACGATCGCTATTCTTCTTGTCCGCCACCGCTATTGAACTGCGGCATCGGCTCATCGTGCTCAATGTGCCGTTGCCACGCACGGCGAGCGTTGGCGGCGCGGCTGTAGGCGCGCTCGATCGCTTTGATGTCGTCAGGTGCTGCGCGGCCAAGCCACGCGTCGAATGCGTCGAGTCGTTCGCGATATTGGCGCAACTGTTCGCGTAGTGCCACGCGATTGGCGGCACTAATGTCGCGCCACATTTCGGGCGATCCGGCAGCGATGCGGGTGAAGTCGCGAAAGCCACTGGCAGCATAGTTGAAATACTGATCGGCGCGCGGCATACCCGCGAGCATGTCGACCAAGGCGAACGCGAGCAGGTGCGGCAAATGGCTCACAGCGGCGAACACATCGTCATGCTCCGCCGCGCTCATCTGATGAATGTCTGCGCCCGTAAGTTGCCACATGGCGGCAACCTGCTCGACAGCTGCGGCGTTGCTGTCGGGTTCAGCGCAAATTACCACTTTGCGCTGTTCGTATAGCGTCGCGAACGCGGCCGCGGCGCCGGTCTTTTCAGTGCCAGCAATCGGGTGCGCGGCAACGAACTGGTTGAACTTTGCACCCAACAACAATCGCGCAGCAGCGATCACGTCTTGCTTGGTACTACCGCCATCGGTGATGATGCTGGTTGCGCCCAAATGCGGCGCGAGGGCGGCGAACACCTGCGGCATTTGCGCCACCGGTGTGGCAACAAAAATGATGTCAGCGCGCGCGGCCTCATCCAGCGTGGCAACAGCGTCGATGATGCCGAGTTGCAGCGCTTCTTGAAGGTTCTCCGGCGAGCGCCCCACACCGATGACGCGACCGACCGCGCCTTTCGCTTTCAACGCCAGTGACAGCGAGCCGCCGATGAGGCCGACGCCGATGATGGCGAGGGTGTTTATTTTTGTGATCATGGTCTTGCCTGCTTTCCCGTCAGAAGGAAAGTTACACGTAGGGTGGGCACCCCGTGCCCACCGAAACTGGGCGAAACAACCCACTCGGAAAGGCAAAACCACGGTGGGCAGAGACTGCCCACCTTACGAATCAAAAAATCAGCGAGCAACATAATCGTGCCGGCGAAACTAAAGAACCGCTGCGGGATAACTGCCGACGATTTTGAAGTAGCTCGATTGCGCCTTCACATCGGCCAACGCTGCAGCCACGGTGGCGTCGGAGGTGTGGCCCTGCACGTCGAGGAAAAAGTAATATTCCCATAGACGATCTGGCGACGGACGCGATTCAAAATGGGTCATCGATACGCCGTGCCGTTTGAGCGGTTCGATCATGTCAACCACCGATCCCGGACGGTTCGGTGCGGCCAGAATTAAGCTGGTTTTGTCATTGCCCGACGCGCCGACATCCTGCCGTCCCAGCACCCAAAAGCGCGTCGTGTTGTTCGGTGAATCTTCGATGTTACGAAACAAAATCGGCACGTTGTAGCGCGCAGCAGCCAGCTCGCCCGCGATGGCCGCACTGCCCGGCGTGATGGACGCTAATCGCGCTGCCTCGGCATTGCTCGCAACCGGAACGCGAGCCGCATTCGGTGCGTGTCGAGCCAGCCATCCGGCCGTTTGCGCCAACGACTGTGAGTGCGAATACACCTGAGTCACGGTGTCGAGGCTTGGCTCGACGCTCATCAAATTTTGCTGCACCCGAAAGTCAATTTCAGCGCATACCTTGAGCGGACTCGAGATCGAAAGATCAAGCGTGCGGCCAACAAATCCTTCGGTCGAATTAACCACCGGCACCACCGCGTAATCGGCCGTTTTTGCTTCAACCTGACGGAACGCTTCATCGATGGTTGGGCACGGCTCAAAGGTCGGCGCGGTGCCGAAATGTTTCGACGCTGCAGCGTGGCTGAACGTGCCTTCCGGCCCTAAAAATGCGATCACCAGAGGCTGCTCTAGTGCCATGCAATTGCTGATGACTTCGCGAAATATTCGCGCCACTGAATCATTCGAAAGCGGCCCCGGGTTGGCCGCCTGGATGCGGCGCAAAATCATCGCTTCACGCTCGGGTCGGTACAGCGGCGAGCCGGGCAATTTAACGTGCCCCACTTCAAGGGCGATGTTCGCGCGTTGGCAAATCAGCTTAAGCATCTGATCGTCAATAGCGTCAATTTGGGTGCGGAGCGCGGCTAGATCGGGCATGCGGATGCGGTTGCCGTGCGACGCCTTGGCGGCGCGCCTACAACCGATTGGTTAACAACCCGAATTTTCGCATGGCAGCCGCGCCTCGGGGCTGGGCAAATCTATTGCGACGCGCCCGCAGGGTTCAGCGCCGCCGCCTGCAACTCAGTTCAGGCGCGGGCGCAGCTCGCTATCTCAGAAAGGCGTTTAGCCCCGTGTGATGCGCTGGCGGTCGTACACGCGGACGCGATCGCCGGCGCGCAGTCCAAAATCGGATTGCTGACGGATCTCGATCCGTGCGCCATTGTCAAGCCGCACTCGCACCATGGCGTATTGGCTGGCGTTCTGATTGTTGCGTTCTATTTCATTACCGAGCAACGCGCCGCCCACAGCACCGGCGACAGTGGCCACCGTGTTGCCGACGCCGCCGCCAATCTGGTTACCGATCACCCCGCCGGCAACGCCGCCGATAATGGCGCCCGCTCCAGTGGTCGATCCGCCACCCTGAAAATATTGCACATCATCGATGTAGCCAGACTCCACAGCGCCCGCGACAGGCGAGCTTTCGTAGCCGCGGCTCTGTGGGGCGTTGGAGGCACAGCCGGTCAACGCGATCGCGCTTCCGACCACTAAAGCTGCAGAAATTGACCGCAGTCGTGCCCAGCCTAGGCGCGAGTCACATGACGCCGCGCTGGCAGGCAATTTGCCGCTTTCTGCGGCGCGAGAGAGTTCGATATTTGATTTCATTTTTGAGACCTTTGAAGATGACGTTGCTGCTGCGGAGGGCAGATCGCACATCGGGCGCCGGTTACTGGTGCGCGATGCATCTACTGTTCAGGGCAGCATTGACAACATGGCTCAACGATATCTTTGGTCCTGACTCAACGCTGTCGGGAACTACACCCAATTTTCGTAGGACGGCTCCCCGCTGCCGGCGAAACGACGCACACGCTAGATCACGCGAGCGTTGCCTCGAACTCGCGCATCGCCGCCACCAACGCTTCAACTCCGGCCAGTGGCATGGCGTTGTAAATGGATGCACGCATGCCACCGCGCACCCGATGGCCCTTGAGCGACATCAGGCCACGCGCATCACAAAATTTAACGAAGGCGGCGTCGGTGTCGGCATTGCCGGTATCAAAAACCACATTCATGCGCGAGCGATCTGCTGTTTCGACCGGCGCGTTGAACAGTTCGCTGTTGTCGATAGCGTTGTAGAGCAACGTTGATCGAGCGACAGCACGCCGCTCCATCTCCGCCAGCCCACCTTGCGCTTTAATCCACTTGAGCGTCAGCGCAGTCGCATAAATCGAGAATACCGGTGGCGTGTTGAACAACGACTTGTGCTCGATCGTGTGTTTGTAGTGAAACACCGACGGGATATTTTTAGGCGCACGGTCAAGCAGATCGTCGCGAACGATCACGACAGTCACACCGGCGGGGCCGATGTTTTTTTGCGCCCCAGCGTAGATTAAACCGCAAGCTGCAACATCCATCGGACGCGACAAAAAATGCGATGACGCATCCACCACCAGTGGCGACGCAAGCGCCTCTGGGAGCGTGTGAACTTCATTGCCGAACACCGTTTCGTTCGAACAAACGTAGGTATAGCTTGATGGTGAAGCGCCTTCATCAATCGGGCGTATAGCGCTATTTATGCCATAAGTCGATAACCAGTCATTTCGCGCAGGAACCCGCGTATAGCCTGCCGATTCGCTAGAAGCTACCACCTCGACGCGACCAAATTTTGCCGCCTCAATCGACGCACTTTTCGACCACCCGCCCGACACCACGTAGTGTGCTGTCTCATCGGCGCGCAACAAATTCATCGGCACCGCCGCGAACTGCGCCCACGCGCCACCCTGCATAAAAATCACTTGGTAATTAGCCGGAATCGCCAGCAATTCCCGCAGATCCGCCTCAGCCTCGGCCATCAACTGCTCAAACGCTTTGCCGCGGTGCGACACCTCCATCACGCTCGCGCCCTGCCCTATGCCGTGCCAATGCCACTCCGGCAAATCAGCGCGAATGTGTTCAATGACTTCAGGCGGAAGCATCGCGGGGCCGGGGGAGAAGTTGTAGGGGAGGGTCATAACAAGAGAACGAGTTGGATATTGCGGTTTGCGGTTAATTCGCAGGGGCGCGATGCAGCAATGATTGCACGGCATCGATGGTCGGCACCCTCCCCCGCCCACCCACGCTAGCCACATAGCCCTCGCCAGTGATTCCCACCAGCCCCGGTTCGTGGTCGCAGTAAATGCCGATGGTGCTGACGCCGAAGGCGGCGGCGATGTGGGTGAAGCCGGTATCGAGGCCGACGCACAGCGCGGCACCGGCAAGCACCGCGCTGGCGTCTTTCACGGTCAGGAACGGCGGGACTTCGCCGCCTGCATCCGCTGCCAATCGCTTCGCGCGTTCGCCCTCTGCAGCACTGCCCCATAGCCATACCAACGCGAAGCCCTGCGCGCTGAGCGTGGCGGCAATCGCTTGCCATGACGATTCTGGCCACAGTTTTTCTGGGCGACTGGCTCCGGTGATTAGCACGGCGTAACGCGCGGCTTTCGGTCTCCAGCCTGCGTCGGGCGCACGCAGTCCGAAGCGTTGTGCGCCGGTTACGAGGTAGTTCAAATGAGCCGCTGCGAGTTGCCGTGATCGCTCGACAGCATGCTGATCAACCGCCACCGCAGCGCGTTTTGCGTAAAACAAAGATGCCAACGGTTCACGCGCGCTGGCCCAGTCGTAGCCTGCTCGTGGGCCGCGCGCTTGCACCGCCCACAGCGCGCTTTTCAGCAAGCCCTGAAAGTCGATTACTAGATCGTATTTTTCCGCCTGCAACTGCGCCCGAGCTGCAGCCAGCGCGGCGCGGGTGTCCGCTGTGAACAAGCTTCTGCGCCACTTTCGCCAGGCAATCGGAATCACTGTGCGAATCGCCGGATGCATCGCTGGCAGCGCGGCGAACGCGGCTTCAACTAGCCAGTCAATCTGCGCGTCTGGCAGGTTGGCCGCGATGTCGGAAATAGCGGGCATGGTGTGCACCACGTCGCCCATCGATGACGTTTTTACGATGAGGATTTTCACGGCCACAAACGGTGAAACTCATCTAGTTTCGTCACGATATTACTGCTGCGCTGCTGCTGAAGATGCGGCCTTCGCCTCGGCCACTAGCACTGGATTGAAGCGCGGGTCGTTGTACATTTTGAACTGACGATACACCTTGAAATAGGCGCGCCCGACGCGACTGTCGGCGAGCAGCTCATCCAAGCATGCGCCCAAATCATTGCGCTGTTCGTGCAGACGTTGCAGCTTCAGTTGGGTCGATGCACGATGCGATTGGTCCACATCCACCCGCACAGTTTGCGCGGTCATCGCTTTGATTTTTAGCGACATGATGGACATGCGATCGATCATGCTGCCTGCGGTTTCGCTACTCAAACGCGCGCTGGCGTTAACGCGTGAAACCGGCTGATCGGTGCCGGCTGTGGCCGGATCAATCAGTCCGAGCGACAGCAGCAAAAATTCGTCAACGCGCTCAGTGGCATCGTTTCGCGCTTGGTTATAACCGTCGATCGCACGCTTGTTGGCGGTGATGTCGGCGTCCGTCGAGCGGGTGCGACGGGCAAGATCTTCCTCGTCCCACAGCAGGCAATTGTTGCGGTGGTTGGTGGCAATCCAGCGCCACACATCCACGTCTTCAAACTCAATCATGGTGCGCGGCCACGTGAGCAGACTTAGGCTGGTGTCGTGAAACGCCTTGACCTCGTTGCTGGTGATAGGTTGGCGGGCGAACGAGAGGGGTTGACTCATAGGGTGGACTTTTTATGTTGCGGGCACGCCTATAAATTCATTTGTCGGGCGGACTGCGGCGTTGCACAGTGCTCGCAATCCTTATGTACCAGAGCGTACATTCCGGTTGCTGCGCGCTGTGCGCCTTGCATTCCATCCCGAAAAATGAATTTCTAGAACTGCCCTTGCTAGCATCGCAGACGAAACACTGGCAATTATCGACCAACACTGCATGTCCACTCCCTCACGCCCCCTTATCGTCCGCATCCGCAACTTCATCGGCGACGTCGTATTGCTGATTCCGGCACTGCAGCGATTGCAGCGCGCCGGCTATGCGTTGCATTTGGTTGGCAAGCCTTGGGCGGCGTCACTGCTGGAGGCATACGACTGGCCCGTCACGCGTTATCCGAAAGGCTTTTCGCAACGCCGCGCGACGCTTAAACAGGTG
>JACMNN010000105.1 GCA_014378555.1 Burkholderiales bacterium | reverse complement strand
TTCGCGCTGCTACAAATACGCTGCTGACTTCCGCTGCGTCAGCTCCACCGCCTCGCGATACTCGGCGCGCAATCGCTCCACCAGCACTGCCGTCGTTGGCACATCATCCATTTGCCCCACACCCTGGCCTGAGCCCCAAATATCTTTCCACGCTTTGACCGCGCCGCCACCAAAATTCATCGAAGTTTTGTCGGCGGTCGGGAGATTGTCAGGATCGAGTCCTGCGCTTTTCACCGAGCCTTTCAGGTAGTTGCCATGAATACCGGTAAACAATGATGAGTAGATGATGTCTTGCGCGGTGGAATTGACAATCATTTCCTTATAAGCCTCCTGCGCGCGTGCTTCTTGCGTTGCGATGAAGCGGGTGCCCATGTAGGCGAAGTCGGCCCCCATCGCTTGCGCCGCAAGGATGCTCGAGCCGTGCGCAATCGATCCTGACAGCGCGATTGGGCCTTGGTAGAAGCGGCGAATTTCGCGCACCAACGCAAACGGTGACAACGTACCGGCGTGACCCCCAGCGCCGGCGCACACCAGAATAAGGCCGTCAACGCCAGCCTCTAGCGCCTTCTCGGCATGACGAATAGAAATAACGTCGTGGAACACCACCCCGCCCCAGGCATGCGCCTGCTGCACCACATCCCCCGGCGCGCGCAAACTGGTGATCAGCATCGGTGCTTTGTACTTTTCACACATCTGCATGTCGTAGTCGAGACGGTCATTGCTGGCATGCACGATCTGATTAACAGCATATGGCGCGATGCGCCGTGTTGGCTCAGCTGCGCGTGCGGCAGCGAGTTTTTCAGTGAGCTCAGCAAGCCACTCATCAAGCTGCTCTTTCGGCCGCGCGTTTAACGCTGGAAACGCGCCGATCACACCCGCCATGCACTGCGCCAACACCAACGGCGGGTGTGAGATGATGAACAGCGGTGCTCCTATTACGGGCAAGCTGAGTTGATTCTCTAAAAAAGTGGGTATAGACATATAGAAGTTTGCTTACACTTGAGGATTAACTGAAATCTGCATAGTCACATTGAGTTTTTGAGGCACACATGGATTTACGCTATTCGTCGGAACAACAGGTTTTCGAAAATGAGGTACGTGAGTTTACGCTCGCTAATCTTGACCCTAAGGCAGCACGTAAAGTGCTCGAAGGCTCGCGGCTAGAGCGCGAAGACTTTCTAACCTGGCATCGCACGCTACATAAAAAAGGCTGGGTTGGCGTGGGCTGGCCGAAGACCTTTGGCGGCACCGGTTGGAATGCCACACAGCAGCACATTTTTGACGAAGTCACCGCCGATGCAGGTGCGCCACAGTTGATCCCGTTTGGGCTGCGCATGGTGGCTCCGGTGATCATGAACTTCGGGAACAAGGCGCAGCAAGACTACCATCTGCCGAAAATTCTTTCGGGCGAAAACTGGTGGTGTCAGGGCTACTCAGAACCGGGCGCTGGCTCCGATTTAGCATCGGTGAATTGCAAGGCTGAACGTGTTTCTGACCCCGCCGGCGATCACTACGTCGTCAACGGCCAGAAAACGTGGACCACCCTCGGGCAACATGCCGACTGGATTTTCTGCCTAGTGCGCACTTCATCCGAAGGACGCCGGCAAGAGGGCATTAGTTTCCTGTTGATCGACATGAAAACGCCGGGTATCACCGTGCGTCCGATCATCATGCTCGATCAAGAGCATGAGGTCAACGAGGTGTGGTTCGACAACGTCAAAGTGTCGGTCGAAAATCTGGTTGGCGAAGAAAACAAAGGCTGGACTTATGCCAAGTTTTTGTTGTCGCACGAGCGCACCGGTATCGCCGGCGTTGGCCGTTGCAAACGCATCGTCAAGCGGCTGCACAACGTTGCCAAACAGGCAAAATCAAACGGCAAGCCGCTGATTGAAGACGTGCGTTTTCGTGATCGTCTCGCACAGGTTGAGATCGAGTTGCGCGCGCTCGAAATCACGCTGTTGCGAGTGCTCGACGCTGAACGAGAAAAACGGCAACCCGGACCGGAGGCCTCACTGCTCAAGATCAAGGGCTCCGAAATTCAGCAGGCGCTGACTGAGCTGACCATGATCGCTGCGGGGCCCGCTGCGCTGCCGTACGTACGCGAAGGCGAGCACGGCGCAGCCGACGTCGAATGGCTGTCCAGCGAAGCTTTCCGCTACGCCTCCGGTCATTATTTCAATTTCCGCAAGACCTCCATTTACGGCGGGTCCAACGAGATTCAACGCAACATCATTACGCAATTGGTATTGGGGCTGTAAGCATGGACTTTTCTCTCACTGAAGAACAAATTGCCCTCAAAGATTCGCTCGGCAAATTCATTGCTCGTGATTACACGTTTGATGATCGCTGGAAGGTCATCAGGTCGTCCGAGGGCTGGTCACGTGCGCATTGGAATCAGCTTGCCGAAATTGGCCTGATGGCGCTGCCCGTGGCCGAGGCTGATGGCGGCTTGGGCGGTGGCGGCATTGACACGATGGTGGTCATGGAGCAGATCGGGCGCGGGCTGTTGCTAGAGCCGTATCTCGGCTGTGCCGTGTTGCCGGCGGCATTGATCAAGGCGGCGGGTACCGAGGCACAGCGCGCAACATTGTCCGAAGGGCTCGCCAGCGGCGAAACGCTATACGCGTTCGCACACACCGAACCGGGTCAGCGCTACGAGCGCGCTGCGGTGGCGATGTCGGCGCAGGTAAGTGGCGCCGGCTTTGTGCTCAGCGGCAAAAAAATCACCGTACTGGGTGGCGATTGCGCGGACCAGTTGTTGGTGTCGGCCATGGTGTCCGGCGACACCGGCGCTTCGCTGTTTCTGGTTGATGCCAAGGCCGCCGGCGTGACCCGTCTCGCCTATCCGATGCAAGACGCTCAGCGCGGCGCCGATATTGATTTCAGCGGCGTTAACCTGGGCGCAGATGCGCTGATTGGCACGCGCGGTGGTGCCCAGGCGGCCATCGATTACGCCCTAGATGTGGCCTGTGCCGCGCTCTGCGCCGAATCCGTAGGCGTGATGGATGAGCTGCTTAAACAGACCGTCGAATACCTGAAAACCCGCAAGCAATTCGGTCGCGCTATCGGCACCAATCAGGCACTGCAGCACCGCGCTGTGGACATGATGATGCATGTCGAAATGTCCCGCTCAATGGCGCTGGAAGCGGCGGTCGCGGTGGACAATCCAGACGCAGCCGCGCGCGCCAAAGCGATCTCAGGTGCCAAAACCATCATCGGTCAAGGTTGTCGCTTCGTCGGACAAAACGCAGTGCAACTGCACGGCGGCATTGGCGTGACGCACGAGCTCGCTGCGTCGCATTATTTCAAGCGGCTTACGATGATTAACGTCACGTTTGGTGATTCAGACTGGCACTTGGCGCGCTACGGCGACATGTTGCTGGCGGCTGCGTAGCGGAGGGTTAAGGCTTCAGCTTGGTGCTGAACGCCTTAACTGCTGGCCGCGCTGCGCTTGATTGGTGCAGCAGGACAAGCGTGGTCGTTGCTGCAACGCTCCACGGCGGGAACAGGGCTACCCAAGAACTGCGGTCGATCAGAAAAACGGCACTACTCTGCAAGCACGACCGCGGGTGAGAGGTCCAAGCGCTTCGCACGCCGCACAAAACCGTTGTCGTCGAAAGTCACCAGTTCTGAACAGGCGCTGCTGCCAGCCCAATGCAAGGCGTCGGCAAAGTCGAGGCCGCGCCGATGTAGATTGATCGCGTCGGCAACGGCTTCCCAGCGCTCGACGGTGACGTGAGCCATGCCTAGCAAGTGCTCAGTCGCCTGACAAAATTCTTCTGTTGATGCCTGATAAAAACCGCGCATGACTCTTTCAAATTCGAGCACCACGGTTAGGGGTACGAACAGCGACGCCGATTCCACCATCAGGCGGCGCGCCACTGGACGCTGGCGCTTAGCCTCGATATCTTCAGGATCATCACAGTAAAAACGCGCCAGGATGTTGGTGTCGACTGCGATCATTTAATCGCCTTGCGGGGCGAGTTTGGTGACTTGGCGAGCGTCATCGAAGCGGGGTCAAACTCCGACAAGCGCCGCATAGCGCGCCCCGGTAGGCTGGGCTTGACGCGAATCAGGCCGTAACCCGACGCCGGGTCAGAAGCCGCAACGCGACGCCGCACGAGCAGGCGTATGACGCCGCCCTCGTCAACGAATTCGACCTGTGTGCCTGGCGTCAGCTCGTAGCGTGCCCGGATTGCGGCCGGGATCACGATTTGGCCTTTTGCGGTAAGTGTGGCTACGCTCATGAGCTGCCTTGCTGTCGTGCAGTGAAACGGAATAAACCTAAGTTTACCATCAGCTTACCAAGTAAGCTGATAATGCGCGCCATCATTGTGCTCTTGAATGCAGAATGAGAAAAACATGACGCGATTCACTTTTTGTCGTTCTAATGCGGGCCGGGATCTATCCGTCTTTCCGAAGCTTCGCGTTGTGTGATGAGGGGCCGCGCTTTCGCCAAAGTAGAGAATTATGATGCGTTTTCTAGGCGGCTTGACGATCAACTTACAGTGGCCGTTTGCAACAAGTATTCTCAGGAAAATACGGCGCCATTAGGTAGAAAATCTACTTCGCCAACTGCAACATGCGCGCGAGTCGATCGCCCTCGTTTTCGGCGAACCCACTATCTTTGCTCAACGCTGCAGCTGCCTTGGCGAAGTAGGGTTTGGCCTTCGCGGCATCACCCTTGACAAGATAAATTTCCGCGATCTCTTCGAACACGTAGCCATCGGGCTCGTCGGCTTCAGCGGCTTCCACCTCGATTAACAACTGCATCGCAAGTGCCTCATCAAAGCGCTTCTGCAGGCGCAGCACGTTGCCAATTTGCCACTTCGCGGTGCGAATTTGCGCGTTGCTGCGCGTCAGTTGAAAGGCGGTCAACGACGCTTGAAAGTGTTTCATCGCAGCGTCAAAATTGCCGCGTTCACGTTCGCTGTGGCCCATGTTGTTGGCGAGTGATCCGCGCCAACGAATCGCGCGCGGGACGTTGCTGCCCATAGCCAGCGCCATCGCGCGTTCGTTCCAGCGCTGGGCCTCGTCGCCGGCCTGCACAATACCCATCATGTGGGCTGCATCAATGGCCAGCAACGTCAGCTTTTCTTTGTCAGCGATTTGCCAGGCTTCTAGAAACAGCGGACGCGCTTTCAGGGCCTCGCCTGCCGATTGAAAAGTGCGCCCACGTTCAAGCAGATAACGAACGCGCGCTGGCGGTCGCGTCTTGTCGTTAATGCGTCGCTGCACTGTGTCGAGCAACGCATGCGCCTTAGGTGTTTCCCGGCGCAGACTAAAGGTGCGTGCGATCTGCGTTTCCAGCTCCAGCGCGCCGTCGCCAGACTCGCTCTTCAACGCATCACGAAATCGAGACTCCGAGAGACCCGGTTGGCTGTAGTCCCAAAGCGCATCAATGTCTGCAGCCGTAGCCGCTCCCGCCGTTAATGCAAGTGCCGCAACTGCCAAGCGAAAATTACGAAGCCGCCTGCCCGCCATCGCGTCGCTCCAACGTTTCAATGGCGCGCAGCCGCGCGTAAAAATTGCTGCCGAGTCGTGCGTAAGGCCGCAGTTCCACGTGCTTGAGCACATCAATGCGATGCTTCAAGCCGCGCTTTTCACCGAGGTACACACGCTCGTCGATATGCACCTTCACCACCTCACCCATCACCCACGTACTGCGGCCGAGCGCAATGCCCTCGCGCAATACACATTCGTAGGCAACGGGCACGCCCTGCACGCGCGGCGGCTTGACCAGCGTGGAGGCTATTGGCGTCAGGCCGGCATGCGCAAACTCGCTCTCGCCCGGTGGCAGCGGATCGCTCGATCGCACCATCTCTTCAGCCAAATTTTCCGGCACGATGTTGATCACGAATTCTTTCGTCTCGCGAATGTTGGCCCAAGTGTCTTTCATCGCGTGATGCTCATTCTTGCGGTCCTCGCCACGCGGCCCGCAACTGAAACCCAGAATCGGAGGATTCGGTGAGCAGACGTTAAAAAACGAATAGGGCGCGAGGTTGGTATTGCCCGCCGCATCGATGCTTGACACCCAGGCAATGGGGCGCGGAATGATGGCGTCACGCAGTACAAGATACATTTCATCGGTAGTGAAATCTGAGGGCGATAACGAGATAGTACTCACGGTAGCATGGCTTTCAGGTGCTTTGGAAACTAACGTTTTCGCTGTTTCCATCGTAAATTTAGTGCGGCAATGGGTGCGCCCTATGGGCTCGTGCATTGCTGTCAACGAGAGTATTTCATGATTGCTAACGCCCGGCTGTGTGTAAGGTCGCTTCTAAGTTTTGCCATCGCATTGATAGCGGGAGGTGTGGCTGCGCAACCTGCGGGTTATCCGGCAAAACCGATCACCTACGTGGTGCCGTACCCGGCCGGCGGTGCCGCTGATGTGTTCGCGCGAGCGCTGGCGGTAGAGCTGGGTAAGCGGGTGGGCCAAACCGTAATTATTGACAACCGCGCCGGTGCCAACGGTAACGTCGGCAGCGCTTACGTGGCAAAAGTTGCGCCCGCTGACGGCTACACCTTACTGCTCGGTTCGCTGTCGTCGCTGGCGATTAATCCGCATATTTATTCGAGTATGGGCTACGACCCGCTCAAGGATTTACAGCCCGTTTCGTTGACGCACCAAATGGCCAACGTGCTGGTGGTCAATCCGGCCACGCCCTACTTAACGGTGGCCGACGTCATTAGCGCAGCTAAGACGGCGCCGGGCATGTTGGCGTACGCCTCTGCGGGCAACGGCAACACCATGCATATTGCTGGCGAGACCTTCAAAACGCAAACGGGCACTGATATTTCGCACGTACCTTACAAAGGCGGCCCGCCCGCGTTGAACGATGTGCTCGGCGGACAGGTGCCGATGATGTTTAACAATCTACCAGCCATTGTCGAGCTGGTGAATGCCGGCAAGTTGCGCGCGTTGGCGGTGGCTGACACCCAGCGTGCGCGGCAGTTGCCCAATGTGCCAACCATGCAGGAGGCTGGCCTTAAAGGCTACACCTCGATTGTGTGGAACGGGGTGCTGGTGCGCGCCGGAACCCCGCCCGAGATCGTGCAGTATTTATCGAAGCAAGTCGCGGCTGCGTTGAGCGCGCCGCAGCTTAAAAAAACAATGGAAGATCAGGGCTACGTGCTGCTGTCATCGACGCCTGAAAAATTCTCGGCATTGCTGCAATCGGAATACATCGCCATGCTGCCCGTTGTGCGCAAGGCCGGAGCGAAGGTCGATTAGCGGTCTTGTTTTGCTGCCAAAAACTCTACGACGGCATTGACCGTAGGCGCATCGAAAATCATCGGCGCGTGTCCGGTGTCGGCAATAGTGAGCGCCATCGCTTGCGGGTGAGTTGCCACCATTTTTGTCAGCGTCTCGGCGCTCAGCAAATCGGAATGTGCGCCGCGCAAAATCAACGTGGGCTGTTTTAAAGCGAGCCACAGTGGCCACAAGTCAGCGGCGGGCGTCGCTAGCCCCAAGCGAAATGCGTCGCCCACTTTCGGATCCATGTTGAACTCCCAGCGGCCATCAGCACGCCGCCAACACGACGTGCTCACCATGTGCTGATACTGCTCGTCGGTCAGCGGCCCGAAGGTGGTGATGGCCGTGCGTGCGGCCGCATACAACTCTGGGTACGAGGCGAAGTTTGGCATGAGCCCGACATAACTCGCGATGCGTTTGATCGCCTCCATCTCAAGCGTCGGCCCAATGTCGTTGATGACAAAACGCTTCATGGCGGAACCCGCCGCGCCGGCACCTGCGCCGGCGGCCATCAGCATGCCGATCATGCCGCCCATCGACGTGCCCACCCAGTCGTAGGATTTGATGCCAAACTCAGTCAGCATCGCGTTCATAAAGCGCAGATAGGTTGGAATCGAATACTGCTCGGTGCTGGCCAGCCAATCGCTTTGTCCGCGCCCCGGCACGTCCGGGCACAACACGCGAAAGTCTTTGCTCAGCGCATCAGCCAGCACATCAAAATCGCGACCATTGCGTGACAAGCCATGCACACACAGCGCCACGCGTGGATTTTTTTCATCGCCCCATTCGTGAACGGCCATGTGCTTAAGCACGCCGTCCATCAGTACGGCAACGTTGCTTCGGCGATGTGGTTTAGCGATCATTGCAACTCCCCGTCAAAAAAAACTTCATCACATTCAGCGTAACACCAGCAGCAAGGCGCCATCGTCATTCGACCCATTTCGTAAACGCTTCAACCGCCTCGCGCGGCGTGTGCAGCGTATTCACAAGGGCGGTCTCATCGGCGTGGCCGAGCGACATGCCGCACACCAGCAACTCAGCTTCACCCGATCCGATGATCGGTTGAATAATTTTTGCGAAACCATTCCACGCCGCCTGCGGACACGTATGCAGGCCCTGCGCTCGCGCGGCAACCATGATGTTTTGCAAAAACATGCCGCAGTCAACCAAGCTGCCGCGGCCCATCACGCGGTCAATGCTGACAAACAGTCCCACCGGTGCATCAAAAAAACGAAAGTTGCGTTGCTGCTGCTGATGCATCGCGTCTTTATCAAGTTTGGTAATGCCGAGCAAGCCATACAAACTCCAGCCGTTTTCACGACGCCGATCAATGTACGGGCTTACCCATTTTTCCGGGTAGTAGTCATACGAATCCCGATACTGCGCCGCAATGTCAGGATTAGCGCGAATCGCGTCATGTGCGGCGCAAGCCTCAGCGACCAGTTGATCCCGCTTCGCGCCCTGAACAACATATACGCGCCACGGCTGAGTGTTGGTGCCGCTGGCTGCGCGTGCCGCCACGTTGAGAATATGTTCAATCACTTCGCGAGGCACCGGCGTTGGCAAAAATGCCCGCGCTGAAAATCGGCTGGTGATCGCTGCATCCACGCTATCGGCGTTGGCAATACGCACACTCACTTGGTTGCGATGAAAATTTTGTTTCACTGCGTCGCTCACGTTTTTCGTTCTCCAAT
>JACMNN010000104.1 GCA_014378555.1 Burkholderiales bacterium | reverse complement strand
GCTGCATCCGGACAACGTGAAGGCGCAGATTTCCGGTGCGGCTATCTTTGGGTTGACGGCCGCGCTTAGAGGCAACATCACGCTGAAGGATGGCATCGTTCAGCAAAGCAATTTCAACGATTACGGTCTGATGACTATGGCCGAGTGTCCGCAGTTTGAAACGGTGATCATCAACTCAGGCGAAGCCCTTGGCGGCATCGGTGAAGTAGGCGTGCCTCCGATTGCGCCGGCATTGGGTAATGCGATTTTTGCGGCGACCGGGAAGCGCTTGCGTAGTTTGCCGTTCAGCTTGGTTTAGCAGCGCTGGCACGAGAAGCAGAGAAAACTCAAGTTTTGCGTCGGGGAAACGCGCGAGCCTGAGCTTTCTCGGTTTCCCGCGCGACGCTAAGTGCTCCGCGTTGATGAACCGTGTGATTAGGACGCGAATCGCGCGGGGTCGGCGCGAGTGCTGTGACCACTTTGCTGGTGTCAAACATCAGTGGCCATTTACGCGAATGCTTTAGCGAGCACGGCGATCAGCGTGTTGCTGTCGGCGATGGCTGCGCCCTGAAACGTCGCCGCGATAACAGTGGTCGTAGCTAGGCTCAGGGTGACGGCGATTGCTCCGGTGAGAGCGCGTTCTAGTGTGGACAGGGTGCCGAGGAATGGTGCGGCTTTCATAATGTTGTCTCTCTGTTGGTTGCGTAGCGTTAGTGCCACGCTGTTTCCATAAAACGTAATGTATTGAGACAACAAATTTACTGCGATGGGCACGCGACGAATTGCGGGGACGCAGCGCGAAACGTGGGAAACGCGGGCGAATTGAATGAGCGGCACTAAACTTTTATTGCGTCATTGCGGCTCGCGCCCGGGACGACGAAATTAGAAAGGCACCGCAGATTCGCAGTTAACCGGCTCGTTAGATACCGGATGCGGAAAGCTCAGTTTCGCCGCATGAAGTAGCAATCGCTGGCGGTCAGGCGGCGGGGTTGCCGAGTACAAGCTGTCGCCAATGATCGCGTGCCCGAGGCTCGCCATATGAACGCGCAGCTGATGGCTACGGCCCGTGATGGGCGTGAGGCCGACGCGTGTCTGCACCAGCGTTTCGTCTCTTGCGAGCACCACGTAGTGCGTTGTTGAAGGTTTGCCAATCGCATGATCGACCATTTGCCGTGGGCGATTCGGCCAGTCGCAGATCAACGGCAGATGGATGGTGCCTTGTTCGCTTTCGACAATGCCTGTCACTACGGCAACGTAGTATTTGCCAACCAGTCGCTGCTCGAATGCGCGATTGAGTGCGCGTTGTGCGTCAAGGCTTCGAGCGAACAGCATCAACCCGGAGGTCTCCATATCGAGACGATGCACCACCAGCGCTTCGGGAAATTCGGCTTGGACGCGAGCGCTGAGGCAATCCGCTTTATCGGGGCCGCGACCGGGCACGGAGAGCAGGCCACTCGGTTTGTGGGCGACGACGAAAGCGTCGTCGATGGTGACGATTTCAATGCCCTGTGTGGGCGGTTCGAGCGCTACCGACATCACACAGCGAATGGCGAACGTCGGGGTAGAGCCGCTCGCACAAAATCGGTCACGACTTAACTTCGCCGACCACCAAATATTCAAGCAGCGCCTTTTGCGCGTGCAGGCGATTCTCCGCTTCGTCCCACACCACGCTTTGCGGCCCGTCGATTACGCCAGCGGTTACTTCTTCGCCGCGATGCGCCGGCAGGCAATGCATGAATAGCGCGTGTGAATCAGCGAGCGCCATCATTTCTTCGTCAACGCACCAGTCGGCAAACGCCTTTTTGCGCGCCTCAGTTTCCGCCTCAAAACCCATGCTGGTCCACACATCGGTGGTCACTAAATGCGAGCCGCGCGCCGCTTCCAACGGATCAGCAAATACGCGTACATGGCCGTCAGCGCCTGCAAGCATTGCATCGGGAATTTGATACCCGGGCGGCGTTGACGCATGCACCATAAAGCCCAACACCTTCGCAGCTTGCAGCCACGAATTCAGCATGTTGTTGGCGTCGCCCACCCAAGTAATGACCTTGCCCGAGATACTTCCGCGCTGCTCGACGAAGGTGAAAATATCAGCCAGCACCTGACACGGATGATGATCATCGGTGAGTCCGTTGATCACTGGTACCCGCGAATACTCGGCGAAGGTTTCAACCACGTGCTGATGAAAGGTGCGAATCATCACCACGTCCACCATTCGGCTGACCACGCGCGCCAAATCTTCGACCGGCTCGCCGCGCGAAATTTGTGACGCCTCACTGGTCAGAAAAATCGCCGAGCCGCCAAGCTGGTTCATGCCCGCTTCAAACGAAACCCGAGTGCGCGTCGAATTTTTTTCGAACACCATCGCGAGCGTCCGGTCGCGCAGCGGGTGATAAAGCTCATAGCGTTTGAAGCGATCTTTGATCAGCTTGGTGCGCTCAAACAAATAGGCGTATTCCTC
>JACMNN010000103.1 GCA_014378555.1 Burkholderiales bacterium | reverse complement strand
GTGCCATTTTTTCACACCACCGGTTGTCAAGCCATTCTGTGTCCGTCACTGGCCGCGGGCTCAAAAATTGTGTCGATGCATCATTGGGACACCGAAAAAGCGATGGCCTTGATTGAGCGCGAGCGCTGCACGCAGGCCGGCGGCGTGCCGACCATTGCATGGCAAATTCTTGAGCATCCGGCGCGCGCAAAATACGACTTGTCGAGTATTGAGGTGATGTCGTATGGCGGCGCACCCGCAGCGCCAGAACTGGTGACCCGCATCAAGCAAGAATTTCCAGCGACCCTGCCTGGCAATGGCTGGGGAATGACTGAGACGTCGGCAACCTTTACCCACATCGGCGCCGAGGACTACCAAACGCACCCCGAGAGTTGCGGCATTGCGCTGCCGGTGTGTGATCTACGCATTGTCGGTGACCAGGGGGAGGATTTGCCGTTGGGCGCGATTGGCGAAATCTGGGGCAAAGGGCCGAATGTGGTCAAAGGCTACTGGAAAAAGCCCAAGGAAACTGCCGAAACGTTTGTCGATGGCTGGGTCAAAACAGGTGACCTCGGTCGGCTTGATGACGAGGGCTTTCTCTACATCGTGGATCGAAAAAAAGACATGCTGATTCGCGGCGGTGAGAACATTTACTGCATCGAGGTGGAGGATGCGCTTTGCGCTCACCCCGCGATCATGGATGCCGGTGTGATCGGTCGAGCGCACAAAATTCTCGGCGAAGAGCCGGTGGCTGTGGTGACCGTAAAACCTGATCAGACCACCAGTGAGGCGGCATTGCGTGCGTTCGTCGGCGAGCGGCTGGCGGCGTTTAAAGTGCCGGTGGTGATTGTGTTGCTGAACGAGACGCTGCCGCGCAATGCCAACGGCAAGATTTTGAAAAAAGAGCTACGACAATATTTTGACCAAGCGGTGGCTGCCGCTTAACGCTTCGGCACAACAAATCAAATTCAACCAGAGAGAACAACGCGCATGAATACTGATGCTGTGAATTACGAGGTGCGTGGGCCGATAGCCATCGTCACCATGACCAAGCCACCGGTGAACGGATTGGGTGCCGATTTGCGCGCGGCGATCGCTGACGCGGTCGAGCGCGCCAATCAGGATGCAACCGTTCAGGCAATTGTGTTGACCGGCTCCAACAAGTTTTTTTCTGGCGGCGCCGACGTGACCGAATTTGGCACGGCGAAGGCTTCGCGAGAACCGCATCTGCGAAAAGTGATTGAGCAAATCGAGAACAGCACGAAACCGGTGATCGCAGCGATTGCGGGCAACTGCCTCGGTGGCGGCTTGGAGCTTGCGCTGGGCTGCCACTTCCGTGTGGCAGTAGCCGACGCGGTGCTGGGTTTGCCCGAGGTAAAGCTTGGATTGTTGCCCGGTGCCGGCGGCACGCAACGACTGCCGCGCCTCATCGGCCTCGAAGCAGCGCTGAACGTTATTGTGTATGGCAATCCTGTCGCCGCAATTAAATTTAAGGGCACGCCGCTGATCGACGAAATCGTTGACGGCGATTTGGTCGCCGCAGCGATTGCTTTCGCCGGAAAAGTGGTGGCTGAGAAGCGCGTGCTGAAACGGGTGCGCGATCTTAAGGTGCGTGACGCGCAACCTGAGGCGTTCCTGCAGTTTGCAAAAAACACGGTTGCTGCGACGGTGAAGAATTTTCCAGCGCCGTTGAAATGCGTAGAGGCCGTAGCTGCCTCCTATTTGAAGTCGTTTGACGAAGGCATGAAGCTGGAACGAGAATCGTTTCTGTCGCTCATGAATACGCCAGAGTCGCGCGCACTTCGCCACGTTTTCGCGGCTGAACGTGCTGCGGCAAAGATTGCCGGCATTCCTGATGGCACCAACGCTCGCGCCGTCGACTCGGTAGGCATCATCGGTGCCGGCACGATGGGCGGTGGAATCACCATGAGCTTCATCAACGTGGGCATTCCAGTTGTGCTGCTCGAAGCCACGCAGGAAGCGCTCGACAAGGGCTTGGCGACCATTCGTAAAAACTACGAAAGCTCGCTCAAAAAAGGCAAGCTGACGCAGGACAAACTTGACCAGCGCTTGGCACTGATCAAGCCAACGTTGAGCTATGACGACTTCCGTGCGGTTGACCTGGTGATTGAAGCGGTGTTCGAGAGCATGGAGGTCAAGGAAAAAGTGTTCACCACACTCGATGCGGTGTGCAAGCCCGGTGCGATCCTTGCCTCCAATACATCGGCCTTGAATTTAGACGCAATTGCTGCGTTTACTAAGCGTCGGCAGGATGTGATCGGATTGCATTTTTTCAGCCCAGCCAACGTGATGCGTTTGTTGGAAATCGTGCGCGGCGCGAAGACCGGACCTGATGTGTTGTTGACCTCCATGCAGCTCGCCAAAAAGATCAAAAAGATAGCTGTAGTGTCGGGTGTGTGCGACGGCTTTATTGGCAATCGTATGGTCGCACGCTACGGTATGGCGGCAAACGCGCTGCTGAACGCAGGTGCGCTGCCGCAGCAAGTGGACGGCGCGTTGCAAAGGTTCGGCTTGGCGATGGGGCCATTTCGCATGGGCGATCTGGCGGGGCTCGACATCGGCTGGGCCGGGCGCAAGCGCCGTGCGGCCTCGCAGCCAGACAAAGATTTCCGCGTAGTGGCCGACAAAATTTGCGAGGCAGGACGTTTTGGCCAAAAGACCGGTGCCGGTTGGTATCGATACGAAGCGGGCAAGCGCGATCCAATTCCAGATTCGGTCGTCGAAAACCTCATTACCGAATACCGCGCGGAACGCGGCCTGACACCGCGCAAGATTCGCGATGACGAAATTGTCGAACGCTGCATGTTTGCGCTAGTCAACGAAGGTGCGCGCATTCTTGAAGACGGCATCGCAGCAAGAGCCTCCGACATCGACATCGTTTATCTCAATGGCTACGGCTTCCCGGTGCATCGCGGTGGCCCGATGAAATACGCTGAAGAAGTCGGTCTTTCATCGGTGGTCCATGCCCTTAGAAAGATTGCAGCCGAGCCCGGTGCTGACGTTGCTTTCTGGACGCCCGCGCCGCTGCTGGTTCGGCTTGCCGAAGAAGGCAAGGGTTTCTAACTCACTGGCTTAAAGCGATAGGTGTGCTCCGCGCACCTCATCAATAATTATTGTGAATTTCAGGAGTCAATCGTGACCGACGTCGTAATCGTTTCCACTGCCCGCACCGGTCTAGCCAAAAGCTGGAAAGGCGCATTCAATATGACCTATGGCGCAACGCTCGGTGGTCATGCCATCCAGCACGCCGTGGCCCGCGCGGGCATTGATCCCGCTGAAGTTGAAGACTGCATTCTCGGCGGCAGCCTGTCGGAGGGCACCACCGGCGGCAACGTCGCGCGCACCGCAGCGATTCGTGCGGGGCTGCCAGTGACCACTGCCGGCGTAACCATCAACCGCTTCTGTTCATCAGGCCTGCAGGCGATTGCCATGGCCGCACAACGCATCATCGTTGATAAGGTGCCAGTGATGGTTGCCGGCGGTGTGGAGAGTATTTCCTGCGTGCAAAACGAGGTCAATCGCCACATGCGTGCTGACCCGTGGTTGCTCGAGCACAAGCCCGAGCTGTATTGGAATATGTTGCAGACCGCCGAACAGGTGGCGAAGCGCTACAACATTTCGAAACAAGCCCAAGATCAGTACGGCGTCAACAGCCAGTTGCGCGCAGCAGCGGCGCAGGCGGCTGGCAAGTTCGTTGATGAGATCGCGCCGATGACCACCATCATGGGCGTTGTTGACAAAGTAACCGGTGCGATCACGCGCCGGGAAGTCACCATTAGCAGCGACGAAGGCATCCGGCCCGACACCACGCTCGAAGGGGTCGCAAAAATTCGCGCCGCATTGCCGGGCGGTGTAGTCACCGCCGGTAATGCCAGCCAGTTTTCCGACGGGGCTAGCGCCTGTGTGTTGATGGACGCCAAGCTTGCCGAGCGGCGCGGAATGCAGGCCATGGGCATCTTCCGTGGCTTTGCTGTGGCCGGTTGCGAGCCTGATGAAATGGGCATCGGCCCGGTGTTCGCGATTCCGCGTTTGCTGGAACGAAGCGGCGTGAAGCTGGAGGATGTTGGACTGTGGGAATTAAACGAGGCGTTCGCCTGCCAGGTGATTTACTGCCGTGACAAACTGGGCATTCCTGATGATCGTTTGAACGTCAACGGCGGGGCGATTGCCGTGGGCCACCCTTACGGCGTAACCGGCGCACGGCTTACCGGGCACGCGTTAATCGAAGGCAAACGTCGCGGCGTGAAGTACGTGGTGGTGACCATGTGCGTCGGTGGCGGTCAGGGCGCTGCTGGCCTGTTTGAAGTGTGTTGATCGCAGTCGTTGTAACGTTAAGCCATGAGTGATCTAGACAAATTTTCGGGCACCCGGCCGGTTGCACCTGAGCATGCATTTGATCAGGGCGCGCTCGCGGCTTTCATGCGCAACCATGTCGATGGGTTTTCTGGCGATCTCGCCATTGAACAGTTCAAAGGTGGGCAATCTAATCCTACCTTTCGACTGAGTGCCGGCGGCACGCACTATGTGCTGCGACGCAAACCGCCGGGGGTGTTGCTGCCCTCCGCGCACGCCGTGGATCGTGAGTTTCGGGTGATCAGCGCACTGGCCAAAACCGACGTTCCGGTCGCTCGTGCTTACGCTTTGTGCGAAGACACGAGCGTCATTGGCACCGCGTTCTACATCATGGATTGCGTTGAAGGACGCATCCTGTGGGACCCCTCGCTGCCTGATATGACCAGCACTGATCGCGCTGCGCACTATGACGAGATGAACCGCGTGATGGCTGAACTGCATCGCGTGGATCCGGCTGCCATCGGCCTGGCCGATTACGGCAAGCCGGGCAATTACATCGAACGGCAGGTCGGCCGCTGGACCAAGCAGTATCGCGCTGCTGAAACAGAAACCATTGATGCCGCTAATGCGCTCATCGATTGGCTTCCAAAGCACATTCCTGCCGGTGACGAAACGCGAATCGTGCATGGCGATTTCCGCATCGACAACGTGATTTTTCATCCAGAAGAGGCGCGCATCCTCGCCGTGCTCGACTGGGAGCTGTCGACACTCGGCCATCCGCTGGTGGACTTTGCTTATCACTGCATGGTGTGGCACATGAAAAGCGCCAACGGCTCACGCGGGCTAGCTGGATTGGACCTTGCCGCACTGGGCATCCCAACCGAGACACAGTATTTGCAACGCTATCTGCAGCGCACCGGCCGCGGGGACGCCAGCAGCGTGAGCGCAACCGACTGGAACTATTACCTCGTCTTCAACATGTTCCGCCTGGTGGGTATTCTGCAAGGCATCATGGCGCGTGCGCTGCAAGGCAATGCGTCGAGTGAGCGTGCGCTTGAGGCGGGACGTCGCGCACGGCCCTTGGCCGAGCAGGCGTGGGCATTAGCGCAGTCCGTCCAGCGCTAATAGGCACCTGCCGCCTGATGGGCGTCGTTGCATAACAATCAGTATTGTCCCTGCACGCGCCGCACCGTTTTCGACCGATAATAAGCACATATTTCCGAGGTAATTTCTGTGCTTAATCGTTCTGTTTTCTGTTCATCGCGTCGTCGCGTCACCGTTTCTCTGGCTGCGCTCACCGTGATTGCCCCACTGATGGTCGGCGCAAGCGCGGCGTTTGCGCAGGCCTATCCAAATCGACCGATCAACCTGATTGTGCCGTGGCCTGCCGGCGGTTCGACCGATCGCCACTTGCGCACGCTCGCGGATATCGCCGGAAAGAATCTCGGCCAAACTATCATCGTGCAGAACCAACCCGGCGGTGGAGGCACACTCGGCCCCGGCAATATGGCGCTCTCTGCCAAGCCCGATGGCTACACCATTGCTCAGTTTCCAATGGGTATGCTGCGCATTCCGCACATGCAGAAAACGACCTGGAATCCACTGACTGATTTCAGTTTCATCATCGGCGTGTCGGGCTACACCTTCGGCTTTGTCGTGAAAAGCGACTCGCCCTACAAAACGTTCGCCGAATATGTCGACGCCGCCCGCAAGCAGCCCGGCAAGATTGACTACGGTTCAACCGGCACGGGCACCTCGCCGCATCTTTTGCTCGAAGAGGTGGCTGACGCCGCGAAAGTGCAGTTCAACCATGTGCCGTACAAAGGTAACGCCGATCTGATGACGGCGTTACTGGGTGGCCACGTGATGGCGGGCAGTGACGCCAGCGGCTGGGATAAATATGTCGATGGCGGACAGATGCGTCTGCTGGCAACCTTCGGCGAAAAGCGCACCAAGCGTTGGCCGAATGTACCCACCGCAAAAGACGCGGGTTTCAACGTCATTGGCAATTCGCCTTACGGCCTGGTCGGTCCAAAAGGAATGGACCCGGCAATCATGAAGACGCTGCACGACGCGTTTAAGAAAGCGATGGATGATCCGAGGCATCTTGAAGTGCTCGACCAGCTCAACCAAGACATTTGGTATCGCAGCGGCGAAGACTATGCAAAGTGGGCGCGCGAAACGTTCAGCAAAGATAAGCGGCTCATTGAGCGATTGGGTTTGGCCGCAAAGCCCTAGCCCTTAGCCCTTAGCCTTTCGCCGACGCCGGTGCCTTGAGAAAATCGTACGGGTTACAAGTCGACAAACACCGGTCAACAGGCGCACCTGCGTGATCAGACATCTTGGGCATAAGCATTACGCTAGCCATCTTTGGAGCGGGTGGCTGCACGACAAGCGTAAATGGTTCAATTGCCGTTTACGTGACGCCGGATAGGCTTGCTGCGTTGCCCGGGTTGGTGCCGAACCTGCCAAATGTCGCCGAGCAAGTGGCCAAGCGGCACGAGGCGGCAGTACTGCGCCCTATTGGGTGCCTCGTGCGGCACGTCAACGGCGCAGTTTTGTTGTGTGTTGGCGGCTCCGATTCTCGTGTCGATTGCCGGCGCAAACGCTGCTCTGCACCGCTCAAGCAAGGTCGTCGCTGGGGCCGTTCGAGGCGCGATCAAAAGCGCAATAAACATTTGTACTAACACGCGCGGTTGGGATACTATTATTTTGAGATTTGTTTCCTTCACCACTTAGGAGTTTGACATGGTAAGTACTTGGTCGCGTCCTTTAATCAATTTTCTAGCCGTAGTAACTTTTGCAGCAACTTCCCTCGCTTTCGCGCAACCGGTAACCTTTACGGCAACGCTCTCCGGCGCCAACGAAGTACCTCCGTCTGGATCAGCCAATACCGGCACCACGTCGGTTACTGTCGACCCATCGACTGGCGCCATTGCGTGGACCACAAACAGCACCATTCCGCAAACCTCCGCCACCGGGCACCACATTCATCGCGGTGTTGCAGGTGCCAACGGGTCGGTCGTCGTGAACTTCGGAACCAGCTACAGCGGAGTCGTCACGGTGACCACAGCGCTTGCGTCTGAAATAGCGGGTAATCCGTCGGGCTTCTATGTCAACCTGCACACGGCTGCTTTCCCCGGCGGCGAAATTCGTGGCCAGCTCTTGCCATTGCCTGTTGCTGGAGCGGTACCCACGCTCGAATTACCATTGCTCGGACTGCTGGGTCTTAGCCTCGCGGGTTTTGGTGCGTTTGTTTCCCGCCGCCGAAAGCAAGCTTAATGGATGTAGAGGTTGCGCGATTCGCTCCGCTCTGTGGCGCCAACCTCTCACCAGAATTGCTAATGACTGAACGAGCTCAACAACGAATGGATGCGCTGTGACATCAACGTATCCGTGTCTGGTGGAAAACCTCGCCTTCGCCGAGGCGCCGCGTTGGCACAACGGCGAACTTTGGTTCTCGGATTTCTTCACCCATCGAGTGATGCGTGTTGATCGTGAGGGTCGTGCGCATGTGGTGGTCGAGGTGGCGCACCAACCCTCGGGACTAGGTTGGTTGCCAGACGGTCGTCTGCTGGTGGTCTCCATGATTGATCGCAAGCTCATGCGGCTTGATCCCGCAGGGCTGGTTGAAGTTGCTGACCTTAGCGCGCTGGCCGGATTTCATTGCAACGACATGGTGGTCGACGCAAAGGGCCGCGCCTACATCGGCAATTTTGGTTTTGATTTGTTTACGCAACCGGTGGTACCCAAGCCCACGGTGTTGGTGAAGGTTGACCTTGACGGCGGCGTGTCAGTCGTTGCTCAAGATGTGCAATTTCCGAACGGCATGGTCATCACGCCGGACGGTAAAACCATGATCCTCGCTGAAACTTTTGCGCGGCGGTTGACTGCGTTCGACATCAGAGTTGATGGAACACTAAGTAATCGTCGCGTCTGGGCCGACCTCGACACTATTGCGCCCGACGGCATTTGTCTCGATGCTGAGGGGGCGGTGTGGGTCGCCTCACCGCGCAGCAACGAGTTTATTCGCGTGCTCGCAGGTGGCGTGATCACGCGCCGTATCCCCGTGTCGAATCAGGCGATTGCCTGTGCGCTCGGCGGCGAGGACGGCAAGCGTTTGTTTATGGTGATCGGCCGAGTAAAAAACCACGACGAAGCTTTAGCGACGCGCGTCGGTCGTATCGAATATGTTGACGTTGACGTGGCGGCGGCGGCGAGCCCGGCTTGATTTTGCCGATCGCTTGGTTAAGCCTGTTTGTTGCAAGTAACCAGCCTCGACCTTCAGTCTTCGCATGGTGGGCACCCCGTGCCGACCATGCGTCGGCAAACCAGCCGTCTTCCATCGGCAAGTGATGGTGGGTACGGGGTGCCCACCCTACTTTTGCTTCGCAAAGAAAACGGCTTCATTCCTCGCCAATGTCTAAATTCGATGCGCTCTAGACTCGTATCTTGTGACGACGGCGGCTAGCTGAACTGCGAAAAATTCGCCGCGCGTTTCTCCGCAAATGCACGAAACGCCTCGGCTGCTTCAGGGGATTTGAGGCGCTCTGCGAACACCGCACTTTCCCGATCCATGACTTGCAACAACTGCGCGCCGTCGCGCATTAAGCGCTTGCTGGCGCGCAACGCGCCGATGGGTTTTGCAGCGAGCGTGTGGGCGACGGCCAGCGCCTTAGCCTGCAAACCATCTGCGCTCACCAGATAGCGCGCCAAGCCCCATTCCACGGCGGTTTTTCCGTCTACGGGCTCACCCATCGCGATCATGGTGAAAGCGCGGGCATAGCCGATTCGCGCTTGAAGCAATAGACTCGATGCGGCCTCCGGCACCAACGCCAAATTGACGAACGGCGTGATCAAACGGGTTTGATCGGTGACGCACACTACATCACAGTGCAGCAGCATGGTCGTGCCAACGCCGACCGCTAGCCCGTGCACGGCGGCAACAATGGGTTTGTCAGCCATCACCAGCGCGCGAAGAAAACGCGCGACGTGTCGCTCAGCAGGTGCGGTACCCGCCGACACTGCGGCGAAATCGCTTAAATCATTGCCTGCGGTGAAGGTGTCTCCCTCGCTTCGAATCAAAATGCAACGAATCGCCGGGTCGTCCTGCGCTCGCTGCAATCCATCGGCTAGCGCGCCGTACATCGCATTAGATAGCGCGTTCTTTTTTTCGGGTCGATTCAACGTCAGGCTCAGCAATGGCCCCTTGATGTCGACGATTACTTGTTCTTGCATTGCCACCTCCGTTGGATTAATTCCCAAGGATAACGCGCCGTTGCGATGTCACAAATTTAAACGCGATGTGGCGCCGGATCAAGCCAAATTCACTCGTCTGACCAGCTCAACGTACGGCCCGTCCTAGCGCGAAATCGCGTGATGTCTTCTGGCGTGTCAATGTCGAGGCGATAGTGGCTGTTGTTGCTGTCAAACCAATATAGGCGCGTCGGGTTTGCATCACGCCAGCGCTGCCCGGTCGCGCTCACGTCCCCGGCCAGCCACTCGTCACGCAGCGCAGAATCCACAATGATGGGGTTGCCCGGTTCGCCGTTAACGCGTGGCACCACCATGTGCGTCTCGCCGCGCGATTTAAATGCCGCGATTAAATCGCTTACGTCGGCCGCCGTGATTAACGGTTGGTCGGCAAGTGCCACGATCACCGCGTCCACATCTTTAGCCAGCGCGCGCAAACCCAAGCGCAACGACGAGGCGGGCCCATCGTCCGGGGATGGATTGCGCACGCGCGTCAAAGGGAAATCTTGAACGGCGTTTTGAATAGCGTCAGCATGATGTCCGAGCACCACGACGACCGAGCCAATTCCGGCGTCAAACAGCGCCTTGATCAGCCTTCTAATCAAGGGCGTGCCATCCAATTCAAGCAAGGATTTAGGACGGCCACCCAGCCGACTGCCGGCCCCCGCAGCAAGCAACACGGCCCCGAGCTTTAGCGGCGCAGAGGGGGCGGGTTGAGTGGGTCGTGTGTCGGTCAAGTTTTTCCAGTACTTCGAACAAAGTGAGTGGTACGGACACGATTTTGCACTTTGTTGCAGCAGCGCAGGCGCCTCGTGCCATGGTCTGCAACAATGACCATTGCGCCACGCTGATTCGTCTCATGTCTTTCTTCCGCGATCTCTCTCTATCCGCTGTTGTCACTGGTTTCGTCGTCGTTCTCGTGGGACTCAGCAGCACCGGCGCGCTGGTGTTTCAGGCGGCGCTTTCGCTAGGGGCTTCGCAGGCGCAGGTGAGTTCGTGGATTTGGGCGCTCGGGTTGGGCATGGGGCTCAGCAGCATCATTCCATCGTTGATTTACAAGAAGCCGGTGGTTGCTGCGTGGTCGACGCCGGGGGCCGCCTTAATCGCCACCAGTGCAGCGGGGGTGACGATGCCAGAAGCGGTCGGCGCGTTCGTGTTTTGCGCGGTGCTGATCATCATTGCCGGCGCCTCAGGTTTATTTGAGCGATTGATGAAACGCATCCCGATCGCTATTGCCTCGGCAATGCTCGCCGGTGTGTTGCTGCGCTTCGGGCTTGAAGCCTTCAGCTCAATTAAAACCGCGCCGGTGATGGTGCTATTGATGTTTGTGGCGCACTTGCTGGGGCGACGCTTTTGGCCTCGTTACGGCGTGGTGGGCGTGCTTGGCGTTGGTGCCGCTATCGCTGCAAGTGCCGACGCGCTGAAGTGGTCTGCAGTGACCGTTGAATGGGCACAACCGATGTGGGTCACGCCAGAGTTTTCGCTGTCCGCGATCATCGGGCTGGGCCTGCCGTTATTTATGGTGACCATGGCGTCGCAGAACATGCCCGGCGTGGCGGTGATGCGCGGCGCGGGCTACGACACGCCGATCTCGCCGGTGATCACGACCATTGGAATCATCAATCTGATCTTCGCGCCGTTCGGCGCGTTTGCACTCAATCTTGCCGCGATTACGGCCGCGATTTCGATGGGCCGCGAGGCGCATGAAGACAAAGACAAACGCTACACGGCGGCGGTGATGGCCGGCGTGTTTTATTGCCTGATCGGATTGATAGGGGCGATCGTCGGCGGCTTGTTTGCAGCGTTTCCACGGGAATTGATCGCGACGTTAGCGGGTCTTGCTTTGATGGGTACCATCGGCAATGGATTAGCGACAGCAGTCATTGAGGAGAGAGGCCGCGAGGCGGCGATCATCACCTTTCTGATCACCGCCTCGGGCGTGTCGATACTCGGCATTGGCAGCGCATTTTGGGGGTTGGTCGGTGGTGTTTTGGCGATGGCTGTGCTGAGCCGTCGCAGCACATGAGCGTCGTGCTGTTGGACGCCGCGACGACCGGTTGGTCGGCAAGGCTCAATCTTCGCTTTCAACCCCGCGACGTCAACGGCGCTCAACGCACGGTGATGACCGAGCGAAATCACTTCGGCCCGCTGCGCATCCTCAAACCACTGTACCCGGAGGGTGATGCCATTTGCCACGCGGTAATCGTGCATCCGCCGGGCGGCATCGTCGCCGGCGACAGCCTCGCCGTTGACCTGCGCGTCGACGGCGGTGCGCACGCGCTGGCCACCACGCCGGGAGCGCAAAAATGGTATCGGTCAACGGGTGCTGCGGCCTCCGCGATCACGCGTCTGCACGTGGCAGACGACGCGCGTCTTGAATGGATGCCGCAGGAGACGATGGTGTTTGATGGTGCGCGAGCAAAACAAACGCTAGCAATCACGCTGGCGCCACGGGCAATATTTTTTGGTTGGGAAATGCTTTGCCTGGGCCGTACTGCGCGTGGTGAACGCTTCGCCACCGGCGAGTTTCGGCAAAGCATTCGTTTGGTGCGTGGCGACGGCGGCGCACCATTGTGGCGCGAATCAATGGTGTTAACCGGTAATGATCCGCTGCTGGGCTCAACGCTGGGCTTTCGCGATCTGCCTGTGACAGCTACGGCGTGGATCGCATTTCCTGATGTCGAGTCGGGCCTACTGACCTGCGACATACTCGCAGTGGTTCGTGATGAATTGGCGGATGCGCCGCTGGCAGCGGCGTCGTCACCCGAGGCGGGATTGATCGTTATCAAGGCCATTGGCGACGCACCGGAAGCGGTACGAAACTTGCTGATAGGCGTGTGGAAAAAGATACGATTGCAGGTGTTTTCGTGCCAAGCGATTTTGCCTCGCATCTGGAGCACCTAAAAGGGTTGACACATGGATTTAAGTCCCAGAGAAAAAGACAAGCTACTGATCTTCACCGCCGGTTTGGTGGCCGAGCGGCGCAAGGCGCGCGGCTTAAAGCTCAATCATCCGGAGGCCATCGCGCTGATCAGTGCCGCTGTGCTTGAGGGCGCACGGGACGGCCGCACGGTGGCTGAACTGATGAGCTACGGCACCACGATTTTGTCGCGGGCAGAGGTCATGGAAGGCGTGCCGGAAATGATTCCAGACATTCAGGTTGAGGCGACGTTTCCGGATGGCACCAAGCTGGTGACCGTGCACAACCCGATTCAATAAGGCGAACATGATTCCTGGCGAAGTGCTCACGCTTGACGGTCACATCGAACTCAACCCCGGGCGAAAAACGAACACCATTTCGGTGGCAAACACCGGTGATCGCCCGATTCAGGTCGGCTCGCACTATCACTTCTTTGAAACAAATGTGGCGTTACAGTTCGACCGTAAAACGTCACGCGGGATGCGGCTCAATATCGCCTCGGGTACGGCGGTGCGCTTCGAGCCCGGCCAATCGCGCACGGTAGAGCTGGTTGATCTTGCTGGAAACCGCACCGTGTTTGGCTTTCGCGGGCTGGTGATGGGGTCACTTACTGCGAAAAAAGCAGCGGTGACTAAAGCGGTTGCGACGCCTACCGACAAGGCAAAAGCCACCATTAAAAACGCTCAATCGGTCAAGGCCAAGCGCGCTGTGAAAGAAGCGAAATAATGACCACGCTTTCACGTCGAGCGTATGCCGAGATGTACGGCCCGACCACGGGCGACCGGGTTCGTCTCGCAGATACCGAGCTGTTTATTGAAGTCGAGCGCGACCTCACCACTTACGGCGAAGAAGTTAAATTCGGCGGCGGAAAAGTTATTCGCGATGGCATGGGCCAATCGCAACTGCCTGCGGCGAAAGTGGCAGACACCATCATCACCAACGCGCTGATCATCGACGCTAGGCTCGGCATCATCAAGGCCGACATTGGCCTCAAAAATGGCCGCGTATGGCGGATCGGTAAAGGCGGTAATCCTGACGTGCAACCCAACGTGACCGTACCGATCGGTGCGGCCACCGAGGTGATCGCGGGCGAAGGCATGATCGTTACGGCGGGCGGCATCGACGCGCATATCCACTTCATCTGTCCGCAGCAAATTGAAGAAGCGCTGGCCAGTGGCATCACCACCATGCTCGGCGGCGGCACCGGGCCGGCAGCGGGCACCAGCGCCACCACGGTGACTCCGGGCATTTTTCATATGCGCGAGATGCTGCGTGCAGCTGAAGCATTTCCGATGAACATCGGCTTTCTTGGCAAGGGCAATGTCAGTCAACCTAAACCCATCAATGAGCAGATTGAAGCGGGCGCCATTGGGCTCAAGCTGCATGAAGATTGGGGTACCACACCCGCTGCAATCAACAACTGTTTGAACGTTGCCGATAAATACGACGTGCAGGTGTCGATTCACTCAGATACGTTAAACGAATCGGGCTTTGTTGAAGACACCATTGCCGCGACCAAAGGTCGTGGTCTTTGCGCGTTTCACACCGAAGGCGCGGGAGGAGGGCACGCCCCCGACGTGCTGAAAGTCATTGGCACCGATAACTTTCTGCCGGCGTCGACCAACCCGACCATGCCGTACACGGTCAACACCATCGACGAGCACCTCGACATGCTGATGGTGTGTCATCACCTTGATCCGGCGATTGCCGAGGACTTGGCGTTCGCCGAATCGCGTATTCGCCGCGAGACGATTGCGGCGGAAGACATCTTGCACGACCTCGGTGCAATCTCGATGATGTCGTCGGACTCACAGGCCATGGGCCGAGTAGGTGAGGTCATCACGCGCACTTGGCAAACGGCGCACAAAATGAAGGTGCAGCGGGGATTTTTGCCCCCTCCCCCCGGGGGGGAGGGTTGGGGAGAGGGTCTCGCCTTCGCTTCAAGATCGACCAAGCAACGCCCAGCCCCACCGCCTGGTGCCGCTGTCCGGGCGCTTTCCAGAAACGACAATTTTCGCGTGCTCCGCTACATCGCGAAATACACCATTAACCCGGCCATCACCAATGGCGTGTCGCATGAAGTCGGCTCGTTAGAAGAAGGCAAGTGGGCCGACATTGTGCTCTGGCGCCCCGCGTTTTTCGGCGTCAAGCCATCCATGATTTTGAAAGGTGGGCAGATCGCATGGGCGCTGATGGGCGACGCCAACGCGTCCATTCCAACACCGCAACCGGTGCATGGTCGCCCCATGTTCGCAGCGTTCGGCAAAGCCACTTTTTCGAGTTCGATCACGTTCGTTTCGCAGGCAGCATTTACGCTGGGTGTGGCCAAAAAATATGGTCTTGAGAAGACGATTTCACCGGTGAAAGCTATTCGTAGCGTGCGCAAGCCACATATGGTTTTGAACGGCTACATGCCGTTTATGGAGATTGACGCCGAGACCTACGAGGTTCGAGCGGACGGGCAATTGCTTACGTGCGAAGCCGCCACAGTGTTGCCCATGGCGCAGCGGTACTTCCTGTTTTGATCTGCGCCAAATATTGGCTGCGCTGTGCTCGCCCAAGCGCTTTGTGGAAAGGGTGGGTGCGCACAGCGCATCCTAAAACGTGATGCAAATAGCGACTCATTTAGTTCCGCGTGACGTGCAAGCCGTCGAGTCGGTCGAGCTCACTTTCGATCAGCGCGAACGTTCGCGAATTCGCGTAGTGTTGTTGAGCGGAGAAGAAATCGGCATACAGCTCAAAGTCGGCTCGATGCTTTCCCATCGCGATAAGCTGGCGCTGCAGGACGGCCGCATCGTCGAAGTTGTCGCCGCGAATGAATCGTTGCATGAAGTTCGCGCGGCGAATGCCACGCAGCTTTCGCGCATCGCGTATCACGTGGGCAATCGCCATGTTCCGTTGCAAGTTGAAAGCGATTATTTGCTGATGTTGCCCGACCATGTGCTGCGCGCGATGGTTGAAGGATTGGGCGGCACAGTCTCCGAAGTGCTGCGCGGCTTTCAACCCGAGAGCGGCGCATACGGGCACAGTCACGTGCATCATTCACATGATGACGCGGGTCATGGCGGAAAGATTCACGATGGCTTGTCGCCGCGACCCGAGTCGGTCGCGCCGCGCAACGAGGATCGTTGATGGTGAACGTGATCGCAACACCGCGATTGCTGCAGCTGGCCTCACCCGCGTTACCGGTGGGCGCGTACAGCTATTCGCAAGGCTTGGAGTGGGCGATTGAATCGGGTGACGTCACCGACACCAACGTTGCGCGACGCTGGATCGAAGAACACCTTGCGCTGGTCATTGCGCGTTTTGAAGCGCCGCTGTATGCCGCAAGTTTTGCCGCATGGCAGGGCGAAGATGACGCGGAAATTGTGCGGCTGAACGCAGAATTCATCGCATCCCGCGAATCGGCTGAGCCGCGCGCCGAGACGCTACAAGTGGGCTTTTCGTACTCTGCGTGGTGCCGTGAAGTCGCACCGGTCACGTTGGTGCAGCGCGCTGCACTCGCCGCAATGGACCGCGTGTGCGCGCCTGTTGCGGCAAGCCTAGCCGCGTTCGCCAGCGGCCTTACGGTTCGCGATGGGCTCTGCGCCTACGTTTTCGGCTTCGCCGAAAATCAGGTGATGGTGTTGGCAAAGGCTTTGCCTATGGGGCAGATCGCCGCACAAAAATTACTGTTTGCATTGGCTGACTCCGTGACGCGAACCGTCGCTGTAGCACTCGAACTTGACGAGGCCGACTGGTCAAGCGCCTCACCGTGGTTGGCCATTGCGCAGATGAAACACGAAACTCAATATTCAAGATTGTTCCGCTCATGACCGTATCCCATTCTCACGGCCCCCATGGTCCATTACGTGTCGGCATCGGCGGCCCGGTCGGCTCTGGCAAAACCGCACTCACCCTTGAGCTGTGTCAGCGCTTCCGCAGTACGCACAACATCGCGGTGGTCACCAACGACATCTACACCAAAGAGGACGCACAGTTTCTCGTCGATCACGCAGCGCTCTCTGCCGACCGCATCATTGGCGTCGAAACCGGCGGCTGTCCGCATACTGCTATTCGCGAGGATGCATCGATCAATCTCGAAGCCGTGGATCGGCTGAATAAACGGCACCCCAATCTCGACATGATTTTTGTCGAAAGCGGTGGCGATAATCTAGCCGCGACCTTCTCGCCCGAGCTATCAGACCTAACGATTTACGTAATTGACGTCGCAGCAGGCGAAAAAATTCCGCGCAAAGGTGGGCCTGGCATCATGAAAAGCGATCTACTGGTGATTAATAAAATTGATCTCGCGCCGTACGTCGGCGCTTCGCTCGAAGTCATGGATCGTGACTCAAGAAAGATGCGCGGCAGCAAGCCGTTTGTGTTCTCGAACTTGAAGGTGGGCCAGGGCGTCGACGAGATTGTCGCCTTTATAAAACACCAAGGCATGCTGGGCTAGCAGCGTGTTTTTTGTCGGCAGAAAATCAATACGTAGCTACAGATACGCAGATTAATGTCATCGCTGAGCGCAGCAAAGGATCAGTTCGCATGCGAGAACGACTGTAAGTCATTGTGACGATCGTATGTCGCATGATCCTTCGCTTTTGCTCAGCATGACCAATTGATAAATGTGTGTCCCCTACGTGTTTTTGGACGTTGCATAACGAAATGCCATTTTGTAGTCCACGTTGGTATCGTTCTGCCAGCGGCAGGCACGCATAGCGAATTTTTCCATCGATTCCAACACCCGTTTGAACAACGGGTTCTCAGCAGATTTTTTCTTGGTGATTTCGTCCCAAGCTTTAAGTTGTGCCTGCAAGATGGAGTCTGGTGTTTTGTAGAACTTGACACCGCTCTTTTGCAGCGCGACGTAGTCCTGCGAATAGCGATCAATCGCCTTCCAACTCATGTCTGCCGAGGCGGCTTGAACCGCAACTGCAATCACTGATTTCAGATCCGCAGATAGCGCGTTGTACTTGGTTTTATTGAAGATAATTTCAAACTGTTCGGCGCTTTGGTGAAACGACTGCAGCATGCAAACCTTCGACACATCTGGGAAGCCGAGTGTTTTGTCTGAGCTGGCGTTATTAAACTCGGCCGCATCAAGCAGGCCACGATCCATCGCAGCAACAATTTCACCGCTAGGCAACGCATTAACGGCGGCGCCCAGTGCGCTGAACATATCGATCGACAGCCCTACGGCACGAAACTTTAGGCCTTTGAAGTCTTCAACTTTGGTGACCGGTGTCTTAAACCATCCCAGCGGCTGCGTTGGCATGGGGCCGTACACGAACGACTGCACATCAAGATTCAGGCTTTTGTAAATTTCATCGAGCAATACACGGCCGCCGCCGTACTCGTGCCAGGCCAACACCATGTTCGGATCCATGCCAAACGCGGGGCCAGAGCCCCACAGCGCCATCGCTGAGTTTTTGCTGTACCAATACGCCAACACGCCGTGCCCGCCGTCAAGCGTGCCCTTCGACACCGCATCAATCAGGTCAAACGCCTTGACCACCGCGCCAGACGGCAGCACCTCAATTTTTAGGCGCCCCCCCGACATGCTGTTCACTTTTTTAGCGAAATCTTGTGCATACTCGTGGAAGATATCTTTTGCCGGCCACGTCGATTGCCAGCGGAACGAAATGGGCGATTGCGCGACGCTGACCATGGGTGCGGCGCCGACGACGCTACCTCCTACGATGGTGGCAGCTTGCAAAAATTTGCGACGATTAACTGCGGAAGTTTCGGGCAAAGTGTTTTCAGCGGTTGAAATGTGGCGTCCTTTTTTGTTTAGCGGATGAGCGGATAAGCGAACTAGCGATTTTGAAACTGCGATCCCGCGTGAACGTCAGGGCTAACCCGCGAGTACGGAAAAACGTGAATCAAGCTGCTTGCCGTGCAAGGTTAATGCCGACAGGTGACAACACTAGCCACGCGCCGCGTGAGCGAGGTGTTGCAAAGAGCGGCGATTGATTTTTAGCCGTTCGTGGTTAGTTCGAGACAGCGACTTTCTGTGCGCAGTAAGCTTGCTACACTGGGCCACAAAATAAGTGCGGCAAAAGAGACGGAGCTCATGCCAGCATCAGGATATCGAGGCGGGTTGCTCGCCCAATCGGCGTGGATTTTCACTGCGGTCATTGTGAGCGCGGCATTGTCACGTTGGCTGTCGCCCGGTCAATCGCTGTCTCTTGCGTGGGTCCCCGCAGGATTTATTTTCGCTTGCACGTGGAAATATGGGCCTTGGGTGCTGATTCCTTCAAGCGCAGCACTACTTGTCTGGGGCGGCGTAGCCTATCCAAGCGTACCGTGGATAGGTGCGGCGGCGGCGGCAGCCGATATTCTGTGTTCGTTATCGACGTGCGCCGTGCTGCGCTTGCTGTTGGCGCGCCAAGCCGCAACGCCCACCCAAGAAAACGCGCTCGGCACGCCGCACTTGCGTTGGTTGCTGCATTTCTACGTTGCTGCATTCGGCGTGGGAGCGGTGCTTGCTGCCTGTGTGGGCGCCGTCGGATTTGCTTTTGCTGAATTGCATCCCGCGCTTAACTACGTAGAAATTTGGGTCGCTTATTGGGTCATTCAGGCCGTGGGCCTGCTGTTGTTTGCGCCATTGACGTTGGCTTGGCTCGGAGCCGATCCGCGTGACGCCAACCCAGTTCCTTTTCCACCGCGGTCTGATCAAGCATCACCGACACATTTTGCGCGCAACAAGATTGACGCACTGTCTGTTGTTGCGGTGTTCGCGCTCACCCTAGGTATGTTGCTGCTGCGCGCAACTGACAACGAAGCATTCGTGTCCCCGCTATCGCTGGCCTATATTCCCGCTGTCGCGTTTTGCGCCATGCGCAGAAATGCGTTGGCGACATACCTCACGCTATCGGTGTCCGGAATGGTGCTTGCCGTAGCGTTGTCGTTTGATGGCAACCTGTTGTCCCTCGGAAGCGTGGCGGCGCAAATCAAAGTGCCGATCACCGTCTTCGAAACCATCATCTTGATTTTTGTCAGCAGCCTGCTCGCGCAATTGTTGCAAGCGGTATCGAGTGATCGCGCTGAGGCGATGAGACGATTGCAGGAACAATCCACTCGTGACTCGCTCACCGGACTGGCCAACGAATTGGGGCTGAGCAACTGGCTCGTGTCGCGCGATAGCCGTCAGTCGTGGTTAATCGTTGGTGTGTTTTTCGGTGCCAACCAGCAACTCGGCGCAATGCTCGGCCCGGTGCGTCTGATCACAATCCTGCAGTTAATCGCGCAACACTTGGGCACCTTTGGCGCAGCGCTCACGGCGCGTGCCGACTCTGCGCGTTACGTGCTTGCACTTCGGGACACGCCGCAGTCGCTAGCCCATATCGCGGAGCTGCGCCGCGCGTTCAACCACTTTGAAGTGCGCGACGATATTGGCCAAGACTTCTCGTTGCATGGCGCCACACGAGTACTCAGGTTGCCGGCTGGAGATCAATCCAACTCTCTGCTCATCATGGCTACGCTAGCGACACTCGCCGAACGGCAACAATCGACTGGAGAAGGTGTGGTCGCGGTACACAATTTCAGTCGCGAATTGCAAGAAAGCTTACAAATACAAACGCAACGCAATGAGCAGATTTGCAGCTGGATCTTAAATAATCAGGTCGTGCTTTTCGCGCAGGCCATCCATCCGTCGCAAGGTAATAATGCCGCGCATGAGGTGAATTTGGAGGTGCTTTGCCGCCTGCGTAGTGATGAGAACAAGCTGCTCTCGCCAATGGACTTTTTAGAAATTGCCAATCAAGCAGGGCTTGCTACGCAGCTTGACCGGCAGATCATCACGGCTGTCTTTGACTGGTTTAAGCGACGACCTGATGCGCTTGCAGTGACACGAAAATGTGCGATTAATCTCAGCTCAGCCACGTTGTCTGATCCTGATTTTTTGCGGTTCATTCAACAACTCACTCGCGAACACAATATTCCGCCGACAAAGTTTTGTTTTGAAATCACTGAATCGAACGTGATCGACGACGTCGAGCAGTCACGCACCATTGTGCAAGCGCTACGTGCCGAGGGTTTCCGCGTGTCCATTGACGACTTCGGCACCGGGTTCGCGACTTACAGTTATCTCAAGCGCTATCAGGTCGACGAGATAAAAATCGACGGCACTTTCGTCACAGCGCTCGGAGAGAACAAAATCGATATTGAAATTGTGCAATCGATTGTTCGCGTCGCCAAAATGCTGAAGGTTAAAACGGTTGCCGAATTTGTCGCAACTGACGAATTACGTGCGCAAGTAATGTTGTTAGGCGTTGACTACGTGCAAGGCTACGCAATCGGCATTCCGCAACCTATGGCCGCCATGTATCCGGCACTTAATTATTGATGTGCTCAAAAATTTTGGTTGTCGCCGCGCTGTCCCGACCGTGATTGAACCGCAAGAGCGGGCTGCATCTTCCTGAGTGATAGGCTACCAATGTTGGCCGTTTCGGCGGTCACTAAGGAGAAAAACGACATGCCGCGCATCACCCTCTTAAACACTGTGGCCGCAACTTTGCTGTTTACTGCAATCCCGCTGGTTGCATCCGCGCAGACGGCCAGCCCCTATCCAATTAAACCGGTGCGACTGATGGTCGGCGCATCCGCTGGCGGCGGCACCGACATCATTGCTCGCATGCTCGCTGAAAAATTCGCTGCGTCATTCAAGGAGGCGTTTGTGGTTGAAAACCGCCCCGGCGCGTCGAACACAATCGCTGCCGATCTGACCGCCAAAGCCGCGCCCGACGGTCACACGCTGTTGGTTGCCACCAATACTGGGCAGGCCATTGCGCCGCATTTGATCAAACTCAGCTTCGATCCGATTAAGGACTTAACGCCGATTGCGCTGATTGTTACCGTACCCAACGTGCTCGTCGTCAATCAACAGGTGGGCGCAAAAGACGCCAAAGAGTTGATTGCGATGATGAACGCCAAACCGGACAGATTTACCTTCGCATCGTCCGGTGTCGGCAGCACCCAGCACCTCGCCGGCGAAGGCTTTAAGTTGGCCACGGGTGTGAAGATGACGCATGTTCCGTACAAGGGCAGCAGTCAAGCGCATCTCGATTTAATCGCCGGCAGTGTGCAGGTAATGTTCGACACCACATCGTCGGCGATGAGTCAGATTAAGGCCGGAAAGCTTAAAGCGCTCGCCGTGACCACGCCGAAGCGCGCCGCTGAATTGCCCGATGTGCCAACGCTGGCTGAGGCCGGAGTACCGGGCTTTGAGATGAGCACATGGTACGGGCTTTATGCAACAGCGGGTACGCCGAAAGATGTCGTTGCGCGGCTGGTTGACGAGACCAATAAAATTCTGCGCTTGCCCGATGTGCAGGCGAAGCTGCGCGGCCTCGGCGGTGAACCGGGCGGCATGAACGTTGAGCAATTTGCCGCACTCAACAAAAGCGAATTTGAGCGCTTCGGCAAGCTCATTCGCGAAGCTAATGTGAAGATTGACTGATGAAAGCAAACATCGCACTGGTCATCGGCGATCCGGCCGGCGTTGGCCCGGAACTGGTGGCAAAACTTCTC
>JACMNN010000102.1 GCA_014378555.1 Burkholderiales bacterium | reverse complement strand
TCGCGGCATCGACGGCCTCACGCGCCGCCTTGAGTAACGCTTCGCGTTCAGCGCGAATGTTTAATTGCGCCTGCAGGCTTTGCTCCATCGGCTCGAGCAGAATGCTGGTTTGCTCGCCCTGAAGGCGCACCACGTCGGCTTCCAACTCTTTGATTTGTTGCGCGTTGGTCACGATCCGACGCGACAACTCTTGCACTTTTTCCGCCGCTGCCCGCTCGCCATACATCGCGTCACGCAGCGTGATTTCGGCAGCGCGCAACGCCTCGCGCGCCTTGACCATGGTCACGTCGGCTTCGTTGCGCAGGCCGCGTTTGACTTCGCGATCTGCATAGGCGTTAGTGCGCTTTTCAGCACTAATTTCCAACGTTTCGATGTGCGACTGCACGTGTTCGGTTTCCACCGCCACCTGCTCGGCGATCTCGGCCAGCTCGTTGCTAATTTGTTGTGTGCGTTCGGACGCTTGCGCACGCGCCTGCTCGATCTGCAAGCGCTCAACCTCGAGCGCATGCACCCGCCGCTGCACGCTGACAATGGCGCCGCGTTGCTGCGTGGCCTGCACGCGCAAATCTTCGTAGCGCTTGTGTGCGGTGGCGAACAACGCTTCCGCTTTGCCAGCGGCGGTTAGCGCTGCAGCCAGCTTGGCCGTTATTTCGGTCAGTTCACGTTGCCGGGCAATCGCACCGTGAACGGCTTCGTCCGGTGCGAAATACGTCAGGCTGTTGGGGCTTACAAGGTGGCCATCGCGAGTAACAAAAATTTCGCCCGTTGCGAGGCTATTACGCCCCGCCAACGCATCTTGCAGACTCGCCGCAGCGCGCACGCCGTGTAACCAATGCGCCATCGCGCTTGATACCTGCGCATCGGTCGATGTGACGTGTGCGGCCAGGCCGTCTGCAGTGATTGCTGATGCAGCAGACGACCCGTCTGGTGCGCCCGAGTAGACCGTCACTCGTGACGGCGGCGCCGGCAACGCCGCTGCCGCATCGAGTGAGGGGACTGGCAACGAATTTAAGCGATCCCGCAGCACCGCCTCAAGCGCGTCTTCCCAGCCCGCATCAACGGTCAGGTGCGACCAAAATTTCTCACCGCGAATGCTGTGCGCGTCGCGCCACTCTTGCAGCTTGTTTTCGCCACGATTATCAAATTTTGCCTGCGCGCCTGCGATCATGTTTTCGCGCGCTTTCAACTCAGCGAGCGTGCGCGACGCTTGCTCATGCGCGGCGCGCTTACTGCTGCGATCTTCATCGGCGAGCGTTGCAGTTTCTTCGGCTTCCTGCGCCGTTTGCTCGGCAATTTCAAGCTCGCCGCGTTCGCCGTCGAGCTGCTCTTCAATTTCAATCAGCTCGGCGTCTTCAGGTGCCACCAGACGATCACGCTCCTGCGCAAGCCGCAGCAGACGCACCTGAAATTGCGCAATATTTTTCTCAGCATTTCCTTTTTTAAGTCCGACCAGTTGCGCATCGCTCTCGATTGCAGCCAGTGCTTGTTGCACATCAGTCAACGCAGCTGCAGCGGCGCGCAACGCAGTTTCGGCCTGCGGCATGGCGACGCTCGTCACCTCAACAAAGCCAATCTGATCGGCGTGTTTGGCCGAGGCAACGGCCACCGCATCGTTGGCGTCAGCCACCGACTCAGCCAGTTGCAGCGACTGTTCCTGAGCTGCGACCAACCGCGCCTGACGCTGCGCCACCTCACCAGCCACGCGCTGCGCACGATCGCGCTCGAACGACAGCGACTGTTCGATGCGCGACACCTCGGAATTAATTTCGTAGAACGCGCCCTGCGCGGCGTGCTGCGCGTCGTTTTGCGTAAACACGTCCTGGCGCAAACCCTCAAGCTGCGTCACCAGCGACTGCAACTCGGTCTCTTTTGCAAGCAACGCTGTCTCGGTTTCGCCGAGCGCTTTGGTCGCCGTTTCGCCCATGCGCACCGCGTCGTCACGACGTTGCGCAAACAGCAACGCCTGGCTCTCCAGCTTTTCTTTTTCAAGCTCTCGATATCGCGCAGCCACTTTCGCCTGCACCTCTAGGCGATCGACTTGGGCGGTGAGTTCCGACTGAATATCGCTGATCCGCGACAGGTTTTCGCGCGTGTCGGACAGCCGACCTTCGGTGTCTTTGCGTCGCTCTTTGTAGCGCGACACACCGGCCGCTTCTTCAAGAAACACCCGCAGCTCTTCGGGCTTAGCCTCGATGATGCGCGAGATCATGCCTTGCTCAATCACCGCATAAGCGC
The DNA here is from genome assembly GCA_014378555.1 of Burkholderiales bacterium. Taxonomy (GTDB): domain Bacteria; phylum Pseudomonadota; class Gammaproteobacteria; order Burkholderiales; family Casimicrobiaceae; genus Casimicrobium. The sequence goes on along the minus strand of JACMNN010000102.1, from coordinate 2,996 downwards.
GCGGCCCGAGGCCGGTGCCGAGGAACACATCCAGAATGTCGCGCCGCCGAACCGCCTGATTGTTGAGGTAATAGCTTGAGCCCACATCGCGCTGCACGATGCGCTTGACGGAGAGCTCGGCGTATTGGCTCCACTGTCCGGCCGCACGTCCGCTGCTGTTGTCAAACACCAATTCAACGCTGGCCCGCGAAACCGGTTTGCGATCACCGCCGCCGTTGAAAATAACGTCATCCATCGACTCGCCGCGCAGCGCCGAGGCTTTGCTCTCGCCCAATACCCAGCGTACTGCGTCAATCACGTTGGATTTGCCACAGCCGTTGGGGCCGACAATGCCGACCAGCTGGCCGGGCAGTGAGATGGTGGTCGGGTCAACGAATGACTTGAAGCCAGCGAGTTTGATCGAAGTTAAGCGCATCCGTGTCAGCAATCCGTATTCAGGGGGGAAGCGCTACCTTAAGAAAATAGCAACCCGTAAAATGAGTTTCATTATAGGCGGCACTAAACCCCTGAATTGGCGACGAATTCGCGAAAATTTTTGGGTAAATAGCTGCTGTTTCGGGCAAATCCTGCCTTAAGTACCTCCGAATTACAGAAATCAGCACCATGTCCGAACGCAAAGCCAGCAAACCGTCACGACCGCAGACCACCCTCGACAGCTTTCCGAACTCGCATTGGCAACGCGACTATCTGATTCACATCCAGATTCCAGAGTTCACCTGCCACTGCCCGCTCACCGGCCAACCCGACTTTGCGCACTTCACCATTGACTACATTGCAGACAAAACCTGCATCGAACTCAAGGCATTAAAAATGTTCATGTGGAGCTTCCGCGACATCGGCGCGTTTCACGAGCAAGTGACCAACGATGTGCTCGACAAAATCGTCGCCACCATCTCACCCCGTTTCGCCCGCGTAACCGCGCGCTGGAATGTGCGCGGCGGCATCTACACCAACGTGGTCGCCGAGCATCAGGCCGACGGCTGGTCGCCCCAACCGGCCGTAGATTTGGCGCGCTTTGGGCTGGCTAATCCAGCCGCGGTTTAGCGGCAAGGCGCATCGTGGTTGCGGAAAATATTTAGGTAAACACGGATTTAATCAATTGGTCATCCGGAGCGAAAAGCGAAGGATCACGCGACATGCAGTGCGCTCAATGACTTACCGCCGTCCTCGCATGCGAGCTGACCCGTCGCCGCGCTCAGGATGACATTAATCGGCGTTTTCTTAGGTTTCAGCCAGCGTTAAGGTGGGAACGGCGTTACCTCAATGTCGTATTGCGGCGTCTGCTTGTCAACAACTCCGGGCGCCAGCAGAAACTGGTAGCAAAGGTTGGCAAATGGTCTTGGGGGGATCACCGGATGAGTCTGCGCAAACGGCCTGACAGCGTCGCGCGAACACAGATCGCTGGCGACAATCGCGAAGGTCGGCACCGCGTCAGCGGCCACCACAATGCAATGCAGCAACGGTCGAGAAGGCGCACGCGCGAGCGCTTTGACCATGACATCACTCAGTTGCTGAAAATCCGGCAGGCCGGCCAACGGCCCGCGCACCACGATGCGGCAAGGATTGGGCAAAGCCTTCTGATCAATTTGATTGACCACGCCTTTGAGCAGCGGACGCAATTCACCGTTAGTTAACGCCGACCACGCCCGCACGACGCCAAGACTTTGCAGCAGCATGGCCGTGGTCAAACCCACCGCCATGGCAACCCACCAGCCGCGGTTGATATGAATTATGCGAGCGATGCGCAAGCAGGGCACGAGCAGCAAAAGAAATCCGCCAGCAAGCGTTAGGTGAAACAACCGCGCCGAAATCGCGTCGTGCTGCAGCGCATTACCGAACAAGTTTTGCGCTGCAATGGGCGCATGAAGTAGGGCCGCTGAGACCAGCAACGTCACGGCGATAGGAAGTGTTCGGCCTGAAAGCCCGCGGTGACCTTTTTCCAGAAATGCCTGCACACACAGCAACGCAACGACCGCCAGCGCAAGCCAAGGCGCGATCTGGCCGAGCAAAGCGTGCGCATCGAACTGCCCAGTCAGCGCCCGAGGCAGTGCGTTCAGATAAGCCCAAACGCCCTGCGGTAGCAAAGCGAGCAACGACGCAAACATGGGCGTCGCACCTTCGGTTGATGTGACCACGGTGCGCCACACCATCACGCCAACAACAACGACGGCGACGCTGAGCACGTCCGCCTTGGCCCGAGCGCGATTAGTCGCCTCCGCCTCGGTCAACCAGTGCACGACTGCCAGCGGCAACACTAAAAAGCCGGTCTCTTTGCTGGTACACGCACCGGCGACCAGCAGACACAGCCCTGCCCGACGCCAACGCGAACCCGATGCGCTCACCAACAGGGCGCACGCCGCAAACACCATCCCAGTTGCCAGAAGATCAAAGCGATCAGACAACCACTGCGAAGTTCTCAGCGCCACCGGGTGCACTGCGTAAAGCAGCATTGCAGCGACGCCCGCCCAAACGTTTCCCGACAGACCGCGCATCCAGGCTGCAAATGCCACCGCAACGCTCCAATGCAGGACCGCGTTGATCACGTAATGCGGCATCGGATCGGTCCCGAAAAGCTTGGTTGTGACCCACCACAACGTCATGCCAAGCGGTCGATAGAAGAAGCTGGCGGAGTGGTCGGAGGTCCAGAAGGCGAGTGGCTGCTCGACGTTGCGGCTTAACGTCAACATCCAAAAATCATCGCGAAACCACCAGCCATCAAGCAGTGGCACAAAACAACCCAGTGTGAGCAGGCCAGCGAGCAGCGCCCCGAACGCAAAGTACCGATCGGGGATCGCAAACAGGGTGGGTAATCGCGCTGTTAAAGGCCCTAATCGCATTACGCTCGCCGAATCCTTTAAGCCTCGGAGCGGTCGCCCGTTACCGCGCAGCCTTTTTAAGCGCGTACGCCAGCGACCATACGCTGGAGGCGTACATCCGTGATCGGTTGTAGCGGGTGATGACGTAGAAGTTTTCGAACGTCAGCCAATATTCGTCGC
>JACMNN010000101.1 GCA_014378555.1 Burkholderiales bacterium | reverse complement strand
GGCCGTGTTCAGCGATGATTGCAGCGGTTTGTGTCGGCGTCAATGCCATGATGAGTCTTTCTCTTTTGATTCGCTAGCCAGAGAAACAGCGCAAACTTGCGTCTGCAATGCCCCCCAAAAAGCGATTGTTTTTGCGAAGTAAGCCTGCGATTATAAACGCGCGACCATCGTTGCGGCGACTAGTTTGCAGGCAAATTCCTTCAATCCGCCGCAAAGCGCAACAGCTTTAGGCCAACTTCGTTATTGGCAACCAGATTGAAGCACAATTTCGCGGTAGTTAATATCAAGGCTAATCGGCCTTGATGCCTTTGCCAACCTTGGTTTCAGCAGAAAGCTACTTCGCAACAACTTTCTTGCCGATCGGAGCAAAGCTCTCAGCGCATTCGACTTTGGCGAATAAGAAGTCTGCGCCACGGCGGCTTTCGCCTTGCTCCAGGCGGAATGTGGCGAGCATTTCAGTGGCGCTCTTACGCTCGTAGCGCAGCTTGGTCGTTGTATCGCCCTCCGTGACGGAAAACGCACTGAAGGCGTCGCCGGCGGCCTCTAGCGTCAAAGTGAGTTCGTTACGCAAACCGGGGCGCAACCAAAATTTAACCGCGCCCGCCTCGTCATAGACGCGCATGGCTTCCCAGCCCAACGTTTTGTTATCCAGAAAAGTCTGGCCGGTGCCGAGCATGCTGCCGCCACGCGGCGACAGCCACGTTTCGTTGATCGTTGAGCCGTCGCGCGCTGATTTGGCTTGCCAGCAACCGGTCATCCATTGGAGCGCGTCGACCGTGTTTTTACCGGGCGCGATCACCAGCGCTGGAATCGACGCCGCTGCTTCGGAGGCGGAGACCGGCCCGGCTGCAGGTGCCGCGCTCTGCGCATTTGTAGCTACGGTTACAAACATTGACACAGCAGCGATGCCGATACCTATTAGTTTTTGCATCTTCTTCTTTTAAAGAATATTTGGCTCAAATAGTGGGCTCGATGAAGCCTGGCGAGGTTCCGTGGGCGCGCGGTTTACGGCATTCGTCACTCGCCACCGCCACGTCACAAATTATTGGGTCACCGCCAAAATAAACCTCAACCAGGTCTCGCGATCCTCCACTTGCTGCGCAGTAGATTTGCCCGAGCCATGACCCGAGTCGTAGTCCATTTTGAGCATGACCGGATTAATTTGCCCGAGGTTCGCCTGCGCCATTGCGACAAATTTTTTCGCATGCAGCGGATCAACGCGGGTGTCGTTTTCACCTGCGATCACCAACATGGTGGGCATGTTCACACCAACGCGAATGTTGTGATACGGCGAGTAACGCAGCAACCAATTGAAGTCTTCCGTTTTATCGGGGTCGCCATACTCAGGAATCCAGTATCGCGCGATGCGGAATTTGTGATAGCGCACCATATCGAGCAGCGGCACCGAGCAGACGATGCCCTTGAACAAATCGGGGCGTTGCGTCGCCGCAGCACCTACCAGCAAACCGCCGTTACTGCCGCCAAACGCGACCAGCTTTGATGGCTTGGTGTAGCCCTCCTTGATCAAGTATTCGGCCGCAGCATAGAAGTCGTCAAACACGTTTTGTTTGTTGCCACGCATGCCGCCTTCATGCCAGGCTTCGCCGTATTCATCGCCACCGCGCAAGCCCGGTTGTGCGACCACTACGCCGCGGTTGATAAGTGTGGCGAACGCGCCGAGATAGCCCACATTGATGCCAATATTGAAGCCGCCATAACCGTATAAAGTGGTCGGATTATTACCGTCGAGTTTGGTGCCTTTTTTGTAACTCAGGAACATCGGCACCTGGGTGCCGTCGCGACTGGTATAGCTGACTTGCTTAGTCTCGATGTTGTTGGTGTCGAGCACCGATTCATCTTGATACAAAAACTGCCATTCGAGCTTATCGGCATCGAGCTTATAAAGCTTGAACGGAGCGATGAAGGTGGCCAGCGCAGCGTACAGCGTGTTGCTGTCGCGGTCATATGAAATACCGGTAATGCTGCCAAATTCCGGCGCCGGTAAATCGCGAATAAATTTGCCATCAAGATCGAGCACGCGAACCCGTTTCAACAGATCGCGCTTTTCAACAACAATAATGTTTTTCGTGGTGACCACGAACGACTCAAGCACCACGCCTTTTTCTTCGGCAACGATCTCCTTCCAGTCCTTAAATTCAGGCTTTGCCACGCTCGCTTTGAGCAGGCGGCCGTTCGGCGAATTGGCAGTGGTGCGCGCAAAAATTGTGTCGCCAATCATCTGCACGCTGGCGCTAAAACCCTTTTCGCTGAAAATTACGCGCGGCGTGTCAGTGCTGCCGGTGCGCGCGATCGACAATGTGTTTTGCTGCCAACCTTCACCGATGTCGTACAACGTGTACGGCGAATATTCAAAGTCCGAAACGCTGCCCCAGTTTTTGGCGTCCGCCCACTTGAGCACCACCGGCGCATCTTTCACCGCGTTGCCCAGCGTCAAGCGCTGCCAGAACAGGGGCAACTGCTTGGCAATTTGCTCCGGCGTGCGCTGCTCGATGTAGGCAACACCGTTGTCGCTGGTCCAGGAGACACCCTGCACCTGCACCAACGGCGCATGAACCTGCGCACCGGTTAAGCTGCTGATGATGTACTGCGTCGGCAGCTCGTCACCGGCGACCTGAATGCCCACCGCGATGATGCTGGCGTCGCGAGAGTAGGCTTGACCGGATAGAGAGGATTTGCCCGACGGATCGAGCTTGATCGGGTCAAACAACAACACTTCTTTCCCGTCAAGACGGGTGTAGAGCTTGGCTTGTGCTTCACCTTTAATTTTGCGCGTGAAAAACTCACGACCCTTTCTGTACGAGGGCGGTGAAGTGATGGTGCGATCCGTATAGCGGGTCAACTCATCGCGCAAACCGGGCACCTCGGGCGTATTTTTGCCAAGCCAGCCAAGCGCCGCATCGTGCTGCGCTCGTGTCCACTTGATGACCTCTTCAGACTTGTTGTCCTCAAGCCAACGGTAGGGATCGGTGAGGGTGGCGCCATGAACCGTTTCGGTGACCGGGCGCGACGGTGTTGCCGGCGCGCCCAGAGCGCCCAATGGCGTGGGCACTTGTGCGTTGAGCAGAACGGGAAGCATAAAAAAGGCAGTAAAGAGTGTCGCTTTTTTCATTTGAAGAGCGCCTTTTGGCGATTGGATGAGCGATGGTTAATGAGCAGAAAGGCCGCGATGATCGCCGCCAAAAAAAACAGCAGCGTCCATGCAGGAATCGGTAGTCCGAGAATAAGATCGATCTTGTTGCATTCGACACTGCCCTTAAGCGCACGAGCAAACACGTCAAGAAACGGCATGGATTCGAGCATGTAGGTGATGCCCATGCCACAGCTCGGCAGCGCGTCGGCCGGCAACGATTGAATGTACAGATGCCGCGCCGCAAGAATCGCTCCGCTGCCGCCGGTCAGTAGCGCGAGCCACGCGATAACTCGCGCGCCGGGACGATCAGGGTTGAGCAGTGCGCCGGCCAAAAAAACCAAACCCAGCGCGACCACCGCAACTCGCTGAAACCAGCACATCGGACACGGCTCGAGCATTTGCACGTACTGCAGAAAAAGCGCGTAGCCAATTAATGCTGCACAGATCAAAAATCCGCTGAGGTAAGCGTCGCGGCGAGACGGAAAGACGTTGAGAAGATTCATAAGGACGGCGAAATAGGCGGCAAAGTGAGGAAGGGATGACTTGCGTAAAGCGGGCGACGAGCGGCGTTTGAGCTAACTTGAATGCCGATCGCGAGCGAGTTGGGGTTTGTTTGTTTGCCACACAGCTTTTTCGCTAGCTAGATGGCTTTTTTATTAGGGCCTGATCACACTTCCACGCATTATCGACTATGTCCATTTTGTGAATATATGCCCCTATCAATGGGCGTTTCGCTAAAAAGTTGCTTGCCTGCAAAGACGTGCGCTGAACATAAAAACTTTTCCGAAAACCTAAAAGCGCAAGTCCGCCGGCAACCGCTTGATACGCAAAGCGCACCCTGTAAATTTTTTAATGCAACATCGACGCGCTAATTGCTTTGTCAGCCGCGCCCTCCAACGCGTCTGCCCTGAACAACATCGGTAGGTTGGTCGCGCTGTCCATGTCGGGGAACACGTCGGCAAGCACCGTGACCGACTCCACGTTGCATTCACGCAGCAAATCTTGCATCGACACCGCCACGTCTTGGGCGCGGTCCGTGGCATGAAGTTCCGCGCGAAAGCCTTCTGCGCCTTTTTCGTCGAACGGGTTGGACAGCGACAGCCGCACTTCACCTCCGTTGGCCGTGCGATGCGCCGAAATCACCGCCTCGGGCTCGCCAACACTGGCGCGAAATTTGCGGATGGCGTTGGTCGCGAACAGTTGCATCGACACCTCGCGTTGCGCCGAGCGGCCCTGAAATAGCGCAGCCAACGGTGAGCGCGGCGGTCGCGGCAACGCGAGCAACGACAGCGTGCCGCCGCCCAGTTGTTTCGCGAAGGTTTGGGTGAACGGCATACCCCATTTTCCGGTGTCGTTTTCGGTCATCAAATCAACACCGGGCCCGGCCAATGCAGTGCCGACTAGAAAGCGGAGAAACACGCTTTCCTGATTGGCGGGCACTGCCATCGCGGCGCGCTCTACGCGCACTGGGCTGTCGGCCCGATCTGGCAAAGGTGCCCACCAGTCAAGGCTTGCCGGCAGTTTTTCGAGCGCAAACGCAGATGATGCTGCAAGTGCATTTGACAGGGCGAAGGTCTGGTTGCCACGCAAAGCGCCGTGCTCTTTCATAAGCGCGACGATGCTGCTGATGTTTGGCAGTGCGCCGGGAATGTTCACTGGGGTGGGATTGCCGGCCACAATTACAACCGGGATGGCAAATACGGTCGCCAGAAGCGACGCATCGCCGCGAGCGCGACCGGCATCCACATGAGCGCTGGCGAGAAGCCGGGTGACGTGGCGCTGCACGGCGAGCGACGGTGCGCGGACCAGCGCGTCGCTGATGTCGCTGGTGTTATTTGCAACGAGAAGGTGCGCTAGGTGCTCACGCAATTCGGTATCGCGCTTTTCCTGAATCACGCCGAGCTCGGCGGCGAGAGAGGCGAGCGCCAAATCGATTAATGGATTAGCGGGTTTGCCTTCGTAGAGGGGGAAGGCGCGCGGGTCGGGGAGATGAAACTGCATCCATCAATTCTAGATAGAGCGCGCTTCTAACCGTCAGCGCACGGCTTAAGCTCGTTCCGCGCACCTTACTTACCGGCAACCTGCGCAAAATCAGCCACCTTACCCATCACCCGCGTGAGCACAGCTTTTAACACCGCATAGTTGGCCGTTCTCTCCCGCGTGGCCTCATTCATGTACAGCTTGCGGTTAAGTTCGATCTGAATACTGTGCCGATTTTCTGCGGGGCGACCGAAGCGTCTCACCAGCTCAACACCTTTATACGGGTCGTTAATCGCAACGCTTAAACCCTCGTGTTGGAACGCATCTGCCAGCAACGCGGTGAACGCGGGCGCGCAGGTGCTGCCGTCGCGATCTCCGAGCACGACATCGGCAAATTGCGTGCCTAATTTGACCCACGAACTGGGCCCCGCCTCAGCCGGCATCGAGTGGCAATTGATGTGCAGCACCCGCCCGTGTTGCGCATGCGCCGCATCAATGGCGTGAGTGAGCGCGGCCCAATACGGCGCGTGACATTGAGCGATGCGCAGCGAAACTTCAGATACCGACAATTTGCGTGAATAAATCGGTGATCTATCGCCCAGCGACCGCCAGATCAAGCCGATACCTGATTGCGTTTTTGGCGACTGATCGACCGGATGAGGCCAGCGTCCATCAATCAAAGATGTGTCCATGTCTTCGACGCGCCGATTCGGGTCGAGGTAACTACGCGGAAACTCAGCACACACCAACGTTGCACCCAGCGCGGGTGTGAAGTCGTAAAGGTCGTCGATGTCGGTGTCTTCCGCCATACGCAACTGCGCCGTGTCACAAGAAAAACCGAAGTCGGCGGGATACTGCTGCCCGCTGTGCGGTGAATCAAACACCAGTGGAATCAGCTTCACGCCCGAAGGTGGAAGCAGCACGCGAACGGGTTCAAAATTTGTCATGTTCGAAGAATAGGCGAAAATGCAGGCTCTCCGCAAACGGGTGGCTCATTCGGCAACCCGTGTCAACGCGCATTACAGCCATTCGTCTCGTTCATGAAACTTACCCAATTTTTTCTCGCCACCATTAAAGAAGCGCCCTCTGAGGCGGAAGTTGTTTCGCATCAATTAATGATGCGTGCCGGCATGATTAAAAAACTGGGGGCCGGCATCTACACCTGGATGCCTTTAGGCGTCCGGGTGCTGCGCAAAGTCGAACAAATCGTGCGTGAAGAAATGAATGCCGCAGGCGCTGTTGAGCTGTTGATGCCAGTGATCCAACCGGCTGAACTGTGGCAAGAATCGGGGCGCTGGGACAAGATGGGCCCGGAGATGATGCGGGTGAAAGATCGCCATGATCGCGATTACATCGTGCAGCCGACCAGTGAAGAAGTGATCACTGATATTGCGCGCCAAGACATCAAATCATGGCGCCAATTGCCGGTTAATTTCTATCACATTCAAACCAAATTTCGCGATGAACGGCGGCCCCGTTTCGGCGTGATGCGCTCGCGCGAATTCATCATGAAAGACGCCTATACGTTCGACGTCGACAAAGCCTCGCTGATGAAAAGTTATCAGGGCATGTACGACGCGTACAGCAAAATTTTCACCCGCCTCGGACTCGAGTTTCGCGCAGTGAACGCCGACACCGGCAACATCGGCGGCTTTGCATCGCATGAGTTTCAGGTGCTCGCTGAAAGCGGTGAGGATTTGATCGCCTACTGCCCGGATTCAGACTATGCCGCCAACGTGGAATTGGCAGAAGGCATGACGCCCGCCGAGCCCCGTGCAGCGGCAAGTGCTGCGCTTGAACTGGTTGCGACGCCGGGACAAAAAACCTGCGAGGATGTGGCCACACACCTGAAATTGCCGCTGACCAAACAGCTCAAAGCGATGATGTACATGAGCGACGCTGGCTTTGTGCTTTGCATGCTGCGCGCTGACCATATGGTTAATGAGGTGAAGCTCGGCAAGGTGCCCGCGCTTGCCAACTACCGGCCGGCGACGGCTGAAGAAATTGAGCAATATCTCGGTGTTGAGCCAGGTTACTGCGGCCCTGTTCCCCGCCACGGCAAGGCCCACCCCGGCACGGTGATTGTGGTGGCAGACCGCAGCGCGGATGCGATGGCCGACTTTGTGTGTGGCGCTAACGAATCCGGTTATCACATCACTGGTGCCAACTGGGGGCGCGACTGCGCCGAAGCCGATGTGGTGGCCGACATTCGCAATGTGGTTGACGGCGACGCGTCCCCGGATGGCAAAGGCAGCATCAAGCTGCGGCGCGGCATTGAAGTCGGCCATGTGTTCGCGCTCGGGCAAGCCTATTCGGCCAAGCTCGGCGCCACCTACCTTGACAAAGACCAGAAACAACAAGTCATGGAAATGGGCTGTTACGGCATTGGCGTCACTCGCGTAGTGGCTGCCGCGATTGAGCAAAATAATGATGCAAAGGGCATTATTTGGCCGCTGGCAATGGCGCCGTTTAGCGTTGCCATCGCGGCGGTGGGCTATGACCGTAGCGCCGAGGTGAAAGCTGCCGCAGACACGCTACATGATGCGCTCACAGCCTTGGGTATTGATGTGTTGCTCGACGACCGCGGCGAACGCCCCGGCGTGATGTTTGCCGACCTTGAATTGATCGGCATTCCGCATCGCATCACCATCGGCGACCGTGGCCTTAAAGAGGGTGCGGTTGAATATCAGGGCCGTCGCGAAACAGCCGCGACAAAAGTGCCAGTCGCTGAGGTTGTGACGCACCTGCAGGCTGTTTTGACGGGCTGATGCAGCTGAGCTCACCTCCTCTCGCCATGGTGAGACGCGCGAAACGCGGCGCACCGACGCGACGCGTTCTGGCGTTGTTGGGCTGCTTGCTGCTGACGAGTCTCGCCCACGCTGGTGCCCAGGCGGAAGAAAAATTGAGCGCGAGCGTGCAAACCGCGCTCGCCTCCGCGATTGCTGATCGCAGTGCGCCAAGGTTAGTCGGTGATCCGCGAGAGGTGCAACCGTGGCTTGCCGAGATGTCGTCGCGAATGGCCAAGCGCATCCCCGACCCAGAGCAGCGAACCGAATTTCTGATTACGGTGCAATACGAGGCGAGCCGCGCGGGCCTTGACCCGCAATTGTTGCTGGCGCTCATCAACCACGAAAGCGCGTTTCGCAAATACGCGGTTTCGTCGGCTTCAGCACGCGGCTATACACAGGTGATGCCGTTCTGGGTGCGCTTGATTGGCACGCCAGAGCACAATCTGTTTCATTTGCGCACCAACCTGCGCTACGGCTGCGTGATTTTGCGCCACTACCTCGACATTGAAAAGGGTGATGTGGTGCGCGCGCTGGCCCGCTACAACGGGTCGCTGGGTAAGTTTGACTATCCGAACACCGTGCTCGGTTTGCAGGAAAGCCGCTGGAAATGGCCCCCCGTCAAACTGCCCTAACCACGTAGGGTTTTGCCCGGTGTACATCGGCAGATTCGCGCCTTCGCCGACCGGCCCGCTTCATTTCGGCTCGTTGGTGTCTGCCGTGGCAAGCTACGCCGATGCCCGAGCGGTAAACGGACGGTGGCTGTTGCGCATTGAAGATGTTGACACGACACGGTGTACTCGGGGCGCTGAAACGGAGATTTTGCGTCAGCTCGCGGCGTACGGATTTGTGGCCGATGGCGACCTAGTGCGACAAACCGAGTGTGGCGACATTTATGCGGCAGCGATCACACAGCTTGTCGCAGCGCAACAGGTGTTTGCCTGCACCTGCTCACGAAAAATGCTGGAAACTGCGCTGCGCAACGCAGAAGGCGAGCCGATTTATCCGGGGACTTGTCGTAATTCGGAGCGAGTTGTTGGCGCGCATTCGCTGCGACTGCGGGTACAAAGCCATAGCGTTTCGCAGGTGGCATTTGCCGATCGAGCCGTTGGCGAGATCGCACAAAACGTTGCGGAGGACGTGGGTGATTTCGTGCTGCGCCGGGCCGACGGATGTTATGCCTATCAACTTGCGGTAGTGGTGGATGACGCGCGACAGGGCATCACCGACGTGGTGCGGGGTGAAGACTTGCTGCTGAACACACCACGGCAGATTTATCTGCAACGGCTACTCGGTGTTGCGACGCCAAGCTATCTGCATGTGCCGTTGGTGCGCAATGCGGTCGGCGAAAAGCTTTCCAAGCAAACGCTGGCACAAGCCATCAACATTGATGCGCCCGTTGCGGGCTTGCGAGCCGCTTGGGCGTTTCTCAAGCAAGACGATGT
>JACMNN010000100.1 GCA_014378555.1 Burkholderiales bacterium | reverse complement strand
ACGTTCAATTTGATCAACGGGCAGACCACGCCTGACGCAGGCTGCGTTAATTTGCACGGTGCAGACATCACAGGCATTGCGCCAGAGCAATTGTTTCGTCTCGGCGTTGCCCGCACCTTTCAGATCACCGCCACCTTTGCGTCGATGACGGTACGGGAGAATGTGCAGATGGCGCTGCTCAGCTATGAGCGGCGGGCACATTCCGCCGTCGCATTGGCAACGCGTGAATGCGTAGTCAACGCGTCGCGCTTGCTGATTGCTATTGGCCTAGAAGAACAGGCGCAACGTGCGGCTTCTGAGCTTGCTTACGGCGACCTGAAACGACTCGAACTTGCGATGGCACTGGCGAATAATCCACGCCTTTTGCTGATGGACGAACCGACAGCCGGCATGGCGCCAGCCGAGCGTAATTTGCTGATGCAGCTTGCTGTCAAAACGTGCCGCGATCGCAACGTTGCGTTGCTGTTTACTGAGCACGATATGGATGTGGTGTTCGGTTTCGCGGATCGCGTGATTGTGATGAATCGCGGCCGCATCATCGCGCAGGGTTCACCTAATGAGGTGCGCGCCAACGAAGAAGTGCGTGCGGTCTATTTAGGCGGTGCCAGCCATGCCTGAAGTGCGAAACCTTTGCGTACGCCATGGTCGCGCGCAGCTTTTGTTTGATGTGAGCTTTACGGCCAACGCGGGTGAAGTGTTGGTACTGGTCGGGCGCAACGGCGCCGGCAAATCGACGACCATGAAAGCGATCATGGGACTGCTGCCCGATGTGACGGGCGAGGTGCGGTTTGACGGCGTGCCAATCACCGATTTAACGGCGCACGAGATCAGTCGGCGTGGCTTGGGTTACGTGCCTGAAGATCGTCGTATTTTCACTGATTTAACCGTTGCTGAAAACCTTGAAGTGGGTCGCCAGCCGGCAAGAAAAGACGCTACCGACGCACCGCGCTGGACGGTGTCGCGCGTGTGCGAACTATTTCCAAAACTCGCCGAAATGCTCGATCGACCGGGCGGGCATATGTCGGGTGGTGAGCAACAAATGCTCACCATTGCGCGCACGCTGATGGGCAATCCAAAAGCAATTCTGCTCGATGAACCGTCGGAGGGTTTGGCCCCGATCGTGGTCGAACATATTGCGCGAAGCGTGCAGGCGTTGAAGCGCGAAGGGCTGTGCGTGATCCTGTCCGAGCAGAACCTGCGCTTCGCTCGTGTCGTGGCCGACCGCGCGGTGGTGATTGAACGTGGCAGCGTTAAATTCAGCGGCGGCTTCGCTGAACTTGAGGCCAATCCGGCGTTGCGTGACCAGTATCTGGCCTTATAAGCGCGGTGGCATTATTGACTGCAGCATGGCCGGGTATTTTTTGCGCTGTCTTTGCGGCAATTGATGGGCGGATTGACTGCGAAACATCAATGGCTCAAATCGAGCGAAGAAAATAGCCTTTGCGCAGCAGTCAAACCCTTGGCAGCGCTCAGGGCGAACGGCTAGGAAATTCCGGTCGCCCTGCGCACGGCGAACGGCCAGGAAATTCCGGTTGCCCTGCGCACGGCGAACGGCCGAGAAATTCCGGTTGCACTGCGCACGGCGAACGGCCGAGACTCCATTTGCCCTGTGCGCAGCGAAGGGTCTGATTGATCCATTTACCCTGCGCGCAGCGAACGGCTGAGATTCCGTTCGCCCTGAGCGCAGCGAAGGGTTTGATCGATCCATTTACCCTGGGCAGGCGAAGGGTTTGCAGTGCCGTTACTGAAGCGGTTTTGCGACACTGTGCGCTCTGTGATGAGTAACTCACAACCCGAACTCGCAACAAATTTATTTAGGTAAGGCGCGTCGATTTGTTCTGACCCAGCATGACGCAGGTGTCCTACATACCGGTGCATGCAGTTTAGAAATACTTCCGTCTGGCCGCTAATCGCGAGCGCGGTAGTGGCTACTTTGTCTAATCTCAACCGAAGGAATGTAGCTGTGAAAAACCCCGACGCTATTGCCTTGCTCAAGGCTGACCATTCTGCTGTCAAAGAGCTGTTCGAACAATTTAGTGTGCTCGCTGAAGCGAAAGCGCCTGCGCTCCGCAAGAAAGAAATGATCGCTCAAAAAATCTGCAAAGAGCTAACGGTGCATGCGCAGATCGAAGAAGAAATTTTCTATCCAGCCATGCGCGCTGCCATCGACGACCATCTGTTGCTCGATGAAGCGGATGTCGAGCACGCATCATGCAAGTTGCTAATTGAACAAATTGAGTCGATGGATCCTGCCGACGATCAATACGATGCAAAGGTTGTGGTTCTTGGCGAATACATTGATCATCACGTCAAAGAAGAGCACGGGGAAATGTTTCCCAAAGCGCGCAAAGCAGACCTTGATCTAGGCGCATTAGGCGCGGCGATGGCCGAGAGAAAGAAACAGTTGCTGGCGAACTACGAGCCACACTCGGTCGAAATGGCGTGACCAGTTCGGTTGCGACTGCGACTGCGACAACTGGGATCAATTGATCCCCATTTTTATGCTCACTGTTGGTCAGAAGCGCGGCGTCCACCTGAATCGCCGCGATGTACGGCGAGGCCCACTAGGTCTTTTGCTTGGCGTACGCTTTACCGGCAGGAACGCCCCGATCGGTGTCCACCAAACCGCGGTTTATATCGGCTGATGCCTGCTTCATTATTTTGCGTGGCACGCTCACTTGGCTAGTGGCTGATTCGTCTTGCTCATGCGGCAATAAGTCCACCTTCTGCTGATTGATGCTGACCGCTACTTTTGCGGCCCGTTGCTGCGTCAACGGATCGTTTAACTTCGGTGCCGTGGTTTTTTGTGCCATGCTGATTCAACTTTCAATGTTTGCCGCTAACTCGCCTTACGACCAGCGTCGCGGCCTGCCGATGCCATCCGCAGCACGACTAGCGTGCGAACAGCGCGATCAAAATGATGATGGGGATGGGTATGCCAAGGAAGAAAAGAAGAATGGAACGCATGAGAAATCTCCAGAGTTAAAAATTAAAAAAACACACGACTATTGATCACGCTGGCGGCCGCCAATCGTGCCCGCGAGGCTTGCCACAAAGGCACCGATTAACAACGAAATAAACAGCCACATGGCGGTGTAGGCAGAGGCTTTTCGAGCCTTGTCGCTTGCCTCTTTGACAGCGGTCTCAGCCGCACGAACTTTAGTTTGCAGCGCAACGAAGGTGTCGTTCACGCGCTTCTCGGCATCCGCTGGCGGAAGGCCTGTTTGTTGTGAAACCAATTGCGCAAGGTACTTGCTGTCTGCGGCAGATAGCGGTTCGCTTGTGCCGGCGTTGACGAAAATACGTGTCACCTCCGCGATCGGCGGTGCAGCTGGCGTTGCGCCAACTGTCGCGCTGACGTTAGCCGCATCTTTTCGGAAAAGCGTGTCTACAAAATAGGTCATCGGCGACGTTTTCGAAGCCATGTCAGCGCCCGACGTGTCGCCACTGGTTGCCGATACCGCCCCTGCAGCCGCCACGGTCGCGGCCGTCCCCGCAATGGCGGTACCTGCTTTCACGCCAGCGCCGACGATGGATCCAACCGTTGAGGTAAGCAGCGCCGCTGTCACCAGTGACGCGACCGCCCAAGTCAGAAAGCCGTGTGCCGTGTCGCGAAAATACACCTCATCAACGTCAGCTCCCGCCCATCGCGTGCGCAGCCGGCCCGACAGATAGCCGCCCAAACCGGATGCTGCAATTTGCGTGCAGGTGATCCAGGCGATGGTCGATACGCCCAGCGCGGTGCCGCTAATACCCGATTGCGCCCACGGTGAAATCGAAGACAAACCGAGACCTACGCCCAAAATTAAAAGAATTAGTGACAACGCGGCAGCCCCGCTCGCTCCGGCCAGAACTGCACCCCATGACACCACCGGACCAGCGATATTTGACGCATAACCTGCACCCGCAACAGCAACATCTTCGTTTCGTAGATTCATGACTGAGCCTCCAATTAAAGTGGAAGAATTGTCCCGAGCACGAATCGATTGCGGGGTAGGCGAAACTTAATGTTCGGTGTAGGACGTTGCCGTCACCTCAAGCTACAACGTCGCTACTATCCAGCAGGCGCACGTTGGCGCAGCAGCTGCAAATACAGCGCACCATCCAATGCCTGCCCGGTGCGTTGTGATTGCCACAGTGTCTCGCCGAGGCATTCAAGAATCTCATGTTTAGCTGCGTGCTCGTCATCATGCTTGGCAGCGAGTTGCGCGTGAATGGCGCGAATGCCGTGCGGCTGATCGATGTCGAGTTGTTCCTGAATCGCGAGATGAAATCCGATGTGCAAAAACGGATTGATGTCGCCCGCCTCGGGTCGCCAATCGCTGCTGATAAACGACTCCGGGTTTTGCAGCACACGGTGATATTCAGGATGCAGCGCAATGATCGCGGCGGCTTTTTCTTCAAGAGAAGACAACGGGTCACGACGTTGGAATTTGGCCCAAGTATCAATGAAAAATTGGCGCGCTTGATCGCGATTGGGGTTAAACATAATTACTGACTTTGCTGCTGCAATTCACGAAGTTTGTGACGGCCGGCAAATTCACAATCATCGAACACCACGCACTTGGCGCATTTTGGGGTGCGTGCCACGCAGGTGTAGCGCCCGTGCAAAATCAGCCAGTGATGCGCTGACTGCAAAAATTCCGGCGGTGTAGTTTTCATCAGCTTCGTTTCAACTGCATCGACATTTTTGCCGGGCGCAAGTTTCATGCGGTTGGCTACGCGAAACACGTGGGTGTCCACCGCAAAGGTGTGTTCTCCGAACGCTTCATTCAGCACCACGTTGGCGGTCTTGCGACCCACGCCCGGCAGTGCTTCCAGCGCTGCGCGGTGGTGCGGAACCTCACCATTGTGTAATTCGATGAGCTGCCGCGCAGTGGCAATCGCGTTCTTGGCTTTGTTGCGAAACAAGCCGATCGTTTTGATATGTTGCATCAGGTTGGCCTCGCCCAACGCAACGAGATCAGCAGGTGTTTTTACCGTTGGAAAGAATCGCCGGGTGGCGACATTCACCGCCTTATCGGTGGTCTGTGCGGACAGCAACACGGCGATCACCAGCTGAAACGGATTGCCGTGTTCAAGCTCGGTCTTCGGGTCGGGATTCGCTTCGGCAAGTTTGGCGTAAATACGACGCCGCTTTTCGGCATTCATGTTCTGGCTTTAGCCCTCGCCAAAATCGCAGCCAGTAACGCTTTTTTGTCCGGCATCAGTTTCGGGGCGTGGGCCTCGGCTTTAGCTTCCGCGCGTTCAAGAAAACGCGTCTTGTGTGCGTCATATCCGCGCTTAAGCGTCGTAGCCTGCGCCGCACGTGGGTCGAGCGTCGTATGAACGCGGTTGGCTGGCGTCACCATCGGCACCAGCGCAATGCAATCCACCGGGCAGGCAATGATGCACAGCTCGCAGCCGGTGCAGTCGTCCGCGATCACGGTGTGCATGCGTTTTGACGCGCCGATGATGGCGTCGGTTGGGCACACCGGCAGGCAGGCAGCGCAGCCGATGCAGGCGGCCTCATCGATGAATGCGACGTGTTCCGGCGCATAGGCATCGACGTCATCAGCCAAAGTCAAACAAGCCTCATCGCTGCGGTCAAGTAAAGCGAAAAGGCCACGTCGTGTGGCCTCCCCACCCGGCGGACAACGGTTAATTTCGGCGTCGCCGCTAGCGACAGCAGCGGCGTAGGCATGGCAATCGGCGAAGCTGCAACGCTGGCACTGCGTCTGCGGCAACAACGCGTCGATCGCAGCAATGGCGGCAACCGCGTTGCCCCGGGCAGTGACTGAAATTGGAACAGATGACATAGCCCCAATTATCCAAGAAGACGCGCTCGGCAGGACGTGGGGCCGCAAATAGGGATTGAGGTGGAAAACTGATGGCCTACTTTAACCACCTAGCTGCTTTTTTAGGCAAGCGCCGCAAGCGGTTATGGCCGCCACTAACGGTTACACAGGATCGCCGTTCCGGGTCAGGGGTTGCTTCGGCGGCGCCTGGTCGCGAGCTGCCCTTGTTTCTGCGGCGAGTTGAAACTGCTTGCGCAGCGCGCGCGCTAAACTCAAAGTGGCTAAAACAGAGAGCACTGCGCAAACCAACCCTATCCAGAGCGTCGACTGGAACGCCCGCCACGCATCGGAACTGATCGAGGTCGACGGTGAGGCAACCACCACGTTCCATGGGGTGCCCAGCACCCGGGCGACGCTTGCGGTCATGGCAACGCCGTCGCGTGAAACCGCCGCATACGGCGTGGTCAAACCAGCTCGAATGGCAGCCTGCGTCAGCTCGGTGGCGGGTTGGCCCACAAAACGTGCCGCCTCCTGCGAACGAGCGATTTGCAACATATTTTGATCAACCACGGCGACGGTCCAAGTAGCGGCAACCGGCTGCTCGTGAACGACCTCGCCAATCGCGTCGCTCCACATGGTCGCCCGCAAAACCCCCAGGGTTTTACTGCCGTCTTTAATCGGAACCGAAAACGCGACCAGTTTTTTTCCACTGATCGAGCCGTCCGCTAATGGCGATATTTGCCGCACGCCCGTCGCAAATACCAATTTGTCAAACTCGCCCAGTGAGGTCGGCGGGAGCAGTACAGCGAACGGTGCGAGTGTCGAGAAGCGCAAGACACCCCCGGCATCCACCACAGTGATTGCGCCGATTCGCGGCGACAATGCGACGATACGACTGGCGTGTGCATGCAGCGCGGCGTAGTCGCCACGCAGCGCGGCGTCACTGGTGGCGAGCGAGTCGAGCGTCGCGAACACAACGCGAACCTCGTTGCCAAGCGCGCGCGCGCCAAAGTCCGCCAACTGCTGGAGTTCAGCGTGAAGTGCGGCTTGTTGTTCGTTCAGCAGTGACCGGCCTGCGAGCATTGAAAAGGTCAGCATGGGCAGCACCGCGAACAAGCCAATGGCAAACATCCATCGGTTAACGCTTGGACGCGGCGTTGAATCAACGCGATCTAATGACAAGAAATCCCCCCCCCAACCATAGCTATCGATGGCAAACACAGGGTACGCGCTGCGCCCATCTGTGCTGGCAGCCGCACCCGGTGCAGCATCGATAGATTCTTACACACAAACTTTTAACCGCCGACCAGTGCCAACCCTAGCGCCGCCACGCTGTGCGGGCAGCACGCGGCGTTGCAACGTCAAGGAGGCAGCTACACCTCGCCGTCCATCCCCAACTCGTGAATTTTCCGCGTTAGCGTGTTGCGTCCCCAGCCCAGCCATTCGCTCGCTTCGATGCGGCGGCCTTTGGTTTGCTCCAGCGCTGAGCGGATCAGGGTGGCTTCGAATTCGCGGGTTAGCCGTTCGCCGGGGGCGCGTTCACCTTGTTGGATCGCCTTCGCTAAGCTCGCAGCTAACGCATGTTGCCATTCGCCGCTGGCGGTGGTGTTGGCACTCAAGTTAGCCGTGGATGCGCTGGCACCCGGATCGGTCGTGAGGTGTCGCGGCGCGGCGTGCGCAGCCGGTGTGGGCGTGGGCGCGTAGGTAGCGTAGCTTTGTGCAGGCCGCGGTGGCGCATATTCGGCGATGTGCGCGGGGGCTTCGAGCGGCTGACTTTCGCCCAGTGAAACGCGGACTTCTGGCGGCAAATCGGCAACATCCACCGTGTTGCCCGGTGCCATGACGGTGATCCAATGGCAAACATTTTCGAGTTGCCGCACGTTGCCGGGGAAGCCGAAGTTTTGCAACATTTGCATTGCGGCCGGAGTCAGCGATTTCATGTCGCCGCCCAGTGTTTGCGCGCTTTTCCCGAGAAAGTGCTTCATCAAAAGCGGCACATCTTCGCGCCGTTCGCGTAGCGGCGGCAGGCGCAGGCGCACCACGTTCAGGCGATGTAACAGGTCTTCCCGAAACAGGCCTTGACGCACGCGTTCGTCCAGGTTTTGATGGGTTGCGGCGATGATGCGCACATTCGATTTCATTGGCGCCTGACCGCCGACGCGGTAGTACTCGCCGTCTTGCAGCACGCGCAACAATCGCACTTGCAGGTCGGACGGCATGTCGCCGATTTCATCAAGAAACAACGTGCCGCCCTCGGCCTGTTGAAAGCGCCCTTGCCGCGTGGCTTGGGCGCCGGTGAACGAACCGCGTTCGTGCCCGAACAACTCGGATTCCAGCAAATCTTT
>JACMNN010000099.1 GCA_014378555.1 Burkholderiales bacterium | reverse complement strand
GCGAGTAGCAAGCCGATTACATCCGACAAATTGTGCCCGGCATCGGCCACTAGCGCCAACGAGTTGAGCCAAAAGCCAGCAACTGCTTCGATCAGCGCATAGCTGACGTTGAGCGCGATGCCGATGGCAAACACGCGGTCGTAGTTCATTGGGCCGTGGGCGTAGCCATGGCCTGTTTTGTCGTGCTGGCGATCGTGACCATGGTCATGATCGTGCTCAGGCTCGTGGGTGGCCACTTTCGGCTGGTGGTGGGTGTGATGGCCTTGCATGATGGAATGCTAGCTCGCAAGCCTGTCCGGAATTAATACGCGTGCGCTCCGCGTCTTAGTCGGCCCCGATCAGCACTTTCACATGTTCGCCCACACTGCGGGCGAGTGCGCCGAGTGAGTAACCGCCTTCGAGCGTGGAGACGATTCGCCCTTGGGAGTGCTTTTCAGCTACGGCCACCAACTGCTGGGTGATCCAACGGTAATCTGCCTCAACCCAGCCAAGAGAGGCAAGTTCGTCATCGCGATGCGCGTCAAAGCCCGCCGAAATAACGATCAATTGCGGGCCAAACGCATCCAAGGCGGGCAGCCAGCGTTGGCTGACTGCCGCACGCATTGCCTCCCCGGTGGAATACGCTTTGAGCGGCACGTTAACCATGTTGTCCGCCATTGGGTTGTCCCCGGTGCCAGGGTACAAATGATGCTGAAAGGTGGACACCATCAGCACCCGGCCGGCGTCGCATTCCGCCGCCAAAATTTCTTCTGAGCCGTTACCGTGATGTACGTCAAAGTCGACGAGCGCCACGCGTTCTAGGCCGTGCGCTTCGAGCGCATGCAGCACCGCAATGGCGGCACTGTTCAGAAAACAAAAACCCATCGCGCGATTGCGCTCGGCGTGGTGGCCGGGCGGGCGCACGTTGCAGAAAGCGCGCTGCATTTCGCCGCCGCACACCAGGTCGACCGCGCGCACGGCCGCACCCGCGGCGTGCAGCGCTGCGTTCAGCGAATACGGATTCATGGTGGTGTCGCCATCAATCCCGGCATAGCCCTGTTGCGGCGAGGTGTACTCGAGCTCCGCCAACAGTTCCGGCGAATGGGCACGCAAAATGGTTTCAGGTGCTGCGGCCGTGGCGCTAACTTCACGCATGAAATCGAGCAGGCCGTGCGCGCGCAAATGGTCATCAATCACGCGCACGCGATCGGGACATTCGGGATGGTGCGGGCCCATCTCGTGTTGGGTTGAATAGGGGTGGGTCAGATAAGCAAAAGACACAAATTTTCTCCTTGACGCATTATCCCTGTTGCCATAAAAAACGGCGCCTAATGGCGCCGTTTTTTTGGTCAGTAACGCGGTTGACTAGACGCGCTTCTTGAACTCGTCGGTGCGCGTATCGATTTCGATCACGTCGCCGGTGTTGACGAATGCGGGAACTGGAATCTCGAAGCCGGTGCCTTTAAGGCGCGCTGGCTTCATCACTTTACCCGACGTGTCGCCACGGACTGCAGGTTCGGTGTATTCAACTTCGCGCACCAGCGTGGTCGGGATTTCAAGGCCAATGGCGCGGCCTTCGTAGAACGTTACTTCGCAAGGCATGGCATCTTCAAGGTACTTGAGCGCGTCGCCCATGCTGTCTTTTTCGATGTCGTACTGGTTGTACTCGCTATCCATGAACGCATACATCGGGTCGTTGAAGTAGCTGTAAGTCACATCTTTCTTTTCCAACATCACCAGCTCAAATTTTTCGTCGGCCTTGTATACCGATTCGGTGCCGCCGTTGGACAGCAGATTTTTGAGCTTGAGCTTGACCACCGCAGCGTTGCGACCGGATTTGTTCATCTCGGCTTTTTGCACCACCATCGGAACATCGTTAATCATGATGACGTTGCCGGGGCGGAGTTCTGATGAGAGTTTCATAATTATTTTGGGGTGTTGTGCGCCGGGAATGTTGCCGAGTGAGACAACGTCAAAAGTGAGCCGGGACGCTGGGTTTCAGCAAAGCTTTCGATTTTAGCCGAGATTATTGCCTTTGTGCGCAGCTACAAATTTGACCAGACGCGTGGCGAGATCGGTTTGCCGCGTCAACGTGCTGCGCCAAAGCACAGCGTGAGCGGTTAACGCGTCAATGTTTTGCGCCAACAATTCAAAGGCTGCACTTTGCGTCGCATCGCTTTTTGCCGCGTTGAAGGCATGACTCGCAGCCCGGTAAGCTTCGCTCACACTGCCTTCCAGCCCGACGCAGTAATGATCCAGCCAGGCGTCGAGTTTGATCAAATGCGCGCCGTCTTCGGTCGGGTAAATGTGCCAGAGGAAGGGCTTGGCTGCCCATTGCGCGCGCAGAAACGAGTCTTCGCCGCGAACGATCAAAAAATCGAATGTCGCGAGCAGGGCATCGAATTGCGTTTGCGCGACCCGCGGAGCGATTTTCCAGTCGGGGTTGGTGTCGCCGATCGGGGC
>JACMNN010000098.1 GCA_014378555.1 Burkholderiales bacterium | reverse complement strand
TGGTGCGCGCCGAGGCCAAAGATGCGACGGCGGTCAGCGATTTCTTCTTGCGCGCACACGCGGTGCTGCGCAAGTCTTTGAGCACCAAGGACGGAGAAGTGTTTGCACCGCAGCCTGCACTGCTCGCGCGCAAAGCAGATTTCACGCGCTGGACGATGACGGCAATTGCGCCCAAGGTCCGACCCCTGGCAGAGGCGCTCAACGAATTGCGTGACGCAATGCAAGCGGAGCGTCCGAAAGTGCGCTGGGTCGTGGACGTGGACCCCTACGATTTCGGGTGATTTAGATTCGCCAACGCCGGCGGAAAAAGACGGCGAACCGGCCACTCCGGCGATGCGGTCGGTGGCCGTCCGGCGAATGCAAATCGCTATCCGACTTTGCGACCTGAAATCAGTTGAAAGATCACCATCACCACGGCAACCACCACCAAGATGTGCAACAGGCCGCCCGCGGTGAAGGACGTTACTAGCCCTAAAACCCACAAAATAAGTAGTATGACGGCTATGGTGTAAAGCATGGTTGATCTCCTGATTAACAGTTGTAGAACGTTAACGTGGCACGCATCGCACCGCGTTTTGTTCGACTATTATTTGCAAGCGACCACCACCTTACCGTCGGGCCAGCGCCTATTTGTTTGTAGGCGTTATCCGACGTTCGCGCCCATTGCCACGGGCGCCACCTGTAAGCGCAAGCACGCTCCGCAAGGCGTGCACCCCAAGCAAAATTTCAGGGTCGCGCTGTGGAGGACGAAACGCCCATCACAATGATTCAGCGAAATTTGCCAACTATTGGTCGCGCCACGCTTTGTCGATGTAGCGTTTGCCAGCGACGTCGCTCACCTGCAGAACCGCGCTGTAACCACCGCTACCCACCCGCAATGAGCGGGTTTCCATGGCAACCTTTTCTTGGTCAGGGCCGCTAACGAGCGCCTCCATCAGCGCGCGGCCGTCCATTTCAGACGCCGCATTCGACATGCCCAGCAGATGCAATAGCGTTGGGGTGACATCCACATTCGACGTAGGCGTGCGCACAACCGCGCCGCGTTTAAAGTCTGGGCCGTTGGCCAGCATGGTGTTGCGCACCGTCCACGGGCCAATGCCGCCGTGGTTGCCTTCACCCTTGTCAACCGCGCCGCTGCGCTTGTTGTCGGCCACCAGGTTGTATTCGGTTCCGGGCACACCGTATTGATTCGGCGCCGACGACCATGGAAACGTAAACACGATGTCGGCGCTACGCTCATGGCCACCCAGATGGACGTACTCGAGCGCAAAAGTGCCCGCAATTGCACCTTCATGGGCAGCGCCACCGCGCTTTGCGGCGGTAAATAGCACGCCAATCCACGGCTGCCGCTGCAAGAATTCAACGAGGGCCTGCACCCGCTTCGGATCACGGTTTTTCACATGCAATGCCACCGCTTGACCACTCGATGCGATGACCACCTCACCCGCCTCAACAGGCCCGATCAACCCAGCATCCGTGAGCGCCTTACCGACATTAACGTCATACACCGTTTGCGCAAAACCATGATCTGAAACAACCATGATGTTGGTCTGGTCGCGCACACCTAGCGCTTCAAGTTTTTTCAGAACCAGGCCAATCTGGCGATCATCGTTGCGGATGGCCGCGAGCGACTCCGGCGCGCCAACACCCAGCCCGTGCTGAATGTGATCGGGCTCAGTCATCCAAACAAAGGCAACACTCGGCTTCAGCTCCGGCAGCACGTAGTCCATCAGCACCGTCATCGACCAATCGACAGAGGCGTCATAGCGGTCGCTGTGGCCGCCCTTGATCGGCGCTGGCCCAAAACGCTTCAGAATTGTTTCGCTGACCGCGTCGGGATACGCCACTTTTTTTCCGGGAAAAAAGTCGCCGTTGATCACGGTGCCGATGCCACCCTGCGTCTTCGGCGCGAGCAGCATCGCACTGCCGGTTGAGCCCGAGCTCACCACCACCATTTTGCGACCGGATCGCTCCAGCAACTCGGCAATGCCGGTGGCCGTAACCATGCGTCCGGACGTGGCCTGGTCGAGCTTGAGCAAGCGCTGAAAATCATCGTTGTTAAACGCACGCAGCGGATCGACCGCCGGAACGTAAATGGAGTTGCCCATGATGCCGTGACGCGCGGGGTACGAACCGGTCGCCAGCGAGCTTGAGTTGACCCGGGTCACGGTGGGGAAAACCGCGTGCGTGTTTTCAAACGTCACACCGTCTTTGCGCAGGCGATATAGGTTGGGCGTTTCGGCTTCGCTGATGCTGTCTGGCCGCAAGCCGTCGAGCACGAACACCAGTTGCAGTGACGCGACAGATTTAGGCTGCGCTTGAGCCAAGTTACTTAGGCAGGCAAACGCGGCAGCAACGATCAACAGGCGGTATTTAATACGCATGGGTCTTTTCTGAGAATAAAAGCGAGCAGATATCAGCGCAATGGTTGCGCCGGCTCGTGTCAGCGCGATGACATTGCAACAAATAGCAGCGCGACAACCGTGCCTGCGTTCCGATAATTAGCAGGCCAATGAATCCACCTTAGCTACACCACGAAATGCGGTTGTGGCGCGGCACACGGCGTTACTAAAGCAACGACCGCCAAGCCGAGATCACCTGCTCAGGCGTAATGTCCATCACCTTCGACGCTTCACCGCGATCGCTTTCCAACGCAATCACTGGCGAGCCCTTAGATCGCGGTCGCCAACGGGTGCTGCCCATCGCACCGAACAGCACCACCAGCGGGCAGCCGAGTGCGGCCGCCGCATGCGCAGGCCCTGTATCAATCGAGATCATGCTGTGCGCGCGCTGGACGAGCGGCAATAGCCGTCTAATGGGCAACGCACCGGCGAGATTGATCACCGCTTCGCTGCCGCACTGCGCAGCGATTGCCTCCAACGGCGCTCGCTCGGCGTCGGCGCCACACAACAGCACCCGCGCGCCGGGCACGTCGCACCTGATGGCGGCTACCAGCGTCGCCCAGTTTTCTGGTGACCAATACTTGTTGTCGCTTTGCTGCGATGTGCCGTGCTTCAGCGTGCGTTTGTTGCCCGGTTGCAGCAGCACCAACGGAGAAGATGCGATTGCCTGGCCGCGCAACCATGCCTCACAGTCGGCACGCTCTGCGTCCGTAACAAACAATTGCGTCTGGGTCGCACCTTCGTTGGGCGGTGGAGCCGAGTCAGCAAACGCCGTTGGGGTTTGCTGCGCCACATCGTTCCACCAGTCCACCCAATGCGCGCCAACGCCCGGCCAGGTGTCCCAGGCGCGAAGAATATGGTCGCGTGGAATGCCGGCACGCAACAGCAGCGCCAACGCCTGCGGCTCGGGGTCACATAGATAAACCGGCACGTTGCGCCTTGTGGCCATCCAGCGCACCGCCTGCCACTGACTTGGGCACAGCCAGTACGGCGTTTTACGGCTGCTGACCAGCTTGATCTCGCGCACCGCCGGGTCGTTAGCCAACAACTGCGGCGTCCACGGCCCTGAACCGAGCAGGTCAACCGATGTGCCGTAACGCTTGGCCAGCGCGTCGATCAACGCAGTGAGCATGACTACGTCGCCAAACGCAGCAAAGCGCACAATGAGCGGATGAACGGGCGCGTGCGGCGCTGAAGATATCGGAGGCATTCAAAATTATCGACGACTGGCCGCTACGTGTCGCCATAACCATTAGCTTTTTATGAAAACCGTTGATTAATAAAGGCTCGATGAATGATTTTCAGTCAGTCGACTTTCACCTATTTCTGGGCTCAGCGCATACTCAATCGGCCTGTGACCACAAAGCTACTCGATGAAAATTTTGCCCGAGCGCATTGCAGCGTCTCAAATCCTTTGATCCACGACGCAGCGTTCCGACCGAAATGCCTAGACTGTGACCCCTAAATAATGCCCACGAAAAACACTCCATGATGGCCTCCAAGCCGATAAATTTGCGCTTCGAACTGGTGCTACTAGCCGTCCTTGCGAGCTTATGGGGGTCGTCCTACCTACTGATCAAAGTGGCTTTAGCGACTATTCCGCCGGTCACGCTGATGGCGATCCGCGTGACTTTGGCAGCCTTGTTTCTGTTGTTGATAATGCGGATACAGAACGAAAAACTGCCCACCGATCGGCGCACTTGGCGCGATCTTTTTGTGCAGTCGCTGCTCAACAGCAGTGTGGCTTGGCTGGTGCTGGCCTGGGGGCAGCAGTTTGTGCCGAGCGGCATGGCCGGGGTGCTTAATTCGACCTCGCCGCTGTTTGTGTTTTTGATCAGTGCACTGGCGTCGCGCGGCACTTCTGGTGCCGCCCATTCGTGGCTAAAAATTGCCGGTGTCGTGCTCGGTTTTGTGGGTGTTTTGTTGGTAGTCGGCATGGACTCATTGCGTGGACTTGGGCAACAAACATTAGCGCAGGCAGCAGTGTTGTTCGGCGCGTTTCTCTACGCTTGCGCCGCGCTTAACGGTAAGCGACTCGCCCATCTCTCACCGCTAGTCACCGCGACCGGAACCATACTATGGGCGTCAGTTAGCCTTGTGCCGCTGAGTCTTTTGCTCGACCATCCGTGGACCTTGACGCCCTCAAATAGCTCACTTTTTGCCGCCGCAACGCTTGCCATTTTGTGCACTGGTATTGCACTCATCATCTACTTTCGCCTGATGCATACGCTGGGCGCGATGGGCGTGGCGAGCCA
>JACMNN010000015.1 GCA_014378555.1 Burkholderiales bacterium | reverse complement strand
TCTTTGGTCGCTTTTTTTGTTGCCAGCGCTTCATCAGCGCCCAGCCCAACAAATTTCACAGCGTCGTCGGAAATAATCAGGTAGCCAATCGCGCCGATGCGCGGCACGTCGGCGGGCATCACGGCGTGCAGTGCAAACAGATACAGCGGCAACTGCGGCGCGGCGAGTCTGCCCGACGAATTTTCGGCGAACCAGTCGGCACGTGACACCGTACCCGTTTTATAGTCCAGCACCACGCCAAACTGATCGTCGTCAGTGAGCGCGGCCGCGAAATCGTCGACTCGGTCCACGCGCAATTTGAAGCTGTTGTTAAAGAGCTTTGCGGCTACATCCTCCTCAACATTTACCACCCGAAAACCGGCGCGCGTGGCATCAAGCGCGATCACTTGATCGATCAGTGGCAGCAATCGCGCGCGCTCAATGTCCCACACTGTCGCCGGAATGCGCGGGCGCTTTTCAGCGGCGACGGTGGCCGCGTGCCCAAACGCGTCACTGGCCACCACGCGCAGCGCGGCAGCGTTGGGCTCGCCTGCGCCGTCAAAAATGGCGCGCATGCGCGCCTCACCAATGGCGGCCATCACCTCGTGCACCAACGTGCCACGCACCCGCGGCGAAATGCCCACCACATGCTCCGACCGTTCGTGAAGACGCATGAACGAGGCCGCCGCTTTGCGCGGACAATGTGCTTGCCGCTCAATGTCGCTTGATGACAACGGTCGCGTGGTTTCACTTTGCAATCGCGCGGGCAGCGCTTCGTCAGCCATGCTCAGCACATAGGGCGCGGCGCTTGATATCGGTGCCGAGACCAGCTCGTGATCTGCAACTTCAAGGCTTGCGGCGAGCGTGCTCAAGCGCTGCACGCTACCCTCCGCATCACTCGCGAACGACACCTGCAACGATTCTGTCAACGCACCCCAGTTCGCCCATAGCGCACTCGCTCGCCGTCGCACCTCGTCGCGCGAGCCTAAGCCGACACGGTTTGCGGCCTGCCAGGCCATCGGTAGCATCGGATTCGGCTTGAATGATTCGGGCAACACGGCATCGGTGAAACCGGTAATCCATGCTGCAGCCAAAGGCACGCCCGCCGACTCAAGCAGACCCATCACCTGAATTGGCGCCGGCCCTGCCTCAGGCTGAAACGTTTGCTGATTTGCCAGTTGCGCGAGCTCAGCGACGGCTTGCTGCGCGGTGATCGCCGGCAACCAGCGATCGAGTTGCGTCCACCCTTCAATCGCTTTGCCCCACGCGGCGTCGAGTTGAAAAAGATCGCTCTGCGCGATCATCGCGCGCTCGGTTAATGCCTGCAGCGCAGCGGTGATAGCCACACCATGTGCGACTCGCGACATACGTGATTGCTTAAGCGCACTGTCGTTGCGCCGATAACCCGCATTCAGCGGGGCGCACTGAGCAACCGTGGCGGGCAATACATCCCACCAGTCGGCGAGCGCCGATTGATCGATGCCGCGTTCGAGCAGCGTTGACTGTTGCCGCTCGATGCGCTTAAGCGACTCAGACGTTCGTCCCCAACGCGGATGCATCAGCGCCTGCGCTAAGGCCTCGGTATCGGTATTGCCTTCGCTATTTCCGTAGGCCGCGCGCAGCACCGTTATCAGGCAATGGATGTGTGGATATTCACCCAGACACAAGCCCACCGAAAGATTAAAGCGGTCGCGATCAGTCTCTGGATTGAGCCACCAGCCGTCAGAATTTAATTGCTCGCGGAGTGCCGACAACCACACACCGCGATGCGACGACAGGTCTGGCACCACGATGGCTACGCGGTTTAACGTGTTATCGCCCGACGCCTCCCGTTCCCGCACAGCGCGCGCTGCCCAAGCAATCGCAGCATGCATTTCTTCAGTGGCATTGGCAAAACGATGGGCAACACTCGCGACCCGATCACGCTGCGGCTCAACCCACGGCGTAACCACAACGCCCAGCTTCGTCATTGCCGCCAGCAAACGGGTGTGCGCTGTGTTCGCTGCAAATGCGGGGGTCAGCATCACCCGCGATGGTAGCAACGCGCGCAGCGGTTCAAGCACCGCCAACAACGCGGACGCAAGCTCGGGTTGTGTCACGCCGCGTCGCAGCTTTAGTAACGACTGCATCCGCAGCGCACAGCGTGCAAACAGCGATAGATTGTCGCTACCCTGCACCAGGCTTTCAAGGCTTTTCAGCGGAAAAGCGTAGCGATGCGCCAACGCCCACGCATCACTGGCAAGGGTTGCTACGCGCGTGATTTCGCTGCTACTGAGATCGGCTTCTTCGCCTACGACGTGGCGCCACAGCGCACTACTCGCAGTGATATCGACCCATTCGCGCGCGTCGCTGATCAAGCCAAATAATTGCCCGCGTTGCCATAGCTCGCGACAAAACCGCTCGATATCAATGCAGTCGGCGGGCGCCACATCGCGTGCCGCCAGCACCTCGTGAAACGCCCGCGCCGAACGGTCGCTGGGGCAAAGGTAGACGGTGCGATTTGTCATGCGACCTGCATAGCTACCGCGAAATCGCTTGCAACATTTTTATTCATCGGACGATTTTACGAACCCGGCACCGTGGCGATCCAACCTTCAAGCGGGTCAGCTTTTTTCGGCATGCCGTAGCTCGTGTCACCCGCTTGAAAAACAAGCAACGTCATGGCGGCCTGTACCGCGCACAACACCGCGTCAAGCATATCCCCCGAGCCATCCGCAACGCACATCAGGCGCAAAGACTCAGGCATTTCGACGTGCAAGTTACCCAGCACTGCTGATGCGCTGGACAACCCGTCAACGATGATTTCGCGATTGCGCTCGCGCGCAGCGGTGCGCCCTTCTGGCCCATCTTTTTTGTAACTGGTTTTGGTAAATTGCCGCGCCAGAAAACCCGGATACGCCTCCAGCACAACGCGCGAGTCCTCCGTAGGCGCGCACGGAACCACCGATACGCCAGACCGGGCAATGCGCGGCGCGCCTTCAAAAAACATCAACCCTACCGGTGGATTGACCAGCTTCATCGGGCTTGATGAACCCGCTGCCGCATCGCCGCGACGCGGAATGTAGCGCGCGCCCATCGGTCGGGATTCACGCACTTGGTTTAACGCCGCTTTAAATGCGTCCTTGCCGAGGACCTGGGTGTGCGTCACCAGCTCACGCCATGTTGTCGGCCAACCCAGTAAGGTCACCAGTTCACGCGGCAATCCAAACGGCAAATCAAACCCACCTAGCCACGGGCCCGGTTCGGCCAGCAGCGCGTCGAACGCAGCAAAGTTGTCGAGCGTGTCGATGCAATCAATGGTGAGGCGCGTCGCGACGAGGAGCGCTCGCGCCACCACAATGGTTTTTCGCTTTGATGGCGCTGACGTGAAGTCCACTCCGATGACACGTCGGACTGCCGTGACGGGTTTCAATATTTCGACGTGCAAGGGCTACAAACTGAGTCCGCAGAACTGCGTGGCGTTAAGCGGGCCCTGATGCGTTTTGGCACGAAAACCGGTATTCGCGGGGGGCACGCTCCACCAGTAACTTTCAGTGCCGCTGATATCGAACTGATCGGCGAGACCGGGCCACGGCAACGAGGTGGGACTGACGCCTTGCGGCAATGTCACGTCACCATCGAGCGTAGCAATGTCATCACTCAGATGGGTGGTCAACGCCTCGGCGAGCTTCGCATCCACCGTCTCGACCATGCTGCGGGCCGACTGCGCCTCGGCAATCACTGCCCCCCACGCCAGCGTAATCAAACCCGCGCGAGGCAGCACATGCTCGGCATTGTCAGGGACGATCGCGGTGGTGGTCAGAAACGGAAACACGCGACCGACGCGGTCGCACGACGGGGCAAGTACCCCGAGCTGAGCGATCGGAACGCCGGGCTGGCAGGGCAACAGAAACGCCCATTTCGGCATCGCGCCCCATACCGCCCAACCGCTCACCGATTGACGTTCTTTTAACGACTCCATGCCGGCGGCTAACCAGGCGTCCCAAAACTGCTGCAACCCGTAAGGCATACGCCGTGAAATGAAATCGCCTGCGCTGGGTAATTTGCCGTACCAGGCAAAGCTCTGAATACGTCGGTCGTCGCTACTTTGGTTCATGCTCGACCAGGACATGAAAAGCCTTGCAATGCTGGAAGTTTGAGTGGATTTCTCACTGACATAGCAACAAATTCCAGCGTGACGTCTTTACCATCCACCAAGAGATTAACGACCACGCGCTCCGGCGGCGTTCCGGGTCGCTGGCCACCACGGTCAATCAGCCGATTCAGCGCCCAAGGGCCCTCGGTGGCAATGCCAGCGCTTCGGGTTCCGGCGCCGCTCAACACCGACAGCTTTACTTGACTGGTTTTTTTGGGTCCGGGCCAAGAAACATTTTTGCCACCGTCGCCAGACACCACAATCTGACCATCGACGTCAAGCTCAATTTTGTCGCTGCCGGTGGTGGTGACCCGCGCCATCACCTCAAAACCGGGCGAGCGATTACCGCCGCCGAAAAATGCGTCCCTGATGTCACGGGCGCGCTGGAACTGTGCTAAATCTCCGGCGGTGCCAGCAGCGGCACCATCGGGGCCAGGACGCGGAACCCACGAATTTTTCGAGGTGTCGACATACGGGGCGATCGTTTGGAACACGGTTTCCATTTCACCGCCCGGGGCAAATAATTGTCCGAAGTCGTTAGGCAACACATCTTGCTGCGATCCGCGAGCGAATGGGTATCGACCACCGATGACTTTGCCACACAACTGGCCAACGCCGCCTTTGACATTGGCCGTGGCGTTGGCGCGCAGTGCCACGGCGGTTTGCTGCGAAGCGGCGCCCGACAGGGCCTCAAGAATTTCTCGCACTGGCGTGGGAAGGGTCGCCGCTTGCGAGCGCAGGCGATTTTCAGCGTCCTGCGAACGCTTGGTGATGCCGTTGCTCATGTTGCGCTGATCCGCCTCAAGGCTCACCAGGTACTCTTGAATGCTCTTAGCCAACACATCAATCGGAGCGGTGCCCGCAGGGCCCGACGCCAACGCGCGCAGCTCGCGGAAACGACCTTGCACGATATCTTCAGGCCGGGTGTCGCGCGAGCCCGGGGCGTTTACCGCGAGCGGATTGGAGCTTCCGGCGGCTTCAATTTCTTTCTGCAACTTATCCAATTTTTCGGCGCCCCGTTCGATCAGCGTTTGCGTACCCGAATCGACTTTGAGCAAGGTTGTTTCGCGCACCGCTGAGCGCACCAAAAGCACCAGCGGTGAATCGGGTGAGGCCAGCACCCGCGCCGCCTGAATGGTTTCGGGCAGTCCACCGGTGGGCTTCAATCGAACGTCGAGCAGAAAGTTCTGCCATTCTTTTGCGTATTCGGTCAGATAGAGCGAACGAATTTGCTCATTCAAACGGATGGCATCGCTGGGACTGATTGAAGACTGCGCATTCGCCCCCCCCCGACCGAGCACCCATGCATCTTCACGCACCATTTCAACCGCAGATTTAGTTAGCTCTGCCTTGAAAAAAGTGTTGTAGCCACGTTCGCTAAAAAACCCGGGAATTCCCGCGCTGCCGAGTGGCTTGTTGCTGAGGCGGGTGAACACCGATGCCGCTTGGTCACCGGCAGCGCTGAGTACCGTGAACTCGGGCATCTCGGCACCGCTCAGGCGGGTTTTAATGCGACTGTAGCCGCGCTGCGCTGGCGTCAGCAAGGCCAATTGATCGCGGGCGGTTTTGACCAGTGCTGCGTTTTGCGGGAACGGCGAGCCGAACTTGCCATCAACAATAAGTTGATCAAGATGTGCCACCAGACGCTGCCGTAACTCGGTTGGCGTGTCTGCGGGGAGTTGCGTTTGCCAATCGTTGGCGATGAAGCCTTTCAGAAAGGCGCCATCGACCCGAGTGCGATCAAACAACATCAAGTAAGCCTTAAGCGCTTGGTAGGTAAATTCAGCGCTATTGGCTGCCGGAGCCGCCTGCAGCAGGGCCTCTAGACGCGCCGTGACGCGCGGCATGAAGGTGTCTTCAAGCAAGCGCTGGTAGACGTTTTGCGCAGCAATATCGAGTTTCGGCCCCTGAAATAGTCCGTAGCGATAACTCCATGGTGGGCTGGCAAAGTCGAACTTGACGCTATGCGAAACATCCTTTGCTTGGTTCAGCGTTTCAAGCAACGCGGGCGCGCTTTCGTCTGGCTTCGGAGAAATGGCTGCCACGCTGCTTTGCAACGCTTCGGTTTTGCTCGCGACCTCTCCGATGTACGCCACGTTGTTTCCGTAGCTAAGCCACCAGGCGACGTTGGCCGCGATGAAGATGAGGACGGATGCGGCTATGCCGCCCCAGCGCAGCCACTTGAGCTTGCGCTCCGCTGCAAGGTTGCGCCCCGCGATAAAGTGTTCCTGAAAAATTACTTTTTGCAGCAGATCTTGCAGAAAAAAACTCTTGCCAGTTCCAGCGGAAGCCTCCGCCGCAAGCACCTTGCTTGGCACGCGAAAGGTGCGCTGCATGGCACCGAGCACGCGGTCAAACGGCGTACCTTCTTGCGTTCCCGAGGTGAAATACACGCCACGCACCATCGGCTGTTCGGCAAATTTTGATTCGCTAAAAACCGCACCCAGCAAACGTGACAGCACGTCGCGAATACCGGCCATTTGTTGCGGCAAGGTGTAGGTCAGCGCTCGACGCGACAGATCGGGCTCATCAAGCAAGCGCTGTTGCATGCCGTCGTTGAGCCGCTTGTAGAGCAAGTCGAACTCGCGTCCGAACGCTTCGCGAATTGCAATGGGCGCGGTTGACGTTGGGTCATAAGGCAGCGTGAAGCCCCACACCTGAGTGCGATCCTCACGAGAGTAATTTAGAAAATACTCGGTGAATCCCGCCAGCAAATCGGCCTTGGTGACCAGCACGTAAACGGGAAACTGAACACCGAGTCCTTCGCGCAACTCGTTCAAGCGCGCCTTCAACACCGACGCATGAACTTCGCGCTCCTGCTGCGTCATTTGCAGCAGATCTGCAACCGACAGCGTCAGCAGCACGCCGTTCAACGGTTGTCGCGGCCGAAACTTTTTCAGCAACGCCAGAAAGCCTTGCCATTCAGCCTTATCGACCGACTCGTTACTTTCCTGAGTGGTGTAGCGACCCGCAGTGTCAATCAGCACCGCTTCGTTGGTGAACCACCAGTCGCAGTTGCGGGTGCCGCCGACGCCGCGGATAGCGGCCTTACCAAATTGCTCGGCCAGCGGAAAGGTTAGACCCGCGTTGATCAGCGCGGTAGTTTTTCCCGACCCCGGCGCACCAATAAACGCGTACCAAGGCAATTGATAGACATATTGCTTGGACAATCCCGATAAAAATCCACCTTTTTCAGTATTTGAAAAGCGCGTTTTTTTCAGTATTTCGGATGCGTCTTTAAATCGCTTGTTGAGCTCTGCAACTTGCTCGCTGCCCGCCGGCTGACCATCGGCAGCTTTCGCCGAACTTTGCATCTTCGCCAATTGGCCAAGCAATGCAGCGTTGACATTGCGCTCACGCCACCAACGGAAGAACAGTTTGATGAGCCACAGCAGCCAAAACGTTGCAATTAAAGTCCAACGCACCCATGCCGGAGCCAATGGTTGCAGCTCGCTAATCGAAACAAGCGGGCCGATAACCCAGATGATCGCGGACAGAGTGAGAAGCAGCAGAATCGTCAGCGTGGTGCGATTAAATAACTTTCTGAAAATCAGACGGATGTAATACATCACTGTTTCCCCTGGCCTGCACTCGTCGGCGCCGGCGCCGGTGACCCGACCGAATTGAGTTCACGATTGCGCTCGGCGGGTGACACCAGTAAGGTCACCTCGACACGTCGATTGCGCGAGCGGCCTTCAGGGGTGGTGTTGCTCTCAATGGGCAGCGATGCCGCTTGACCCTGCGCACGCGTGCGATTTCGTGTCACTAAGCGCGCATCAATCATGCTGCGCACGACTTCGGCTCGCGCCTGCGACAGCTCGAAATTAGATGGGAAACGTCGCAGCCCTCGTATCGGTACGTCGTCGGTGTGCCCGGCCACTAGCACGGACCCCGACACCGCGTTCAGTGCGTCCGACACACGC
Source organism: Burkholderiales bacterium (assembly GCA_014378555.1). Lineage (GTDB taxonomy): Bacteria > Pseudomonadota > Gammaproteobacteria > Burkholderiales > Casimicrobiaceae > Casimicrobium. The sequence goes on along the minus strand of JACMNN010000015.1, from coordinate 23,502 downwards.
TGGATGACGGGCAGAAAACTTGCCTTGACGTCAATGGAGCCGCTGTCAAACATGCCATCGCCGCGCAGGATGATCACGCTTTTGTCCGTTTCGTCATTGACGGTGACTAACCCTTCGCGAATCTCCGGTTTAAGGAATTTCGCCATGCGCTCGATGGCGGCGGGTTGTGGTTTAAGCGCCTGAGACTTCGGCGGACGAATGGCGTTGATAGCGCTGAACACGCCGCTCGACTTATCGGCGATCAGAAAGTAATAAAGAAAAAATATGCTGGTTAGCAACGCGAGGATTGCACCGACGGTGATCCACAGCGGCAAAAATCCCCACTTTGATTTGCCGTCAGCCGTAGCGCCACGCCAGTGCAGTGACAAGGCTTTGGGATATTCACCACGCGCGCCATCGAGAATTTCAACCAGTCGGCGACGCAGCGTGTCGAGCTGCGAGCGCCCGTTGTCCACCACCCCAAAGCGGCCTTCAAAACCCAGCGCGATGCACACCGCCATCAGCTCAATCAGGTCAAAGTGCTTTTTGGGATCCTGCACCAAACGCGCAAGCACCTGATAGAACTTCTCGCCGCCCCACGTCTCGTTGTGAAAAGTTACCAACAGAGAGTGACGCGACCATTGTCCACCGCCACCCCACGGGGTTTTAGCCGCAGTTTCATCGAGCGCTGTGCAGAGCGCGTAGCGCGCCGCGATAATGGTTTCGGGTGATACGTTGGCCTCGCGAGCGCGTCGTTCAAACAAATTGACTTGTTCAACGAGATAGTTGCGTAGTTGTGCGGGGTCGGGATGATGCGGCATCACCCGAATTTGCGGAATCAAGTTGAGCAATGGATTGGCGGCAACCGCCAGAGGATTGGTACCGCTCAACACCTCAGGAAGATCGGCCGCCAATTGCGCTTCGCCCATCATGGGTGAAGGATCTGCGAACCCGGGTGAGGGTGGCGCGGCGTTACCCACCGGCACGGCACCTGCTGTTCCGGCAAGGATGGCAAACGGATCGAGATTGGCGGGTGTGCTCATGCGCGAATCGCCCAAAATTCAAGTTTGAGTTCGGGCCAATCTCCGGCGATGTGCATGGCCATTCCGCCTGAGCGCTCCATGCCGCGCCAGAATTCGCTGGACGTATCGAGTTCAAAATAGTTGTTGCCCGCGTGGTACGGGATCTGCCTTGGCGCAACTGGCAGCGGTCGCAGGCCCACGCCCGGCAAATGCAGGTTGACCAGATCGCGGATTTTTTCGACCGGTCCGATCTTCACCTGAGTCGGAAATTGTTTGCGCACTTGCTCGCCCGGAAGTGCCGATGAGACCGCCAGCACGAACACCGCGCTTTTGATGAGTTCTTTGTCGGCAATCACCGCAACGCGCACGCCGTATGCGCGCTCCAACAATTCGATCTGGAACGCATTCTGCTCAAGCACCATCGATAGCGAGCGTCGCAAGTCATTCATCAGCGGGATGAAGCAGCCGGAAAGATCATCGTGTTTGTAAGCAGGATAATCGCTTGGCCGGCGACTGTCGCGAGTAAACGTGGTGAAGTCGCCCGCGAGCATCAGCAGTTCAGCATAGAGGCGCTCAGGGTGCAGCGTGCGCAGTTGCGACAGGTGCATCACCAACGGCTCAAAGCGATTGACCAACTGCAAAATCAAAAAGTCAGCGATCTCAGAAACCCCGCCTTTGCCGGGGGAGGAAAGTCTGGCCGCCAACGCCTCGCCGCGATGGTGCAGCAGCCCAGCCAACTCGCGCAAAAAGCCCGCTAGCACCGGGCTTTCATGCACCACCACAGCGGGAGCGATGTAGCTTTCAGTAAGCGCCACCGACAAATCGTTACGTCGCTCGGTGACGTGGCAAACGCCGATGGTCATCCAGCCTTCAGGCACCTCATTCTCGGGCAGCAAACGCACCCGAGGCTGTGCGGTTTGAATAGGGGCAGGCTCGCCGCCCACCGAGTTTTGATCGGAGGTGTCGTCGTCGGTCACGCTGTAGCGGGCTAACGAGCGGGCATCGTCTTCAAAAGATACCTCTTCGCTGCCGGCGCGATAAACCGGCAAGCAGAGCAGAATGCGTTTGCCTTTGAGTGTCTCCGAAATATCAATCGACTTGGGCGGTTCGTTGGGCTCCGGAAATGCAAACGGGGTGCCGTCGGGAAACACGCCGGAGGCGCTGCTGATGGCAACCTTGCCAATTGCCAAAGAAGTGGCGTCCAGCACCAAGCTGTTGAAGCCCCAAAAATGCCCCTCACTGGTCAGCGCATATTGAAGCTGCGCAAACTCTCGATGGCGCTCCGATTGCTGAAAATGCTGTGGCCGAAGGAACATACCTTCAGACCAAATCACGCGACTGCGATCACCCATCTGCAAATCCCCGATTGGTAGAGCACATTGGCTCTAACGGTGCTTTTAAAACGACTTAACGACGTCAATATTTTTTCCGACTGCCTTCTTGTAATTCTCAACCTTTTCCTTAAGGTTGGCTATGACCTTGGTATAGCGAGCGACGGCGTCGATAATTTTTGGCACGTTCTCGGCAACGGTGATGACGAGCGCTGGAAGATTGCCCGCCCCCGCCGCCTTGACGCCATCGCCCAGCGCTTTGAGCGCCGTGGCAACATCCATCTTTGCCTGCTCCAGCAGCGCCTTTACTTCCTGATAATCCTGCATCGCCTGGTTGACCAGCTTGACGTTGTCGTCCAGCAAGCCCTTGGCTTTATTCATTTTTTCGTTGGCAGTATCAACGAAGGATTTGGTGTCTTCGATGGTCTTGGCGAGGGCGTCAGTGACGGCCATTATTTGCTCCCGGCAGCAGTAGCGCCGCCAATCAAATCGATTTGAGTGAGTATCTTGTAAGTCGCTGCAAGCGCTGCTTTTAGCGGCTCCTCAGCAAGTTCAAAGCGCTTTTTCACAATGACCGACGCATGCGCAAAATCTTTTGGATGAAGGGTAGCCAACATACAGTGCGGCAGCACGTTCTCGTCGGGTGCAGAAGCGATGCGATTAACCACTCGCGCGAACGGAATATCACCGGGGTGGGCTTTTATTTGCACCAACGCACGGCACAACAGCTGCTCCTGCTCTAACGAGTCGGCACGGAGCAGCCGATCGGCAACATCGCGCGCAATCGGGCGAGCGATTTCACCGAGCTGGCCGATCGCGTTGAGGGCTGCTTCTAAATGTTCCGGCTCAGTTGCCTGCTTGACGATAGCGCCAAGTGCCACCAGACCAGCACCGCCTGAGTTCAACTCGGCCAGTGCCACATAGCCGGCGATTCCGGCCGGCTTGAGGGGTTGACCGGCGAGCGACTTCATCACATACGCCTCAACGGTGCGCCGCGCGGCGGCGTCCGCTTTGGCGCTTTTTGACAGCGCAGCAAGTGCTTCGCTGGTCCATTTTTCTGGGGTTACGCTGGCGACCGCGCCGGCAATCTGCGCTGCAAATTGACGGGCAAACGGGCTAAGTGCGTGCAAGGCAATTTTTCGTGCGCTTTCGTCGTCCAGCAGTAGCATCATCGCAACCTCTGGCGCTGCGCGTGCGGGCATGCAGGCATGTCGTGTGAGCGCATGCGCCGCGAAAATGCGTACGCCCAGCGGATGCATACCTGACACAAGTCCTGCGAGGCAGTCACGAAGTGCGTCGGTGGCTCGGGCGGGGTCAATGCTGCCGAGCGCGACCGCCACCAAAGGTAGCGCGCGCGCATCATCCAAGTTAAGCGCTGCGGCCGCAATTAACGGCTCAATGCAGTCGTTGATGGGTGCACCAGGCTGGAGGGCCATGGCAAGTGCATGCGTTCGCGCATGGGCGTCACTTGACACTAGGTGCCGCTTGAGAACGTCAAGCGGCCACAGCGCAACCGGTGGCAGCGCTGGCGGTGAAGGCGCTGGCGTATCGGGTGAGTTACTCATCAATGCATCACAAAATATTGCCAAGACCCGGACTGTAAACAGGCGACACGATGCTTGTGCTTGTGAGAACGCCTACGACCGTTGTGGCGCCGGTCAAGGTGGTCACACCCGCAACATTGAGCATGCCAATAACGTTCACAGTACCCACCAGATTGATCGTGGCCGCGGTCACCGTTATCGTCAACCCCGCAACCGTCACCGCCGCCGCCCCGGTAATCGACAACGCACCTCCCGCGCTGATTGAAACCGTACCTACGGCGGTCAGCGCGCTTGCACCGGCCACGCTCGTTGTCTGAGCTCCGCCAATGGTGGTTTGATCGCTGCCTACGATATTCGTGCTGCGCATGCCACCGATGATCTCGGTTTGCTTGCCCATTATTTTTGTATCGTCGGTCGTATAGACCATTGCGCTGCGCTGCTTGCAGGTTTCAGCGTATTCCATGCCTGTGGACACCGAATAGCCGGTGGTTGCCATGACTGCCGTTTTGCCGCTGGTCGTATAGCTGTCGTCGCCGCTGATGAGGGCGGTTCTATCGCCCTTGATCATATTGATTTGCTTGCCCGAGATGATGTTGTTTTCGTCGCCGCTTACCGCAAAGTTGTGCTTGCCCTTGACCGTCTCTAGATGGTCTCCACCGGTTTCTTCGTTCAGCTTGCCATCAATGGCTTGCGTACGATCGCCATGCACGACGCTACTTTGGTTGCCGTCGACGGTCGTGCTTTGATTAGCCTTGACTTTGGTGTCTTGGTTGCCGTCGATCTGATGGGTTTGATTGGCTTGAATGACATGACGATCATCGTTGACCACAAAACGGTTGTCATCGTGATTGATGCGCGTTGATCGATCGTGCCCGACCATGCGTGATTCATCTGTCTCCACCACCGTGTCAAGATTGCGCTGGGCGTGCACATAGAGTTGCTCTTTTCCCTTCAAATCCTCCATGCGAATTTCGTTGAAATCACACGAGCTTCCACCCATGGTGGAGCGCGACTTGATACCGCTAGCAGTTTTGTTGGCGGGCAGATCGTACGGCGGCATCTGGTCGGCGTTGTAGACGCGACCGGTGATGATCGGGTAATCGGGGTCGCCACCAATGAAGTCGACGATGACCTCTTGACCAATGCGCGGAATGTGGATGAAGCCCCATTTTTCTCCCGCCCACGGTTGGCTGACACGAATCCAGCAACTACTGTCCTGATTCTTCTTGTCGTAGCGATCCCAGTAGAAGTGAACCTTGACGCGACCATATTCGTCGGTATAAATTTCTTCGCCTGCGGGCCCCACCACCATCGCGGTTTGTGGGCCACTGGTCAGCGGCTTCGGTGTCAAAACCTGCGGGCGATAGGGGACGCTGGTCGGCTGAGATGTGACCGTGATGCCCCACGCAGAATCACCATCACCTCCGCCGGCGGCTGACACGGCGTTGTTGCGGAAAAAATAGGTGGCGGCGACCGCCAGATATTTACGGTTTTGGTCGGCGCGTGGGCAGTTTTCCAACGTGAACGAGAAGCCCGGGGCCATGGTGCGCACCGTGCAATGGCCTTGCACACGTTCCTGCTCCGCTTGCAGGGTTTCGATGTTTGATTTGGCGTAGCTTTCGCCCTCTCCCACTTTCGTATAACCGCCGGGCCAGGTGTAGCGTTCCCACTTGTCGTGGTCGTGACCGACGGTGTGTTTGCGGTTGGTCCTCAGGTTGGCTTTGGGGTGTTTGAAGTCGTAGTCGTCGGCAATGTATTCACCCGAATCGACCTCTTCGCGAACGTCCCAGCTGTTGAAATGCTCCTTACGCACGACCGCGGCCGCATCGGCGCCGAAATAGGGAATGGTTGCAGCGCCAGCGAGGTCGGTATGCGTATTGATGTCATCAATAAACACCAATTCGTGACTGCCCTCCGCGTGTTCAAAGTAGAAGTAAATGCCCTCATGCTCGGCCAGTCGCATCACGAAATTCAGGTCGGTTTCCTGATACTGCACGCAGTAGTCCCACGCACGGTACGTTTTGCTCAGCCTTTTTTTCATCGGAAAACCGTACTTGCCGAGCACGTCTTCGATTATTTCCGGAACCGTCTTGAATTGAAAAATTTTGCAGTCACTACGGCGGCCGGCAATCCATAACCACGGGCGGAGTTTTGCCGTGTACACCAAATGCTCACCCTCGCGACCCCCGCTGGCAAAGCGCGTGCAGATACCGTTGAACGGGCGAACGCCAGCGCCGTCCTGCGTTTCCAGTTTGAGCGTCACGCTTTGACCGAGCATCGCCTTGGCCGATAGTCCCGATGTCAAGCTATGAAAGGTCACGTCGTATTCGAACGGAATTGACAACGCTTCGGTGCCGGTCATTTGGCGAAACCACATGGCTTTGCCGTGCGGTGTATCAGCATCGATCAAACGTTCATTACTCATTGCCACTCTCCCGTTGTCTCGTGTTCAAATTTTGCTGTGGTGCGCCACGCTTTGCGCGATCGATCACCAGTGATCTACCTGCAAATAATGGTCGGCACGCCGCCCTAAGTCGCCGAAGGTGGACGCCAACGCAGCCGTGGTGGAAAACCCCTGCGCTCGATCCGCCAAACGCAGACCAGGGTTAGATTCGACGGCAATACCGCGGCCCGCAGCGAGTACCCCATCGCACGTCCTAAACGAGGTGGCTGCCGAATAACCGGCGGGATCCGACACCATGCTCGACGACACCGTCCCCCAAAATCTCACCATGCGGCATTCGTCAAGATGGCGAAATAACCACTGATGCTGGGTGTCACCCCCGGCGGCCTTGATGTCATCGGCCAAGGTGTTGGGACGAGCGACATCGGAGGCGTTGTTCGTTTCAGGCAGCGGTCGCGTACTGATGTGTGCGTGCCCCCAAACGCCGTCAATGGTGAGGCAGCTTGAGCCGCCAAATATTTGCCAATCCGCAATCTGTTTGGCCTTAGAGTCGTACGATGGGAACCAAATTCGCAAGGTGACCATAGGTGCATTAATTGGCAGAAATAGGGGGGCAGAAATTCAACGGCCGTTGCAGAAATCGGCAAGCTTTCATAGCGTCGCTACCGTAAAGACGAAGTGTGAGGCTGCAACACGACATTTCGGGCTACAAACTGTCGCACGTTGACGATTGCTGCGCACCTCTCCGCCGCTAGGTGCGTACGACGCGCTGCGCAAGCCACTTGCCGGAACCGCCCTGTACGACGTCAAAGCGCAACTCGTCGCCCAACTCAAGAAACTCAAAACCTGGGGCCGTGACCTGCATGGCCATGAATTGCACGTCGGCCATGCCGTCGTTACGTTTAATCATGCCGTACCCGTTGGCCAGCGATTTCACGGTGCCGCGAACGGCGTTGCCGGCGAGCGACTCGACCGATACTTGCAACGTTTCGGCAACGACGGCAGCCGAAACTGCGGCGGCGTGTGCTGGCGGCGCGCGGAACAATGCGCTCGCTTGCTCATCGGCAAAATATTGTCGCGCGAATTCGCGAATGTCGATGACGCGCTCGGTGGCGACCAGGACTTTGCCAGCGGCTGGCAGCAACAGTTCGAACAACTCAATGGAGCGCGTTTCAAGTTTTTGGCGCAGTGGCAGCCAGTGTATTTGACTGCCCACGGTAACGATCACTCGCGTGTCCGTTGTGGCCGCAATTTCGACCGCCTCAAGCGACAAACCGGCGCCGGGATCGCTGCCTGTGACGTGCGGCGTGGAGGCGATGACGAACCCGGCACGCACCGCCTCGGCATCACCCGCGTTCGGCTTGGCGCGACACCAGCGTTGTTCGACCCAATCCATGTTGTCGAGCGTGAAGCCGAGCTTGGCGCCAACTGTGATCAGAACAAAATCTTGAAGCCCGCACAGCGACCAAGCGCGCGGAACGTCCGGCTGGGAGGCGAGCGCTACTCCCTCGTCGAGCCAACGTTGTCCGTTAACCACCAAACTGATTAAGCAGCGGTTGTAGGCCATAAACCTCCCGATTGATCACAACAGATTATCGAATAAATCTAGCCCATGTTGACGCCGAAACCGCGATTTTTATTGTAAAAAATATACGACGCTCGCTGTCGCCAGCACCATGACCAGCAGCGTAGCAATCAGCCACCAGGTTTGTCCGCCGGGCTCGTAGCCCGCATGCTGAGCTCGCATTTGTTCGATTGCAGGGGCGCGCCTTAAATGACTCGCTGGCGACGAAATTAGCGCAGCCACCAGCGGCGCTTCTGGTTCGGGCGCCGTGATGCGGCGAATGTCCTCTGCGGTCAGCGCAGCCAATGTCACGGTTTTTTCAGCAACCGCAGTAACGCGCGGCGCCTTGGCGAAGATGGACCAGCCGAGCGCCTCGCGAAATTCGCCGATACTTTTAAAGCGATCGATCGCGCGCACCGCAAGCGCCCGCTTCACCGCGTGCGCAAATCCCGGTGAATAGTCCACGTTGGGCACGACATCTGACAAGCTAGGCAGCGTATCGCGCACGATTCGTGTAGTGGCGGCTGTCGGCGGTTTGCCGGTCGCTAAAAAATAAATTACAGCGCCCAAACCGTAAACGTCCGTCCACCGGCCCTGCTCCATGCTGCCGTCTTCGACGTACTGCTCGATCGGCGCAAATCCCGGCTTCAAAATGGTCGTCAGCGCCTGCGTCATGCCGCCGAGCACTTGCCGCGCTGCACCAAGATCAAGCAGTACCGTGGTGGCGTTTGCCATCACCAAAATATTGTCCGGTGAAATGTCGCGATGAATCACCCGGTGCGCATGCAGTTCCGCCACCGCCTCAAACACCGGCATCATCAACACTCGAACGTGCGCCTCGGTCATCTCCGCCGGACGCGCCAAGCGCACATCGCGCAGCGTTTTGCCGGGGTAATACGCCATGGCCATGTAGGCCGTGCCGTTCTGCTCCCAAGCGCGGTGAACTGCCACCAATGCGGGATGGCTTAGCTCCGAAAGCAAATTCGCCTCACGCAAAAAGCTCTTGAGACCGGTGGCGTAAGCGCGCAGAAGCTCGGTCGAGCGAGGTGCCACCGTGCCATCGGCCATTCGACCGGCAATGGTCGTTGGCAAATACTCCTTGATCGCCACCGTACGGTTGGTCTGAGTGTCGCGCGCCAAGTACACCACGCCAAAGCCGCCCTGACCGATCAAACCGGTGATGACATAGCCATCCAACACGGCGCCGCAGGCCAGCGCGTTGCTGTTGGAAATGGCGAAAACACTCATGCTAAATTGGCGGTTGCGTTGGGTTTTGATGCGAAGTGTTGTGTTCCGAGAACGACGGCGTCGACCCTATTGTCCACCCATTTTTCAGACGTAATTTGCGCCAGCTCGTTGTTATTAACGCTCGGTTCGTGCAAGTCGTGTCAAAAAAACGAATAAACAGCGTTATCGCGTGGCGCGGCACATTTTCGCCACGGGATGCGTCTTTCCGTTTGTCGGCAGAAGCGCCATAATCCGGTTGTCTTCGCTCCCTTGAGTCTTGACCAGCCCTGATGGATACCCCGTCCCAGCAAAATTTCAACCAACTACCCATTGGCACCATCCTTGGTGACTTCAAAATCACCGGCATCGTCGGTGAGGGCGGCTTTGGTATTGTTTATTTGGCCTACGAGGCCGCGCTTGACCGCACTGTGGCGATCAAGGAATACCTGCCATCGTCGATTGCCGGACGCACCGGCAATCAGTCGGTCATGGTGCGCTCACAGCTCAACACCAATGCGTTCACGACTGGCCTAAAGAATTTTCTCCGCGAGGCGCAACTGCTAGCCCGGTTCTCGCATCCGGCAATGGTTGAAGTGCACCGCGTCTGGGAGCAAAACTCCACCGCCTACATGGCGATGCGATATTACGACGGCAAAACCCTGCGCGAACTACGACAAGGCTCGACCCACGTCGACGAGTTGTACATTCGCCGGCTGGTTGAGCCAATTCTCGATGCGCTGTCGCTGCTTCATGCACAAAACGTGATCCACCGCGACGTGTCGCCCGACAATATTTTGATGCGCGGCAACGGTGCGCCAGTATTGCTAGATCTGGGTGCGGCGCGACTGGTGATCGGCGGAATGACCCAAGCGCTCACCACGATCCTCAAGCCGGGCTACGCACCGATCGAGCAGTACGTCGACGACGGCACGATGCGCCAAGGGCCGTGGACCGATGTGTACGGCTTGGGCGCTGTCTTGTATTACCTGCTAACTAGCGTCGCGCCGCCGCAAGCCGTGGCGCGCATGATCACCGACCCGCTGCGCGACACGCTTGCCAGCAAAGTAAAGATTCCGGTCGCACCGTACTTCCTCGACGCGTTGGCCAAAGCGCTGGCGGTGCGCCCAGACGATCGCTATCAGTCGGTGGACGAACTGCGCGACGGCTTGCAGTGGAACGAGCCGCTGCCTATGGAGCCTCGCACGACGTATGCACGAGCGGAAGTAGCAAAACTTGCTGCGGCTGCGGCGGCTGCGAGCGCGTCAGGCGTTGTAACCGGCTCGCTACACGTCGCCACCACTCAGCCCACGGCCGCAGCCACGGTCACGCTGCCCAGCGTAGCCGTACCCGCACCCGCACCCGCAGCAGAACCTCTGGAACGGGTGTTTGCACAAGACTCCGACGCAACGGTGGTGTGGCAACCTGGCGCACAGGGCGCACAGACGGTTGCCGCTTCGATAGCGACGTCAATGGCAGCGTCGCCGCCGCCGGCCCCGCCGTCACAGCCCTCGCTGGCCGATGCCGCGATGCCCGCACCGCGCGCCAGGGCGTACGGCGACGCGGACGGCGCAGGCCCGAACAAAACTTGGCTTTTCGCAGCGATTGCAGCGCTCGTCGCAGCGGGCGCAGGTTATTTCGTGATCAACCAACCCGACAAACCGACCGCGCCTGTTCCGCCTGCAGTCGCCGTGGCGCCGCTGCCACGTCCGCCAGCAGTGCTGCCAGACAAACCGAAAGTCGACACCGTTACTCCGCCCGCCGCGCCAGTGGCAGTAGCCGCGAGCGCAGCAGCCACCGCATCCGCGCGGCCAGCGGTGCCGACAGCGCAACCCGCCGTCGACCCAGCCAAGGCCAAAGAAATCGCCCGGCTCGAACAAGTGGCGCAAGAAGCGTCAGTCGCGGCCAAAGCCGATAAGGCGGAGAAAGCCAAACGCGACGCTGAAGAAAAGGCGAAGGCAAAATCTGATGCGCAAGAAAAAATAGCCAAGGCTAAATCCGATGCTGATGAGCGCTTTAAAGTCCGCGCCAAGCAAGACGCCGATGAACGCGCCGAAGTCGAAGAACGCGCGCGCCGCGCCCGTGAAGAAGACGAGCGTCAGGCTGCAGCAAAGGCTCGGGCCGACGCTGACCGACAAGCTAAGGCCGCGCCGGCGGCGGGAATCACCGTAGCCCCGGTTCGGCGCACGGTTGAAGAGCTGTCAGCCGCAGGCAAAGCCGCGTTCAACCGCGGCGAGGTGAATGCTGCCCGAGCTGCTTGGAACGAATTGGTAGGCCATCCCGAAGCGCAGGCCCGCTCAAAAGCCATCACCTACAACAATTTGGCCGTCAGCTATTGTCAGGGTGGCGACGAGGCCAACTGCGAGCGCATGTATCTGCAAATGTTTCGCGTCGACAAGGCCTATGGCAACGAGGTCAGCGAACGCGAGGCCCCAACGTTTAAGCGCGCCTATGACCGCGCCGCGCGCACCGCTCGGTCGCTTTACTAGACGCCTAAACGCCAAAAGCTACCCAAGCATTTGCTGGCGCTAATCGCGAAAAAATTCGATGAGTTCGGCGGCGCGCGAATAGGCGTCGCGCTGGCCCATTTGCATCAGCGATGCGACGAATCCGGGCTCAAATAACAGATAGCTCGCAAGCGATGCGCCGCCGGCGTCGCTGATTAATCCGCCGAGCGATTTGCGAATGCTCAACGGCAACTCGTTGACGTGCTGCAGCGCCAGTGCATCGAGCGATTGCGACGGCTGCATCGCGAACACACGTACCGGACGATACGGCAATACCGCGGCGACCTCGGGCGGCAACCGCTTTAATGTTTCAGTCACCCGTTGCGCTTGTTCGACGTCGGCCTGCAACGTGTCGTGAAACACGCTGGCCATCGCGTGCGCGGCGACCGCACTCAGGCCAGGTTTTTGCGGAATCGGCGCATCGCTGGCCAGCCCGGTTCGCTTCGGTTGGCCCACGCCGATCACCATGATGCGCTGCGCGCCCAAATGCAGGGCCGGCGACAACGGGGAAATCTGGCGCATCGAGCCGTCACCAAAATATTCAAGCTGACCGTCGACCTTGAGTGCGGTCGCGGGGAACACAAACGGGATCGCACTCGACGCCATCAAGTGATCAATCGACAAACTCTGAAACTCGGCGCGGCGTCCGGGCCGATGCCACGGGTCGGGCGCAGAGTCGTCGTCCGAGTGGCAAAACGTCCAGTGCACCCCGCTCGAATAGCTCGACGCCGTCACCGCGACGCTGGTCAACACTTTGCTTGCCAGCGCGCCGTCAATACCGGGAAACCAGATCGCTTTGCGCAGCGTTTCGATCAATGGCGCGTTATCCAAAATCGCGCCGTGCGCTAACGCGCCGCGCGATAAATTCAGTGCCGCCAAATATTTATGACTGCCACCAAACCATGCGCCTGCGGACGTTTTATTGAGCTGATAAACGTCGCCCGACCGCACCTGCTCCCAGAAGGCGGCAAGTTGCGCAAAAGACGCCAAGCCGGTTTGTGCGCAACCCGCGAGATATGCCGCATTCAGCGCGCCCGCTGAGGTGCCGACCAGCACTTCAAACGGAAACCACGGCTGATCCGGCGGCCGACTCAGCGCAAGCATTGCCGCCATCGCTTTGAGCACGCCCGCTTGATAGGCGGTTCGCGCGCCGCCGCCCATCAGCACCAGCGCGCGAACGTTTTTGCCGTGCTGCGCGAGGCCAGAGTAGATGATGGTGCCTAACGCCATGTGCGGTGATGAGCCTTCTTCAAATGATGGCGACGGAGACGATAAAGGTGCGTGACCCGCTTTGAGTCCGCAGCGCTTTGCACCCTATGGCGTGATGATGCAGCTTTTTAGTTAATGCACCATTCAACGTGGCATACATCGTGTTTTTACTAAAACTTGACTAATAACTTAATTAGCTTTGAACCCAATACTCATGGCCATTTCCGAACAAAGCTATAGATGTACAAGGCATTTTTTTGGACTGCTACGGTCGCCGCAGCGTGATGAGCCAACCTGCGACCGGTCGGCCTAACTCAATACGAAGCGTCACCGCGGTCGCGTTACACCTATCGAGGCCGGCGCTTGCGGCGGTTTGTTTGATGTGCGCCAAGCTGTGCGCATAACGGCCACTGCTGCGCAGCTCGTGCGGGCGATCCTCGCTGTCCAGCGCCTCTACGGTGAACAACAAATGTCCACCCGATCGAACCGCCGTAAAACTCGCAGCCATAAAGGCGCCTAACCCGGCAAAATAAACCAGCGCATCGGTACAGATCATCGCGTCAAATTCGTGCGGATGATCGTTTAAAAAGCACACGATTTCGCGCTTGTTTAGCTCAGAGTAAACGCCACGCTTGCTGGCCTGCTCGAGCATGCCAGCCGACAAATCGACTCCGCTCAATCGGCGCGCCCAAGGCGCCAACAGCGGGCCACATAACCCCGTGCCGCAGCCTGCGTCAATGATGTCGAGATCGCTATTGGCGACGGGATAAATTTTCGAGAAAGCGTTGGCCACTAACTCGGGACTGTCATAGCGAAGCTCCGCAAGCTTACTGTCAAAGCTTACGGCGAAATTGTCGAATACGGACTCGATGTAGGCGTCGCTTGCGCGTTCGGATCGGTCCGGATCGGTAAGCGCCGCTAGGTGATGCATGAGCAGGGGATTTTCGGGCTCTTCTAGCAACCACTGCTCGTAGTGGTTGATCGCCTCTTTGGTTTGTCCGAGATGAATCAGTGCGCGCGCCACCAGTTCACGAGATGCACTGGTGGGCATCAGCACGATCGCGCGCCCACACGCATCCACGCCTTCGGCGATGCGGTCCTGATTAATTAACGCCTGCGACAGACCATACCAAGATAGGCCAAACTCGGGCGACAGAGCGATTGACAGGCGAAACGAAGCCTCTGCGGCAATCGGATCTGCGGCCAGCACGGCGCGGCCCAAGTTGTAATGCGCGCTCGCGAGCAGCGACGCTTCGCCGCCCATTTCGACACAACGCGTAAATGCGGCAAGAGCGTCGGGACGGCGCTTCAGTCGCAAGTAGACGTTGCCGATGTCGTTCCAGCGCGCGGCGTCCTCAGGCTTAAGCGTGATGCAACGCTCCATCAATAGCAACGCCTCGTCGGAGCGCCCTTGCATATTGCGCAGCGCGCCCATTAAATGCAGGGCGCTGGGTTGGTCAGGCAGCGCTGAAAGAATACTGCTCAGAACATAGTCCGCCGATGGCAAATCATCTTGGGCCAATAACGATCGACCGAGATCAATCGACTCGTTGAGCGTCAGGCTGACCTGGCGACCCTTGTTGATTGCTGAGTGACTGGATTTGGAGTTTTTCCGAGTAGACATAACGACCAAATAATAACGCTGGAAACGTTCGCAATCCTAGCGCAGAATTTCGGCTAAGCGCGCCCATGATCACGGAATCTGCGGTCGATAACAGGTGACCGAGCCAATAATTGTCAACAGCGATATGAAACTGACACAGTTTTTTAATAGGGGCGCGGACAAAAACTTCGACTGCTCGGAGGTAGTTTTTGTATTAAGGAGCAGATCGATATCAAGCCGTCAAGCTCGATGTCGATCTGGAAAAGCGCCCTCGATCAACCAAGCCTTCATTGCCACGTGCAACTCAACGCTGCATTGGCTCGGTTGTTTCTGCGTCACTTTTAACTGCCCGGCAGCCCATCCACGCATACCCGTATCTGGGCTCAGTTGCGCAAGAAGAACTGCGAAATCCACAGCTGAATTTCCTGGAAAACACCGCTACAAGCCCTTTCTTTCAATGCGTTTGGCGATTCTCCGTGGACTAGTTTTAGTTGTGCGGGCTATTTTTCTTAGATGGAACCCAACATGGGTATCGCCACGTTGAGCAATATGTACAACGGAAGCATCAAATAGAAGCTGATCATGTCGAAACAATTGCCGGCATGTCCCCTCCCATCCTTGCCTTCAAAGTAATACTGGTAGATTACTGTTTGCATGATGGCAACCATGATGAAGCCCGCGCCAATCCAGTTGATGTGATCGGCCAGAGTGGCGACCCCTGTGTCTGGAATCAGCGTGGACGTTATGTACATGTTGGCGACCGCAGCAAACAATGAACCACTCACCAGTGCGACGCGCTCCGGCGAAGCTGTTACAAAAAAACCAAGCAGCGCCGTCATCACAGCACCATACATCACCACGAACATTTTCAGGTGCAAACCCCACGTTGGGCGGGCGATCCATGTGCCGTAAACAAACTGCGAGTACGTTGCCTTGTAAGCCTGCGAAAGCTTCGGATTGCCCCGCGATGTTTTGTATGAACTGGGCTTCACGGAAGCCTGCTTGTCGATCACCTTAAATCCCTGAATGGCGACCCGTGAGCTGGTGTCGGAGGCGCTTGTATCAGGTACATATTTCAGCTGATACGATTGCAGGCCCCAGTCTTCGATTTCGATGGTGAGAAGATGGTCGTTTCTAGGAAATCGAGACACGTCAAAGATCTTGGTGATCTGTGCGGTCACACGGTACAAGGCATAGTGTTTGTCCCCGTCATCCTGCCTCTCAACAGCGTTTTTTACCAACACTTCACCGTTGGCGAGATGAAAGCTTTCGCCAGGATTTAAGTCCGGTCCGCGCCAGTTGAACCATACGTAGAAGTCTGCTTTCCAAGACGAGTCGATAATGGAGAACTCGGGAACGCGATCTAGGTAGACGCCCACAGAAACTTCGCGCGGGACATCATTTTCGTGGCCGGGTGGTGGCGTAGTTTGCGGTTCGCTTGATTCCTTTTGATGTCCACCTGTTGCCAGATGAAAGGTCTGCACCGCAAGCGAATCCTGTCGAATGTCGTACTGCTCGGTACCCATAACCTGCAAAGTAAGCAGGCTACCGACAACCAGAAAGCTCGCCCACCCGATAAGAAACCCTTTCTGGCCGCGCGTGAACGTAGACCAGTTAGAAAACGGATTCAAACCTGCTTCTTCCATTTAGAGACCACGGTGAGCAACGCGCCAACACCCAGAAGGTGCAACCAGAAAAACAGCGCAATGTCGACAAATGCGCCGAGCGGTGGGCTGCCCGGCAAGCCGTTGCGCACTGCGGGAATCACGAACAAAAGGGCCGCTATCCATACCAGCATCCCAAACTCCACTTTGCGACCATGCAACGCGACATGCTTGGCAACACTTACCGCACTCCACACAACCAGCGACAACGAGGTCATTGCCATTAGCGCCAGAAAAATAACCGTCACAGAACGAGTGAGTTCGTAACTCAAAACCACTTGCTGCTTGTCCTCTGTAGGCGTCGCTTTTGCGCTGGCCGAAAAGCCGTGTGATACCTTGTCTAGATCGACTTTGGCGAGAGGGCTGGTGCCGGCTTCGCGCTTTACCTTCAACAAAAACTCACCGCCATGTTTGTCAAACGGATACTCCAGCGCGTCACCAATCTGGATCGGAACGTTGGCCGACCAAGGCGCTGGTGAATCGCCCTTTTTAAAAGTGTGTGCGAGCACCGCCGAGCCGGTATCAAGTTCGATCGAAATATCGGCATTCAGTCGACCGCGCGTCGCGACGTCAGGTGAGGTCAAGTCAGGTAAAAAAGTAAACGTTGCGATGTCGCGCACCAGATCGATATTCAACAAGTTGACGTCAATGTGCAGTGCCGTTTCGTCAATACCGACTAGTTGCGTCTTTGGGTGACCTTCCCTAGAAAACATCAAAAAAACGGACGCATAGGCAATCACAAATAGTGCGCTGAGAATAAGTAAAGGATGTCGGGAAAACAAGGTGCGTTGGTCGCTCATGGCAGACTCCTTTTGGTGGGGTTGGATTCGCGAAGCAAAGCGCATTCGAAACAGAGGCATCAACATTGTTCAACTCATACCGAGTTAAAGTCAAGACGCGTTACAGCCGATGGTTTCATTAACTGCGCACGCGTTACAGCAAGTGAACTGTTTACATGCGCTCGCTCACAAAAACCCCGCGCTATCTTGATGCCGTCGCTGTTTTTATTTGTTTGGTGAGCGAGAATTTTTGACCTGATCTGCGTAAAGTAAAGCTCGAGACCGGGTTCAGCGTCAACACATTGTTAAAGCGCTGCACGCACATTTATATTTAAGGAAATGCAGATTTATTCATTCTGTCGTCGTTCCGGCGCAGGCCGGAATCCATGCGCCTTTGCCAATCAAAAAGTTGAATTGGGCGTGGGTCCCGGCCGCCCATCACCCCGGTGAAGATCGGGGCGGGGAGACGAATAAGCCCGTGTTTCCCTTAAGATTTTTTACGGTTCGCCTGCGTGATTTCAGCCTTCTCTTGGCTTGTTAAAACTTGGCATAACTTCCGCTGCAGCAATGGCCCCGCTCGAGTCAAAACCGCTGAGACTGAATGATTCAAATGCCTTTGCATAGGTGGCGCGGTTGCACGCTTACCGGTAATCTCGCTGTTGAGCAGGTGATCGCGTTTGCCACGTATCCACACTTCCTGCGCTGCCCCCGCCATGCTCGACCGTAATAAGTTGCTTCACCACGGCCTGATGAGGCAGCCGTGTGGTCGAAGATGGGGCGCCTGTGATGAGCGGTAAGGAAAATTTTTCCGATGCGTGGACCTACTCATAGCTGTGCGTCATAAACGAGCCGGCTACCGGTACGCCAAGATTTGTAACGGTCACGCTTACCGGTAAGACAGGGTTTTTTTACTTACTCGATCTGCCGCTGAACATGCCGACAAAAATACAGCGGTAGCAAGTACTTTACTTTCCAGGGCTGCGCCGAAACGACGTTTCGATAACGCTACAACACTAAGGGTTTCACGCAAAGTCGTAGGCAAAATCACCGTCCGCGACGCTTAGAGCGATGCTCTTGAGCGGTGCGCCGGTCATCGTTCGACGCAAATACTCTTCGGACAGTTTCGGCAAAATTGTGTTGGTCAAAATCGCATCAATCATGCGACCTCCGCTCTCGATCTCGGTGCAACGCGAGGCGATGGTGGACACGACTTCTTCGCTGAAGCTAAACGCAGCCTTGTGGTTTTCGGCGATACGTTTTTTGATGCGACCCAGTTGCAGGCGAATGATGTTGCCGAGCATTTCGTCGGACAACGGAAAGTACGGCACCGTTTGAATACGACCGAGCAGCGCTGCGGGGAACACCTTGAGCAGCGGCTCGCGCAACGCCTTGGCGATATCTTCCGGCTGCGGCATCAACTCCGGGTCGCGGGTCATGCTCATGATGAGCTCAGATCCGACGTTGCTGGTGAGGATAATCACGCAGTTTTTGAAGTCGATCATGCGGCCTTCGCCGTCCTCCATTTGCCCTTTGTCGAACACCTGAAAGAATATTTCGTGCACGTCTGGATGCGCTTTTTCGACCTCATCAAGCAGCACCACACTGTACGGTTTACGCCGCACCGCCTCGGTCAACACCCCGCCCTCGCCGTAGCCAATGTAGCCCGGTGGCGCGCCTTTAAGCGTGGAGACGGTGTGCGCCTCTTGGAACTCGCTCATGTTGATGGTGATCATGTTTTGCTCACCGCCGTAGAGCTGCTCGGCGAGCGTGAGCGCGGTTTCGGTCTTGCCCACGCCGGACGGACCGACCAGCATAAACACGCCGATCGGCTTGTTTGGATTGTCGAGCTTGGCGCGGCTGGTTTGAATGCGCTTAGCGATCATGTCGAGGCCATGGCGCTGGCCGATGACGCGCTGGTTCAAGGTGTCGGCAATTTTGAGAATCGCCTCGATTTCGTTTTTGACCATACGGCCCACCGGAATTCCGGTCCAATCGGCCACCACCGACGCTACCGCCTGCGCATCGACCGCTGGCAAAATTAGTGGCGTGTCGCCTTGCATCATGGCGAGTTTGCCCTGCAGTTCGCCAAGATCGCTGAGCATGGCAGAGCGCGCCTCGTCACCCAACGGCACGGCGGTATCCACCTTGCCGTCACCGCTGCCGCGCAGCTTGCCACGTAGGTCGAGGATTTGCTCAACCAGCAGCTTTTCGTCTTTCCAGCGAATGTCTAACTCGGCGAGTTTTTCTGCATGCACCGCGCGTTTTGCCGACGCTTCAGTGAGCCGCTCGCCGATGCTGATACCGACCGCGGCTTCGCGCTCGATGATGCCGATTTCAACGTCGAGCATTTCAATTTTGCGCAGCGTATCTTCCACCTCTGGCGGCGTCGCGTGTTGGCTCACCGCCACCCGCGCGCAACTGGTGTCGAGCAAGCTGACCGCTTTATCCGGCAATTGACGCGCAGGGATGTAGCGATGCGACAGGTTGACCGCAGCGGTGATCGCCTCGTCGAGCAGCAACACTTTGTGATGCTTTTCTAATACTGTGGCCACGCCACGCAACATGGCAACCGCCTTCGCCTCATCGGGCTCGGGAACCTGCACCACCTGAAAGCGCCGCGTCAATGCCGGGTCTTTTTCGATGTACTTTTTGTACTCGGCCCAAGTGGTGGCACCAATGGTGCGCAGCGTGCCACGCGCGAGTGCTGGTTTCAGCAAATTAGCGGCGTCACCGGTTCCCGCCGCCCCGCCCGCTCCGACCAGCGTGTGCACTTCGTCAACAAACAAAATGATCGGTTTCGGGCTCGCCTGAACCTCGTCAATCACTTGCCGCAGACGTTGCTCAAATTCGCCCTTCATGCTGGCGCCCGCTTGCAATAGGCCGATGTCGAGCGTCAACAGCGAAACGTCTTTGAGTTGCGGCGGCACATCGCCTTTCGCCAGTCGCAATGCAAAGCCCTCAACCACGGCCGTTTTGCCAACGCCCGCTTCGCCGGTGAGGATCGGATTGTTTTGCCGACGGCGCATCAGGATATCGACGATTTGACGGATTTCTTCGTCGCGACCAGTGACCGGATCAAGCTCGCCATTCCTGGCTTTTTCGGTGAGATCAACCGCGTATTTTTTCAGTGCTTCCTGCTTGCCCATTTGCGCCGGCGCCATCGCCCCGCTGGCCTCACCAGGCTCGCCACCCAGACCGGTACCGTCGCTGGCGGTGAGTGATTCTTCAGGCGAGCCTTTGACGATGTCCGGCAGTTTTTCTGACAGCGCATCAATGCCCAGCTTTTCAAACTCTTTCGAAATGCCGTACAAAATGTTGCGCAGGCCCATCGTCTTGACCAAGCCCACCATGATGTAGGCGCTGCGCACCTGCGAATCTTGATACTTGAGCGTGCCGTACACCCAGGCCCGCTCAACCGCCATTTCAATATGTTCAGACAGGTCAGAAATTGCGGTGGCACCGCGCGGCAGTTTGTCCAACGCTTTGGTCAGATCGGCGGCCAATTTCGATGCATCAACATCGAAATGGCGAACGATGCGATGCACGTCGCTGTCGTTGGCGCTGAGAATTTGGTGCAACCAATGCACCAGCTCGACATACGGATTGCCGCGCAGTTTGCAGAACACGGTGGCGCCCTCAATGGCTTTGTAAAGCAGCGGATTGAGTTTTCCAAAAAGAGCGGTGCGACTAATATCAGACATGATTTGTTTCCCCTCAAGAATCAGAACACACCCTTGGTCGGGCGAGCGTTGGTTAAATTTTGGTCAAGCGTTCTATATCAAGCAACACCTCATCAGCATCAGAGACGCGCTTGCCCGGCGGCATACCCAACCAGCTGGTCCAACCCAGTTGACCGAAGCTGCCGAGTCGAACTGCGGGCACTTCATCACGCTTGAGCACCACCTGCGCGTCCCACGCGAGTTCCACGCCGATGTAATTGCGCACCCAATCACGCACTTGCAAAAAGCGAATACCACCCGGCAAATAGCGCTCAAATTCTTGCAATGACATGGCGCCGAGACGCAGCCGGAATTTGTGCTGCACGTCGGGCACCATAGACCCAATAATCGCGCCGCGCCCCAGTCGCGACGACGACGCGCCCAGCTCGATGCGATGCTGCCCGCCCTCGCCCGCTGTCGCAACAGAAGACAAACGCGTCAGGTCGCCGGGGGTCATCTTGAGCCATTGCAAACAAAATTCCTGCATCACCACCGGCGCTCGCACCAACGCTGAGAGTGCGCGCACCAAGCCTTCCGGATTTCGCGTCAAACGCGCTAGATGTCCGGCGTGATGCAGTTTCATATGATCAGGCACCGAGTCGCGCGCTTTAAGCGACGGCTGGCCCATGCCAATCAAACTTGATGCGTAGCGACCAAAATGATCGCGCCCCGGATGGTCGAGACTGGTTGCCGCCTGACAATCAGCCCAGGCGCGATACGACAGCAAAATCATGCGGTGCTGGAAGATGTCGCAGAACCGGGCGATGGTCTCGTCTTTGAAATGCAGCGTGCGCTCTTGCACGTACTCAGTCAAGTGTTGCGGCAGCGGCCCGTTAGGCCCAAACAGTCCAAAGTGATGCACCGACAGTCGCCCCAAGCCATTCACCGCGACCCCCGGTTTGTACTCATGAAGCGCGGCAGGTGCGAACATCAGCGAAGCGTGCTGAGTCAAGCGAATCGGCTCATCGCGCGGACGCGCCGCCCGACCGAGCGGCATGGTGCCAAGGGTGTAGGCATCAACATGGCGCAGCGCGTAGTAGAAATCAAACTGCGTCGCGTCGTGGGTCAGTCTGGCAAACAATGCGTCCAATCTGCCGCGAGCGACGATTGAAAATTCTGGCGACAACAGGTTGAGGTTAATGTTGCTTGATGGCGCGGTCATACGCTTGGCCTGCGCCCGATTCTGGGTGTCCAAGTGCCGATCAGCCCGCGTTGCACGCTACGTAGCGCCATTTCGGTGAACGAATTTACGCTGACATGCCGCGCAAAGAACTGGTCAAGCACCGCACCCAGCAACCACGGGCTGACGCCGGCAAATGGCACCTCGTCCACCTCAAGCTCGAGCTGCACGCCTCGGCCAAACACGATGGGCCCTGAGCTCGGCACCCGCCTATCGACCGCACGCACGGTGAGTTTTTGCACGGCGTCGATCTGGGCGTCAGCGCCTGCTGCACCCAGTCTTGCGTACAGCCCGAGAAGCTCGCGCAGCGCGCTGGCGCCCTGGCCGCTGCTGGCGTCGGTCAGCGTTAGGTAGTTCAAGCTGAGATGCGAAATAAGTCGCCAAGTAATCTCACGTTCAGCCAATGCCGCCGTGGGACGCGTGGGCGAAACTAAGAACACAATTTTGTCGACTGGCGCGGACGACATCAACGTTAAATCAGCAGCAGCACCGCCAATCGGCGTCAGCAGCGACAGGTCACGATTGGTACACAGCGCGTCAACGGTAATTTGCCGCAATTCAGACGGGAACGGCGCTTCATTGGCGTCCACCAGTGACAGGAAACATTCGCTCCCGATGTATCCGGTGCGCGGGCCATGTCGGCGCGATTGTTCGGACAGCACGCGCTGCTCACGACGTACCGAGTAATAGGCACCTGCGCCGCGATGATCGACGTCCGCTGCGGCATAAAAAGGGTGAAACAGCAACTCTCGGTCGGAGTCGCTTTGATGCCCATAAACTTTGGAAATGCTGTGAATTTCAAAATCTAGTGGGCGACCACGATCGATCACTGCATGGTACTCAAATCGAGTCGAGGTGACGGGAATTCGGTCTGAAGTTCGGTTGAACAGATTCACCACCGGTGCGCAGTGAAGCTTAAAGTTCGCGGCATCAACGACCGCCTCGAGTGCGGCGTTCGCCGCCTTGAGCAAAATCACCACTTCAAATCGGTTGCCGTCGATGCGACGTAACGCGCGTTGCAAACCGTTAACCGAAAAAAATCGATAACGCTCGGGGAACGCAAAATACTCGTGCAGCAGTCGGTGCCCGTCGAACGCTCGCGAATCGAGCGGCAGCAGCGCTTGATCGGTGGCAAACCCATCAGGCTGCAACGCGCTCGGCTCAAAAGGAACCACGTCCCGGATGGGCAGACCACCGCGATGAACCATCAGCCCCAAACACTGCGTATGAATCAACTCTTGCAACTTGGAGGCGACGTCGGCATTGCCGTTGATAAAGATCGGCAGTGAATCGAGTTTGAGCGCCGACACTTCGGTTTGCGCGGTGGTCTCGAAACTCAGTCGCAGTGCGCCGCGCACTGGTGCACCCCAGCGGTAGCCCGAAATCGGCAGATCGGGCGGAGCAGCGGTCAGCCGAGCTTCGGTAATTTTTAACGGCCACAGCGTGAGTTCGTGCGCGGTACGAAATTCGCAGGCGGTCTGCTCTTGCGACGGCAAACGCGCGCGCATGCGCGAATGTCTGGGCAGCGTGAACCCCTCGGGCGACCCACCCTCTGACTTGGCGGGTTCAAATTGCGCGATGCCCATGGCTGGTGTTGGCGCCAAATAGCCCGGATAGACCACATCGAGCAGTCGCTGCGAAAACCGTGGAAACTCGGCATCCATCTTCAGCTGAATACGCGCTGACATGAAGGCGAATCCTTCCAGCAGCCGCTCCACATACGGGTCGGCCACTTCGAAGTCACGCATACCGAGGCGCGCCGCTACTTTGGGG
>JACMNN010000097.1 GCA_014378555.1 Burkholderiales bacterium | reverse complement strand
GGCTCGTAATAGCGACGGTTCGCTTCGTTGACGATCACCGTGCCTGAGTAGATTTTGTTGCCCAGATTGTCACCGCGCACGAAAGCGGTCCAACGGGCTTTGCCCCACTGCTGTTGCACGCCAATCCGCGCGCCCACCGTGGTGACCGCTTCGGCGTATTCGGTGTTGATGTCGTTGGCGAAAATACGGCCCTGATATTTGACTTCAGCGGCGACGTATGCACCGCTGGCGTGGGTCCACTTGAATTCAGTCCATGCGGCGCGATCTGGCACTCCAGGCAAACGGTTCGAAGCTGCAACTACCACTGCTGGCACCGTGCAGGGCGGCGCACCACAGGTTTTAAAGCTGTCGCGGTAACGCGCCTCCAACGTATTGGCGGCCAATTCCCAGCGCAAGCCCTTGACCCATTGATCGAGTTGCGCGCGAGTTGAGAATTCGATGCCACGGCGTTGCGTGCTGCCGGCGTTGGCAAACGCAGAGCGGCCGCCGCTATTGGAGATAACAACAATTTCGCTTTTGGTTTTGGTATTAAACAGCGCGAGTTCTGCGGCAATGCCGTCTTGACGCCACTTCGCCCCAAGCTCTACGCTGTCGCTTTTTGCGGGCAGCAACGACAGGTTAAGCCCAGTGGCCGGGATGCTACCCGGTGGCCGATACGCCAGCTCGTTGAGCGTCGGCGTTTCGGTGCCGCGGCCTGCGCTTGCGTAGACGGTCAGCGCCGGCAGCACCCGGAAGCTGGCGCCGATTGAGGGCAAGGTGGCGCTATAGCGCGTGCTGCCGCTATCGTTGCCATTACCGGGGACGATGTATTTGTCGTCGCTGGTCAGCGCCACACTACTGCTGCGAACGCCGGCGTGAATGCTCGCGTTAGGCAACACTCGCCATTCGCCCTGCACATAGCCATCGGTTGCGGTGAGCTTGTTTTTCTCATCGCGGCGCAACGCACCCAACACGCCCAGACTACTGCCAATAAAGTTTTGATAACCGCGACGATTCTCATTGAGCACGTCAGAGGCCACGCCTACCGCGACATTACCCCAGTCGCCCGACTGCACAAAGCGCGCGTCGACGCCGTAATAATTACGGTCAAAATCGATCACACCGCCGGGATAGCTCGCGGGCGTCTGCGTTGCCACCGGAATGGCCTGAAACTGCCGCACTGCGCGCTCGCCGGTATACAACACTAACTCCACGGTCTGCTGTGGGTTGAGCTTGTGCGTAGCGCGCACGCCACCTTGTGTTTGCTCTACGTTTTTGCGGGTATCGAACTGCAGCGCGAGCGGGTTGACTTGTCGCGGATTGACTGCAAACTCCGACGCGGTCAGTCCCAGCGGGTCCTGGGCACCGGGCAAATTGACGTGATTGCCGATGATGGTGAGCGTGGTGGCGTCCCCCAAATGCACATCCAGCTTCGCATTTGCGCCAAGTCGCGTCGCCGCGCTGTGTGGACGCGGACCATCAGTTTGAAAGCGATCCACTTGCGCCACATAGCCCACCGCGCCGTCACGGCCATTGGCTTTCAGTCCAACCCGCAGCGTATCGTTCGAGCCGCCCGCCACCGTGGCGGTCACGCTCGGCGGCGCGGCGCCTGACTCGGTGAACACCTGCATCACGCCACCGGCCGCATTGCCGTAGAGTGCCGAAAACGGCCCGCGCAACACTTCAATGCGCTCAGCACTACCCAAAGAAAAATGCGATACCTGGCCCTGACCGTCCGGCTGGCTCGCCGGAATGCCATCGGTGAAGAGCTTGATGCCGCGCACCCCAAAGCTCGAACGTGCGCCAAATCCGCGCACCGAGAGCTGCACATCTTGGGCATAGTTGTTGCGATTTTGCGCATTGACGCCGGGCACCCGTTGCAGCGATTCAGACACATTGACCTGCAATTGCCCCTCGCTAATGGCGTCGCCATCGACTACGGTGATCGCCATCGGCAAATTAAACGGGTCGGCCGCAGTACGTGTCGCGGTGACCACAACAGGGGTGACGGCCACCCCCGACGGGGCTTGCGCATGCACAGAAGCCACCCCTAGCGAGGTGACTGCAAACAAAGGCAGCGTGTATCGAACATCGGAAAACAGCATCAGTAAATCTCCCCGGAAGCATTTTTTAAAGTCATCAGCAATTTGCGGATTACAGCTTGCAATATCGATGCCCGCTATGCTGCCCAGCGGACATTGTCGCGCACGGGTCTTGCGTAGACTTATTCACGCCTCCAAATTCTCATCGATAGTTACCGGCAACACCTATGGACAACCTTGATCTCGACGTACTTAAAACCGCCCTCGCCTGGACCGAGCAAGGCCGTCGCGCCACCCTCGGCACAGTGGTGCGCACGTGGGGCAGCGCGCCACGACCGATCGGCGCGATGATGGCCATTCGCGACGACGGTCAGGTGATCGGCTCAGTTTCCGGCGGCTGCATTGAAGACGATTTGATTGCTCAGGTTAAGGACGGCAAGCTCGCCGCGAAAATGCCTGAAAGCATTCGCTACGGCGTCACCGCCGATCAGGCTAACCAGTTTGGTTTGCCGTGTGGCGGCACCGTTGAAATGGTGCTCGAGCCGCTGTCTCCGCAGAGCGATATTCGCGGTTTGTTGGCTGATCTTGAGGGGCATCGCATCATTCGCCGCACGCTCAATCTAAGCACTGGCATCACGCAACGCCGCGACGCGGTGGGCGCGGACGTACTAGAGTTTGACGGCAAAACGCTGGTCACCATTCACGGCCCAAAATATCGCTTGCTCATCATCGGCGCAGGACAATTGTCGAAATATCTAGCCGCGATGGCCATACCGCTCGACTACCAAGTCACGGTGTGCGATCCGCGCGACGAATATCAAGAGCAATGGCACGATCTGCCGCAGGTGACGCTGACTAAAGAGATGCCAGACGACACCGTGCTCGCCATGAATTTGGATCGAAACAGCGCGGTGGTGGCCCTCACGCACGACCCGAAACTTGACGATCTGGCGTTGATGGAAGCGCTGAAAGGCCAAGCTTTCTACGTCGGCGCACTAGGCTCGAAAGGCAATAACAATAAGCGTCGTGCACGGCTGCTCGAATTTGACGTCAGCGAGGCAGAAGTTAGCAAGCTGCGTGGGCCGGTGGGCTTGGATATCGGGGCGAAAACACCCAGCGAAATCGCGATATCAATTCTTGCCGAGATGACCGCGGTCAAGCGCGGCGTGACTATGACGCGAAGCAAAACCGAGTTGGCGGCCAGCGAGATCTCGAGCGCGGGCTGCGCGGCGTAGGCCGCAGCGCCTCAATTAGGTCAAAACGTAGGTTTTACCGTCAATAAACGGTTGCCCAAAGCAGCCGACGCAAGATAGCCGACGTTCTTAGCGCCATCGTTAAACACGATGTGCGGCACCGGTCCGACGCCGAGCCGTTTCGCTAAATCGGCGACACGCTTGACCGGATCGGCGCAACTGGCATCGGCAGCCGCTGGCACCTTGGCGCGCACCATCCAATCTTCATATGCCTTGGCTTTATCTGCGGAGCACCACAGATCGCGCGCTTTATTGCCAGAGTCGGGACTGATCGCTGCGATCATGAAGGTGTACACCGTGATGTCGTTCATCTCGGCAAAACTCTCGCGCAATTTTTTGCAGTAGCCGCAATACGGATCTTCAAAAACAACCATTTTGCGCGCGCCGTTGCCCTTCACCAGTTTGACCGCGTCTTGCAGCGCATCGGGCGACCATAGCACCGGCATCACTACTTTTTCGAGATCTGCAGCGATTGCATCAGTGCGCTCTTGCGTTATGTTGCGCCCGGATTGCACATTGATAAGGCTGCCTGTAAACATGTAGGTGGCCGCTTCGTTAATGTAGAACACCCGTGTGCCGATCTGCACCTCAAATAAACCGGACACCAGCGAGGCCCGAACCGCGTCTATTGTCGTGCCGGGCATTCCCACCGCCAGCGCCTTGCGAATGGCCTCTTCGGGCACTTGCGCAGTTGCAGGCAGGGCAAAACATAAGATACTACTGACGGTCAGCATTGCAGCGCGAATCACGGCAATTTTCATAAAAAACTCCAAACGGGAAGGACTTCAGGACAAACAACGATTAATTTTTGAGCACGCAGCATCACGATTAGTTCCTGCGCATCGCCATTTGCCTTGACCCGATGTGAGGGCGCCCCCAAATTTGCCTATTAATCTTTAAACACCACGGTCGACTGCCGCGTTCGATTCACGATCAGCTGCGTCACGTCAGGCCGAGCGTAGTGGCCCGCAAGGTCAAAATTCTGACGTTCCTCGCGCACTCTTGCGTGATCGATTTCTGCAGTAAACAAACCCTCAATTCCGACCTGCGGCTCGATCACCCAATCCCCGTTCGGGGCGGCCAACGCGCTGCCGCCGTTAGCAAAAAACTCACCGCGTTTGGCAATCATTTCTTCGCGAAACTGGGTTCCGGGCGGAATGTCCTGCGGCCGCATCAGCCCGGAAACCGCGATGACGTACGAGCGACTTTCCTGAGCGATAAATCGCGTTAAATCTTTGGTGTTGTGTAGGCCGCCCGGCCACACCGACACATGCAAATCTTCGCCTTGCGCATACAGCGCGGAGCGTGCCAGCGGCACCCAGTTTTCGTAACAATTAAGGCCGCCGACTTTGAACGCGCCAAGATCATGAACCAACAGCCCGTGGCCGTCGCCTTGCGCCCACACCAGCCGCTCCTCATAGGTGGGTTGCAGCTTGCGGTGAACCGACTTGATATCGCCGCACCGATCTACGTAGACCAGAGAGCAATACAGGCTGTGTCCGCCACGATCGGGCGCGCGCTCCATCACGCCAAGATACATCGCAATCGAGTGTTGTTTGCACAGCGTCCGGAGCGCATCAAGATCGCCGCGCTCAACCACGACGCCCTGATCGAGATAGGTCGCGTACATCTGCTTTTGCGCCACGCTATTGAACACCGCGCCGTCAGTCAATTCCACCCAAAACGGATAACCCGGCACCAGCGCCTCGCCGAAGGTAACGAGGTCGCATTTTTGCGCGGCTGCGTCCGACAGATACGCGGCTACTTTGTCGAGCGTACGGGCGCGGTCTAGCCACACCGGTGCCATTTGTACGAGGCCCACTTTTAGGCAGTCTGTGGTGAGCATGGTTTGTTTATTGATTTCGATGGCACAGCGTAGCGAAGGCATTGCACGTTGCGGTTAATAGTTGGACGATTTGCATGGGTCGTAGACAGACCGTACTAAACGTTGATTCGGCGCACGCCGGCTTCGCGGCCCAACGTCAGCAGCAAAGCATCCACCGCGGGTGCCTGCGCGCTGCCGGTGAGCATGATGCGCAGCGGCATCATGACCTGTGGCGTCTTCACGCTGAACTTTGTTTGCGCTTCTTTAAGCATTATTGCGATGGCGGGTTTGCTCCAAACCACTGTGATCAGCTGATCTCTGATCCACGCGATAGCGGGTCGGTTGACGTCGGTCAGATGTTGCGCCAGCAGCGCCATCGTTTGCGCGCCCTGTTGCATCACCAACAGTTGGCGGTTGATCGATGCTTCTGCCGTGGTGGCGTGCTCCGCACTGTCATCCAACAACACGCCGACTGCAGCGGTCACGTCACCGAGTTGTTGGGTGAGATGCCCGGCATCGGTGATCGGGGCGACATAACAATAGACCGCCATCTCAGCCATAAGCTTCAGCGTCGGCGCGCGCTCGCGCAGCAGTTCAGCGACGGCGAGGGCCGATGGGCCTGCCGACATGTCGTAACCCTGCGCCGCGAGAAACGGCTGCAACTGTTTCGCCAGTTCATCCACCGGCAAGCGCTTGATGTGCTCGCCGTTGAGCCACTCAAATTTTTCTGCATCGAAGCGAGCTGGCGACGGCGTCAACGACTCAAGATTGAACCATTCGACCAGTTGCTGTGGCGAGAAAATTTCATCGTTGCCGTGCGACCAACCCAGGCGCGCCAGGCCGTTGATGATGGCCGCGGGTAGATAGCCGCGTTCTCGGTAATCACTAAGGCCGGTCGCGCCGTGGCGCTTTGACAACTTTTCGCCGTCGTTACCGAGCACTGTGGGCGTGTGACCAAACACCGGGGGTTCAACCCCGAGCGCGCGGAAGATATTGATTTGACGCGGGGTGTTCATGACGTGACCGTCGCCGCGAATGACGTGGCTAATTTTCATGTCGATATCGTCGACCACCACACAAAAATTGTAGGTCGGGGTGCCGACCTCACCCACCGGTGCGGGCCGCGCAATCACCAGGTCATCGAGCTCGGTGTTGGCGATTTCAATGCGCCCCTTGACCGCGTCTTCCCATGCCACCACGCCAACGTCCGGATTGCGAAAGCGGATGACCGGGTGTCCGCTGTCAGGCTTTACAAGGTTCAACTTCGCCAAATTTTCAGGACGCCAGCGACCATCGTAGCGTGGCTTTTCGCCTCTTAATTTCTGCCCCTCGCGCAACGCGTCCAATTCTTCAACGCTCATGTAGCAGTGATAAGCGCGACCGTCGCTGAGCATTTCAGCGACCACCTCACGATAACGCGGCATGCGCTGCATCTGGTAGTACGGGCCCTCATCAATGTCGAGCCCGAGCCACGCCATGTCGCGCAAAATGCCATCGGCGCTGGAGTCCGAGGAGCGCTCGAGATCCGTGTCCTCAATGCGCAGAATGAACTGGCCTTGGTGATGGCGCGCAAACGCCCAAGCGAACAACGCCGTGCGGATATTACCGAGGTGCAGCGTGCCAGTGGGCGACGGGGCGAAGCGGGTGCGAATTGCGGTAGGGGAAGGAATCGATGTCATTTGCTGATTTTATTAGTTGGAGCAGCTCTGGGCTTCAACGCTGGCGTCGAGCGCCGAAGCTGATGCAAAATCAACCGACTACGGGATAACCCTTGGTCATATAGATGATATGTATGACTTAACATGATGACCGAACCGCATCGGATTTTGTTAATGTTCGGTGACAAATATCGACGTTTTTAGGAGGACTGAGTTGTGAAAAATCTACGTTTACGTTCCACCCCAATGCGCTCACTAGCGCTCGCTCTCGCCGCGCTAGCAACGCTTGCCGCCCAAGCCAGCGATTTGCGCGTGCAATGCTATTCCGACGGCAACGAATGCGAGGTCACCGCCGACATCGCCAAGCGCTTTGAAGCGGCCAATCCGGGCACCAAAATCATCATCGATAAGGTTCCCTACAAAGCCATCGTCGAGACCTTGCCAGTGCAGTTGGCCGCTGGCGAAGGCCCGGATATTGCCCGCGTCACCGACTTGGGCGGGCTCAACAAGTACTACCTTGATCTGACGCCGCACCTGAGCGCCGCGCGGCAAAAAGCCTGGCAGGACAACTTCGCCTCGACGCTGTCGTGGTTTCGCGCCGGGCCGGCCGACAAGGGCATCTACGGCCTGATGTCGCAACTCACCGTCACCGGCATGTACGTCAACAAGACCTTATTTGAGCAGGCGAAAGTGCCGATGCCCACCGCCACGGCCACGTGGGACGACTGGATGGCGGCGGGCAAAAAAGTAGCGGATGCGACCAAAACACCGTTTGTTGCCGCGATGGATCGCACCGGCCACCGCTTCGCGCCATTGGCGGTAGCGTACGGCTCCAAGTTTTTTGACAGCAACGGCGGACCGGTGATTGATGACGGCTTTAAGCTTGCCGCCAATAAATTCGTGGGTTGGCACAAGGCGGGGCTGATGCCCAAAGAAGTCTGGGGCGGGCTCGGCGGCTCGGCCTATCGTGACGCGTTTGAGGAGTTCGCCAACGGCCGCATCGTGATGTATTACTCCGGCTCGTGGCAAGTCATGCGCATGGATAAAAACGTCACCAAATCGTTCGACTGGGCTGCGGTGCCGGCTCCGTGCGGCCCTGCGGGTTGTACGGCGATGCCTGGGGGTGCTGCCTACGTGGGTCTGAAGCGCACTAAGGCACCCGCCGAGGTTGCCAAGTTTCTCGACTTCCTGTCGCTGGATGCGAACTATTCAGAAATGATGGCGAAAACCGACAACATTCCGGCGAGCCTGTCGGTGGCCAAAGCCGGAGTGAGCTACAACGTGTCGCCGTTAGCCAAAGCGGCGCTGAACTCGTTCGTCGCTGACGTACCGAAAATCCTCAAGCCGAACTTTGACTTGCAGGGCTATCGCCTGAACCGCGCCGTGTTCCAACCTACGGCGGCTCGACTGGGTCAGGCGATTGCCGGTGAGATGTCGGTGGACGACGCGTTGAAGCGTCTCGCGTCGGACCTTGACGAGCAGGTCAAAGCGGCAGCTAAGTAACGCTGCAGTTGTAGCGTTGGGTGGGCACCCGCGCTACGGTTGCGGTGTAGCGTTTAGGGCGGGCACTTGATACTGGTCGTTTCACTCCGTTCGCCCTGAACGGTGTGAAGG
>JACMNN010000096.1 GCA_014378555.1 Burkholderiales bacterium | reverse complement strand
TCCGTGTGCATCGGTCCTGCGCCGTCCGCGCAGAGCTATTTGAACGTTCCGGCAATCATCGCGGCGGCCGAGGTGACCGACGCGCAGGCAATTCACCCGGGCTATGGTTTTTTGTCGGAGAACGCGGATTTCGCTGAAAAAGTCGAAAAGTCAG
Source organism: Burkholderiales bacterium (assembly GCA_014378555.1). GTDB lineage: Bacteria > Pseudomonadota > Gammaproteobacteria > Burkholderiales > Casimicrobiaceae > Casimicrobium. The sequence goes on along the minus strand of JACMNN010000096.1, from coordinate 4,799 downwards.
GATTCGTGTTTATCGGCCCGCGCGCTGAAACCATCCGCTTGATGGGTGACAAAGTTTCCGCCAAACTGACCATGAAAAAATCCGGCGTTCCGGTGGTGCCGGGGGTTGACGGCGCGCTGCCCGATGACCCGCGCGAAATTATAAAAATTGCGCGAAGCATTGGTTACCCGGTCATTATCAAAGCCTCGGGCGGCGGCGGCGGTCGCGGCATGCGTACAGTTCACACCGAAGGTGCCTTGATCAGCGCAGTGACGTTGACCAAAGGCGAGGCACTGGCTGCGTTTGGCAACGGCACCGTGTACATGGAAAAATTCCTTGAAAACCCGCGCCATATCGAGATTCAAATCCTCGCTGATCAGCACAAAAATGTGGTTTATCTCGGCGAGCGCGACTGCTCCATGCAGCGTCGTCACCAAAAAATTATCGAAGAAGGCCCTGCACCCGGCATCGCAGATCGGCTAATCGCCAAGATCGGCGAGCGCTGTGTCGAAGCGTGCAAAAAAATTGGTTATCGCGGTGCCGGCACCTTCGAATTTCTATACGAAAACGGCGAGTTTTATTTCATCGAAATGAACACTCGCGTGCAGGTTGAGCATCCGGTGACGGAGCTGATCACCGGCGTCGATATCGTGCAGGAACAAATCAAAATTGCCGCTAACCAAAAGATGCTGCTTAGGCAAAAAGACATCATCAAAAAGGGCCATGCTATCGAGTGCCGCATCAACGCGGAAGACCCAAATTCGTTTGTGCCATCACCCGGCCGCATCACCAACTGGCACGCGCCCGGTGGCCCTGGCATTCGCGTTGATTCGCATGCCTACAACGGCTACTTCGTGCCGCCGAATTACGACTCGATGATTGGTAAATTGCTGGCCTACGGCGCCACCCGCGAGCAGGCGATTGCCCGCATGCGCATTGCGCTGTCCGAGATGATCGTTGAGGGCATAAAAACCAATATTCAACTGCACCGCGAACTGATGGACGACGCCCAGTTCATCAAGGGCGGTTTCTCGATTCACTATCTTGAGCAGCGCATGGCCAAACTTGCTGAGCGGCGTAAGTAGTCGCATGGCGATGTCATGGATTGAAATTTCTGGCCCGGTGAAAGGCGCTGCGGCAGACGCTATTGCTGACGCGTTGCTTGAGGCTGGGGCGCTTGCGGTGGACGTGGCCGATCTCAACGCCGAGAGCGACGCCGAGCAGCCGATTTTTGGCGAGCCGGGCATGGCGTTAACGCAGCGCTGGGCCGACAGCCGCATTGCAGCGTTGTTTGACGGGGACGCATCGACCGACGAACTGGAAGCGCTGTGGAATTCGCTGCGCGCGGAAGACGCCGACAGCCTCGGCCCGCACGAGTTTCGCGTGGTGCCGGAAACCGATTGGGTGCGCGCCACGCAAGCGCAATTCGAGCCGATAGAAATTACGCCGAACCTGTGGATCGTGCCGACTTGGTGCGAACCGCCGCAGCCCGCCGCGATCAATTTGCGCGTCGATCCCGGTCTTGCATTTGGCACTGGCACCCATCCCACCACGCGACTTTGCTTGCAGTGGTTGAGCGATTTGCCACTCGCCGGAAAATCCGTGCTCGACTACGGCTGCGGCTCGGGCATTCTGGCAATGGCTGCATCGGCGCTAGGCGCGGCCAACGTGTTTGGCGTTGATATTGATCCGCAAGCGGTCGAGACCGCACGGTTTAATACCGAAGCTAACGGCCTGGCCGTGACCTACGCCGTTTCAGACCAAGCGCTCGATCGGCAATATGACGTAGTCGTCGCCAACATTCTTGCCGGACCGTTGACGGTGTTGGCGCCCGCCCTATGCGCGCTTGTTCAATCGGGTGGACAGTTGGCACTGGCGGGCATTCTCACGCCGCAGATTGAGCGCATTCAAGCCGCCTACGCGCCATGGATTGCCATGACCGTCAGCGCAGAACGCGATGGTTGGGTGCGCATGACGGGCACCCGTCGTTAGGGCATTTGTGCAGCGACAGCAGTCAGCCTGCGGTCGCTGCGCTACGATTGCGGCATGACGGTTCCAACACAGATTTCAGCGGTCACCAAGTGCCCGCATTGCAGCGCAAAATTTCGCGTGCGGCCGGAGCAAGTCAAATTGCATGCCGGGCTGGTTCGCTGCGGTGCCTGCCGGGGCATTTTCGACGCCGTCGAGCATCTGATTGAGGGCACTTTGCCCTCGCTAGATCCGATTGATGAGCATGGCGAGGTCACGCCACCGCAGACGATCATCCAAGGCATGCCCGCCATGCAGCAGCGGGTGGAGTGGCCCGAGGCGTCGGCGGCGCCAGCAGAGTCTCCGAGCTCAGAGTCGTTCACATGGCAGGTCCGCAACAGCGACGATTCGACCACTACCCAGGACCCGATCATTGTTACCCCCGACGACGGCGTTGCAGTTCGCAATGTGGACGCACGCGATCAGCCCTCGGTTGCGCCGACTGTCGCTCCGGGCGGATTAAGCAACTATCGCTGGCGGCCGCCGCCACAGGCCAGCACGCCTGCGATACGCTGGATTTTTGCGTTGTCGTGTTTGCTCAGCCTGACGGTGTTGGTGACTCAGGGCATCTATTTCTATCGCGACGAAATCGGCAGCCGCATGCCGCAGATGGCGCCCGCTTTGGCCACCGCCTGTGCGTATCTAGATTGCCGTTTGGCCCCCCCCAAACGTAGCGAATCGTTAGGCTTTGTAGGCACCGATCTCGCAGCTGATCCTGCACACAAGGGGCTGTTGATTTTTACCGCCACGCTGCGCAATTCAGGCCCGACCGCGGTGGCTTATCCGCATCTCATCTTGTCGCTGGATGGGCTTGGCGGCGATATGGTGGTTCGCCGGGTGTTCGCGCCGGTCGAGTTTGCACCCGCCACGGCCAGCCTCGTTAACGGCCTCGATCCAGGCGCGGAGATCGAGATAAAAATCTACCTTGACGCAAGCCAGACCAACGTCGTTGGATTCAAGGTCGATCACGCGTATTTGTGAATGCGTTTCGCACCGTGACCGTTCAATCCGCCCGCCCATCGCACCCGTCGCTTGCGTTGTGGGTGGCCGCTGTTTGCGTTGCCGTGATTATTTACGCCAGTTTGCAGCCATTCACCGGATGGGTGGCACCCGAGCCGCCAGTACGCTACTTTTTGTGGCAATGGGGACAACGCTGGGCGGTGGCTGACGCGGTTTTCAACGTAGTCGCATACTTGCCACTGGGTGCTGCGCTCGTAATCGCTTGGCCAAGCCGTTGGTCGTTAAAGGCAAAAATCGCGGCGGCGATCGTCTTCGCGGCGGTGCTGTCGATCAGCATGGAGACCGCACAAATGTGGCTGCCCAGTCGATACGCCAGCGTCCGGGATGTATTGGCAAATTTGCTGGGCGTATTCATCGGCACATTGTTCGGCGCGACGTTGATTGCCTTCAAACCGGTGACCAACTGGGCCACTCGTAGTCGTAACGAATTGATGGTTGCCGGTCGTTCGGGGGATTTGCAACTGGTGCTACTCGGCGTATGGTTGCTAGCGCAAATCAATCCTGCCATCCCGCTGTTTGGGGTCACGTTTCATCCCGGACAGCAAGCCGCGTTCGATCCGGCGGTGATGATTGTCGAATTTTCGCAAACCGCAGCAGCCCTGATCGGCATTGGCCTGTTTACTGACCTCACCATGCGCAAGCGATGGCTGGGCGGCATCGCGCTGGTGCTGGTGATCGGCGCGGCGATCGCCATGAAAACGGCGGCCGCACAAGCAGTACTTAAGCCGCTAGCTTGGGACGGGTGGCTGCGGCCCGGACACACGCTGGGACTCGCGGGCGGCGCGTTCGCGTTGATGGTGTTGTTTTGGCTGCCACGCAGCTTGAAATCGGTGTTGGCGGGGATCGCACTGTTGTCCGGTGTGATGGTTAATTTGTTGCTGCCAGGCTTAATTAAGACCGAAGCGCCGTTGTCTATTTTTAGCTGGAACTACGGACACCTGCTGCACCTAAACGGCCTGACGCACACCATTTTGCTGCTCTGGCCATTTGTTGCCACCGCCGTGTTGTTTTGGCGATATGTGGTGCCGCCTACGCCACGCGCTGTCCCACCCGCCACCGCGCCCGCGCAACCTCATAAAATGCCGACATGACAACACAGCTAATTGATGGGCCTAGCGGCGCACTAGAAATTGCATTCACGCTACCCGCTAACGCACCAGCTATGGCGCTCGCTTTGATCTGCCATCCCCACCCGCAGTTTGGCGGCACGATGGACAACAAGGTGGTGCAAACGCTGGCCAAAGCATTCGCAGAATTGGCTTGCGCCACTATGCGCTTCAATTTTCGCGGCGTGGGCAAAAGCGCCGGCGTGTTTGACGACGGCGTTGGCGAGACCGAGGATGCGGCAGCGGCCCTAGCTTGGGCGCGTTCACAATTACCTGAAGCAACGCCGTTGGTGGCGGCCGGGTTTTCGTTTGGCTGCTTCGTGCAAACGATGCTACTGCCGCGCTCGCAGCCGCAGCAGTTAGTGCTGGTCGGTCCTGCCGTGAACCGCTTCAAAATACCCGAAGTGGCCAAAGACACGATCATCATTCATGGTGAAGAAGATGATGTGGTGCCGCTGGCCGACGTGATGAATTGGGCGCGACCGCAGGGCCTGCCGGTCACGGTATTCCCCGGCGCTGGCCACTTTTTTCACGGGCGCTTGACCGAGCTCAAGGCCGTGATCAAACGCAACGTCACCCTTACTTCCCGATAACAAAACGGAAAACTATGCTCTGGATTAAAGCGCTACACATCATCACCATGGTGACCTGGATGGCCGGTATTTT
>JACMNN010000095.1 GCA_014378555.1 Burkholderiales bacterium | reverse complement strand
TCGTTCGCCGCCAACGCCACGGTGTCTGCCACGCGCAGCGTCGAATCGACGATAGAGAACTCGGTGTGCAGGCGGAGGTGGACGAAAGACAGTGCGGGCATTTACTGATTTTACGAAGCCGCAGCGTGGTTGACACACAAAGTGTTGCGAGACGCGCCGTTTGTAGTTCGTAAGTCCACGGTCGCCCCTTCGTGACCTACAGGCCTGCAAGCGCTAAGCCCATGTTTAACGGGCCATCCAGAGGAAAAGCTGATGCGCAGCTGGCGACGGTAGCGTTTGCGCAACAGCTGCAATTCGTTGCAAATCTGGTTGTTCGGTGGCATTTCTAAAACCGTGCGGCTGCCGTCGACCAGCAGGGATGCGATGTTTATCCGGTGTGGGTTCAATTTAATCGGATGCGGCAAGCCACGGCCTCTCGCTAAGTCGGGATAATCACGCCATGCAAAATAATTCTCACCTTCTCCCGCGTGCCGCCATTGTCAATTTGCGCGGCTCAAAAGTTCGTGAAGTGGCCAACGCCGGTATTGGCCGCACTGATGTGCTGACCTTCTGGTTTGGCGAGCCTGATGAGGTGACGCCAGACTTCATCCGCGCCGCCGCGAGCGAAAGCCTAGCGCGCGGTGAAACGTTCTATTCGCACAACCTCGGTCTGCCAGAATTACGGCAAACGGTCGCCACGTATCTCGCGCGGCTGCATCCCAACCCTGCGGCGACCATCGTCAGCGACAACATCGCCATCACCAGTGCAGGTGTCAACGCGTTGTCGCTCGCAGCGCAGTGCATCGTCAACCCCGGTGACCGCGTGGTGTGCGTCACACCGTTGTGGCCCAACTTGGTCGAAATTCCAAAAATTCTCTCGGCGAACGTGGAATGCGTGTCGCTCGATTTCACGCCTCAAGGCTGGCGTCTCGATCTGGATCGTCTGCTCGCCGCGCTGACACCCGACACCAAAATGCTGATGGTGAATTCGCCGAACAACCCCACCGGCTGGACGCTCACGCGCGACGAGCAAAAGGCGATCCTGGCGCGCTGTCGGCGGCATGGCATCTGGCTGCTGGCTGATGACGCCTACGAGCGGCTGGTGTTTGACGGTAGTGGTTGCGCGCCGTCTTTCTTCGACATTAGCGACGCCAATGATCGACTGGTCAGCGCCAACACATTTTCCAAATCGTGGCTGATGACCGGTTGGCGCTTGGGCTGGATTGCCGCGCCGGCGCCGTTTATCGAGCAACTCGGCAAGGTCATTGAGTACAACACCTCGTGCTCGCCGGTGTTCATTCAGCGCGCGGGTGATGCAGCAATCACCCACGGTGACGCCGTCATCGCGCGCACCCAAGAACGCTTTCGTGCCGCGCGCGACCACCTATGCGCTGCGCTGAACGCGCTGCCTGGTGTGCAAGCACCGCAGCCACCGGGCGCGATGTATGCGTTTTTCAAAGTAGACGGCGTCACCGATTCGCTCGCATTTTGCAAAAAACTGGTCACTGACTTCGGCCTAGGTATCGCACCAGGGGCAGGTTTTGGCGACGAAGGCGAAGGGTTTTTGCGCTGGTGTTTTGCGAGCGAATTGCCGAGGTTGGACGACGGCTTGGAGCGGTTCAAGCGCGGGCTCGAAACGCTGCGTTAGGCCCGGCTCCCTCGCGCGTCGCCGTCCCCGTCCCCGTCCCCGTTCGCCCTGAGCGCAGCGAAGGATCTGAAGAGCTCGGCACCCTCGTGCTCCATGGCCGCACGGGGCCAGTCGCTTGAATGCCACCGGCTTTCAGCGCGAAGTAAAGTTTGTAGTGGTGACCTTCAGCACTTTTCCGGCTACGGAATGACGCGGTGCTCGCATACCTATGCAACCGGGCGCGACTTCATCGCCCTAGCGCGGCGGGTCAGCTCTTGGGCAGATATCGTTGATTACATCGAGATGTGCCGCAACACAATCCGACGGCCCATGCGCTGGGAAGTCCTCCCCCACTGGGTTTCGCTCAGTCAGTCGTCAACCCATGAAGAAGGCAGTTTGATCTGCATTCCTTGAACGCTGTTTCATGGCGTCCGGGCTTTTAAGCGGCTTCCATGTCTGTAAAGACAAAACGGGTCATGACGGGTGGCGGATTGTGCAGGGTCTGTTGCACCACGCAGCATTTTTGCGCTGCCGATTTCAGCACCTCCCGAAGTTTGGGTGGGGTGTCTTCCTTCACTTGCATGTCAATGTCACAAGATATGGACTGAAACCCGACTGGTACGTCAGCGTCCATGCCCAGGGTGCCTCGCACATCCACTTTTGCGTTGACACGCACCTCAAGGGAGAGGATTTCAACGCCCAAGCGATTGGCCACCATTCTCACCGACGAGTCCTGACACGACGCCAGCGCAGCGCACAATATGTCGCCCGGTGTCGGTGCGTCATGCAAGCCACCTACGGCCCGGTGCACGCCAACGGGCACCACGACGCCGCATCCGTCCATGGGCTCCACGCTGGAGTGAAACGGATCAGCCGGATCGGCACCGCACGTGCGTGCGTTATCAGTGACCATCGCCAGCGCAGGCGTCGTTCGAAAAAGGCTGCGCAGTGGGGCCTGGGCGTCCTGCACTAGTGTTTTAATGGTCAGTTCCGCGTGATCACAATTTCTAGGTACTCGCTGGGAACCACCAGCGATTTGTCTCCCGCTCGGTTCATACGATTCAGAAGTGCCGTCAGATCTGCTTCCAACGTGGCTGCGCTTTCTGCCGGTAGTGCAGCGAACGCTTTATGGACAGGCCCGTACCAAGTGCGGAACACCTCGATGAAATGTGCTGCTGAGCGGTAGCGAAAGTTAAACATTATCGGTGTCGCAGTAATGGATTTGGCTGACGGTCCGAACAACGTTTCCAAGTGCGACACAACGCCCCAGCGCGAAGGCGGCTGCACGCCTGCTGGCGGCGGCAAGTGTCGCCCCAACGTCTTGAACACCTGGCCGATAAAGCCATCCGGGGTCCAGTTGGCCAAACCGATGCGCCCGCCCGGTCGGCACACGCGCAGCAGCTCAGCCGCCGCCTTGGCATGGTCGGGTGTGAACATCACGCCAAAGGTAGAGAGCACCACGTCATAGCTTGAATTGGCGAAAGGAAGATTTTCGGCATCGGCGGTCTGAAACTGCACATTCAGATGGTCGGCCCGGGCGCGCTCAGCGCCACGTTCCAACAACGCTTCCACGTAATCCGTTGAAGTCACCTTGCAGCCGCGTCGCGCCGCAGCGAGGCTGGCATTGCCGTTGCCCGCAGCGACATCGAGCACCAGCTCGTCACAGCACACGTCGCAGGCCTCGGCCAGCGACTCTCCGACAATTTGTAATGTGGTGCCGATCACGGCATAGTCACCGCTGGCCCAAGCGGTCTGTTGCTTGCTCTTGATTGCGTTGAGATCAATTGAATTTTCCATGGTGATGTCTCCAGAGTTGTGTGAGCCGAAGTGTCTTTCGTCGAGTGCAAACCGGTCCTGCCCAATCGTCGCGTTGACTTGCCTTTCCGTCCGAATGTTGTGATCACCTGGTTGGCGATTACCTCTACGTCCGGATTTGCTGCCCAACAATGCTGCGGACAATCCAGACTCGAAAAGAGCACTTCTCCGAAACGGTGTGAGGCCCCAAAATGGCAGTTTGCGAAATCAATCGGAGTTAACTATGTCACTTCATGTTGTCGAAGTGGTTGTTAAGCGGGCAAGGGTTGCATTTCAAAGACGCCCCGAAGTTGCAGTCCACGCCAATCCGCCAGCAGTCGCTCGGTGGCAATCCGGAACACGGGTGGTGACGCACAGCGGCGAGGCAGTGTCGGTCGTCACCGATATGCCCAAGGAGCTCGGCGGCACCGGCGATCAGGTCAGCCCAGGCTGGCTATTTCGTGCTGGCATTGCCTCGTGTGCGGCAACCTCGATCACACTCGCGGCCGCATGCGAAGGGATTAACCTCACGTCCCTTGAGGTGCATGTCGACAGCCGCTCTGATGCAAGGGGACTGCTTGGGATGGCTGAGCCCGATGGAAAGCTGGTTTACGCAGGACTGTTTGACGTGCAATTGCGCGTCAATATCGCAGCCGACGGAGCCAATCCCATGGCCCTGGAAAGCTTGGTGAGGGGTTGCCTTAGTCACTCACCAGTGCCCTGCACCGTGATAACGGCCACGCCATTTGCACTGCAGGTCAATGTGACGTCCGTGTAATGGATGCCCTGTCAGAGACTCTGAGAGTGGTGCGCCTGATCGGGGCCATCTTTATCGACGGACGGTTCTCGGCACCTTGGTGTTATCAGTCCCCGCATGCGGACTACGCAGCTCCTTTTTTGGAGCCTGGAGCCGAGCGCGTGGTGATCTTTCACATGATTACAGAAGGCGAGTGTTATGTTGAGATGGTGGGGCAACCGCCTGTGCATCTCGTCGCGGGTGACGCAGTAATTTTTCCGCAGGGTGATGCGCATCGCATGGCGTCGGCACCCGGCGTTCCCGCCGCCACCGGTGCCAAATTGGACGTAGTGCTTTCGCGTCGACCTCGTCAGCTAGCGTATGGCGGCGGAGGTGCTGTGACCCGACTGGTCTGTGGCTACCTAGCTTGTGATGCGCGACTGGCCCGTATGCTGCTGGCTGGGCTTTCGCCTGTGGTCAAAGTTAACGTACGCGGCTCCAAAGCCGGTGCTTGGCTCGAAGCATCTCTACGTTACGCATTAAGTGAAGCCAGATCCCCGCGTCCGGGAGGGATGGGCGTCCTAACCAAACTATCGGAAGTGCTTTTTATTGAAGTGCTGCGCATTTATATGAACGAACAGTCGCCGGGAACCACAGGTTGGTTGGCGGGTGTTGGCGACCGCATTGTGGGGGCCGCCTTGGGCGCGCTGCACAAAGATCCTGCACGCGCCTGGACATTGGAAGAACTAGCGAAAAAAGCCGGTGCATCACGCTCCGTACTGGCTGAGAGATTTCAACAAATAGTCGGCATAGGACCCATGCATTATTTGACCCAGTGGCGCATGCTTCTGGCCGCAAACCTGCTGTCGGGCAGCAATGCACCGTTGATCCAAATCGCTGAGGAGGTGGGGTATCAAACCGACACCTCTTTCAGCCGCGCCTTCAACCGGGAATATGGCGTACCACCGGCAAAGTGGCGGCGTATGCAAATGAAAATGCTCTGAGCTTGTACGATCTCCGTCGAGTACTTAGCGCCCGGAAAATTGACATGGAGTTAGCTAAAAACAAAGCGGAGAATTTAAAGGTCGCTCGTTGGGCGTTCACGCTGGAGCTCAAGGCCGAAGTGGTTCGGCACAAGTTAACGCAGAACCTCACGTTGAATTAAGCGGGCCGCAAATTTGAACTGCTGCCGAAGCTTGTGCAGCAGTGGGAGTAGCAATACCAGGCCGGCGCGTTGACCCAAGATGCGGCACGGCGCACAGTGAAATGCTGACAGGAATTGTGGCGTTCCGCCTTTACAAATATTCCACGATTCGGCCGTCAACCCTAAACATATTTGGCCTCAATTTGCCCTTGATGCAAATTGATCAGCCGCTCCAGAACCCCGGGTGCTGGCTCGACACTAGGGTTGTCTTCATGCGCTTCGGTCCACGCTAACTGCGCCAGTGCCTGCGCGAGAATTTTGATTAGGTGGGGTGTTTCCTGAAGCAAACGGGCCAAAGCGCGTCGTTCCAATTCGTAGGCCAACACCGCCGTTTCTGCCTGCACGGTGGCGACTTGGGGCTGACAGGCGAACAGGCTACGACGACCAAAAAATTCAGTGGCGATAAAACGCTCCGATATCGGCTTGGAGCCGTCGCGGCTGCTGATCGTCCGTTTGGCCATGCCTTCACCGATGATGAACACCGCATGTTGCGAGTCACCCGCTTGCACAATGGATGCACCTGCGGCGAAGTGGCGTTCCACCAGGGCTTCGCTGATACGCCGAGAAACGTCATCCGGCAAGCTGCGAAATAGCCGGCACTGCTGCACCAAACGGAACACATCTTGCGACCGGTTGGCGATAGTGACGCGTTTTTCGATTTCAATGTTTTCGGTTTTAAGACACGACACCGTGATCTCAGCGTCGCGCATGCACTTCAAAATGCTTTTGATGACCGCGTGTTCTGATCTCTCGTCCTGTGACCAGTCGGCAATCGTAAATGCCACTTCGTACAACACGCCATCCTGCGCCATTTTTCGTGCAAACACCGTGGGCGAACCAATTTGCTGGACGCCGACCGCCCCCAGCACCGCCGCGTAAAGAATACGTTCAGCACTTTCCACTGAGGTGTCGTAGTCAATCAACACTTCAACCACGCGTTTGGAGCGGGGGTCTGGCAGTGACTGGTTGAGAATGACGGCGTTGGCAAGCGAAATGTTGGGGATAAAAATTATGTCGTGACTACGGGTCTGCAGTATCGTGGTGCGCCAGGTGATGCGCACGATCTTGCCCATATATTTGTCGTCGATACGCACCATATCGCCCACCTTGAAGGGCTTCTCGACATTCAACAAAACGCCGGTGAAAAGGGCCATGATGATGTCCTGCAGGGCAATGCCGATGATCATCACGGACGCGCCACCGGCGGCCACCAGTCCTGTAATGTCGCGCTTAAAAATCAGCGCGACGATCAGGCAGATGCCGACGAACACCACCAGGGCCACCAACAGGTCGCCGATCAGTTCCGGTACTTTTTTGCCCGAGCGTCGCTCCAACCAACCGTGGATGATTTCCCAGCGCACGATGCGGGCGGCCAGCAGCGTCAGCGTAAACGCAAACGCGGCTTTCACCCATTGGCTCAAACTAATGTCCGACATGCCGGTGACAAAAGAAAGCGGCCCGGTAAACAAGCCCTCGAAGAAAACCAGCGAGCCGAACAGCAGCAGGCCAATAGCCAGCCGGCCGTAAATTTTTGCGATTCCGTCCCTAGACATCAGCACGCCCCTTAAGCCGCAACGGGAAGTCGGACCACGAAGCCGGGGGCATCTGTATTGTCGGAAATGCGCAGGCTACCGCCGTAGAACTCGACGATGGCACGCGACAGCGCAACACTCACCAAGGCGCCACTACTGGGCGTTCTGCTGACACCATTGGCCAGACGTTCCATGAATTGTTGGGACTCATCGAGCAACGCTTGGTTGGGCGCGCCGGCGTCGGTGAAGGCCGAGCCGGTAATGGACAGCACCAGCCACTGGGTTTCGTCCAATGCCGCGCTCAGCAAAATGCGCCCACGGCCTGCGCGCTGGGCGGCAAACCCGACCAAGCCGGCTATGGCGCGACGCAAAAAGTCAGCATCAGCACGTGTTTGAGGCAGGTCACTGGGCACGGCCGCGATGATTTCCAGCTGCGGTAGTCGCAGGAACAGGGCCAGGTCTTCGTTCAATGTCTTGGCCACAACAGCTGCCAGCGATACCGCCGGATTGTCGGCCTTCACCAACTTTTGGCGGAACATCTCGGCCTGACAATAGTCCTCCATCAAATGGCTCAGGCGCGTGGTTTCCGTCAAAGCAAAATGCAAGCGATTGACAACATCCGAGCTGGCGCCGGTGCGCTCCAATTCAGCAGGCAGCGCTTTTAGCTGCCCGGCCACCGCTTGCAGCGGCTCATTGACCGCCGTGACCAGTTTGGTGAAAAAGCCCTGTTTGATGAAATCGACATCGCGCAGTTTTGCCAGCGCTGCGTCACATGCTGCAGCCTTCTCCTCCAGTTGCTTCTGTTGGCGCCCCATCATCCCGCCAAACTGAGTTTTGATTTGCGCAAACTTGACCACACCGATGCTGCCCAAAATGGATAGCAACAAAAATAGAATTCCGGCTTTGGTGCTCGCGGAGCGCAGCACTTCGGCAAACGGTTCGGACACGTCAAGCACCGTGGCCACCGTGATCGTCGGAATGCCAGAGAAATTGACAATAGGGAAGGTCTTGACATAGAGCGTCTGCCCACCTACTTTGGCCAAGCTGTGCTCTTTGGCACGCGGGTCGAACTTGATTGTCCTTACGGTTTCGCCCGTAGCTGGGTCGGAATAGGTAACGTACACATCCTTGCCGTGCCAGGCGTCATTTTTTTGATCAATGGGTCGCTCCACGCGATCAGAAACCTCTTTACTGAGACTGAGCGCCCACTTAAGACCGGTGGTTTCGCTGGCGCGTTCGAGGGGAATCTTGAAGTTGCTGACGAACTCGATAACACCAATAAATTTACCCTCCACGGAGACCGGGGTGATGGCGCGCAGCCCGATGACACCGCCTAAGCCGGTCTCGATCGCCGAAATGGCGGTTCGGCGATCGTTAGCGGCAACGATCGACTTGCGGTAGGTCGACAAATCCATGCCAAACAGGTTGGGTGAACCCGCCCGGTAGTAGACCTTGGCCGGTGCTGTCCAGAAATTCAGCTGCTCGATGCCGTGAGATTTTTGCAGCGTTTCAAAAAATGGCTCCATACGGGCCACCAATGCCGCACGGTCGTCCTTAGCGAAGGCCTCGACCGTCACCCGACTCTGCAACAGCGTTGCAGCGGCCAGGTTAAGTGCCCGAAAGCGCGCATCCTTCAAATCCTGAAAAATGGCTTCAAACCGCGCATGGTTGTTATTGGCTGATTTGACAATGGCAGCGGTGCCGCTGGCGTATTCATTGATGCCATAAAAGGCCGATAACATTGCCGCCGCAGCTACTATCGATGTCACCAGCCACCAGCGGATGCCGGATATTTTTTCGGTTGTGCTCGCTGCCATGAATGTATAAATTGCCTAGGATGGGACGGGTTGAGAGATCGTTCACACGATCTTACAATCGATTTTTGTATGCGTTTTAAACTCACTCCCTATTCTGGTTTGAGTGGAACTTAATAGTCACGCGGGAGCGCCGTGACGGCACACCCGTCCAGCGATCAGGCTTCTAAAATGCAGGCAAGCCCAAAAAGTTGTTGCCGGAAGAAATGCCTGCAAGCCAGTTGGTGGGAGCGTTTTTTAACCGGCAGTTTTGCCTAAGGTTTGCATGCTGGTTCAGGATGGATTACCCGCGCCCGAGCGCACCCGAGCCTTGCTGGTGGTTATCGTCGGAATTGTCATGTCGGTGCTCGACGGCACCATCGTCAATCTGGCCTTGCCCGACATCACGCGCGAACTGCACGCCACAGCGGCCCAGTCGATCTGGGTTATTAATGCCTACCAAATCGCCACCTTGGCGCTGTTGTTGCCCCTGGCAACACTAGGCGACATCATCGGCTACCGGCGGGTGTATCTGGTCGGCATGTTGGTCTTTACGCTGGCCTCCGTCGCCTGCACCCTGTCAGACTCACTTGCCTCGCTGGCAATGGCGCGCGTGCTGCAAGGCGTGGGCGCGGCCGGCATCATGAGCGTTAACGCGGCGCTGGTGCGCCTGATTTACCCGCGTCAGTTGCTGGGGCGCGGCGTCGCTATCAATTCCATGATGGTGGCAACCGCATCGGTTGCTGGACCGTCTATTGCGGCAGCTATTTTGTCGGTCGCCTCTTGGCCTTCGCTGTTCGCCATCAACATTCCCATTGGTCTGTTCTGCTTGATATTGGGCCGCACCGCGCTGCCGAAAAATGCGATTAAAGCCACCGGTGCGCGAATTTCGCTGTTGGATGTGGCGCTTAACGCGCTGATGTTCGGCCTGATCATTTTGGGTGTCGACGGTCTGGGCGTTCGCATCGAGGGGTCGGGCGGCGCGGCAAAAAGCGTGGCGTCGTTTTGGCTGCCTGCAGCGGAACTTGCTGCGGGCATTGCAGTGGGCGTTTTCTACATTCGCCGGCAACGGCTCCAGCCCTTGCCGCTGTTTCCGGTTGATCTTTTGCGCATCCCGGTTTTTGCGTTGTCCATGGGCACGTCGGTCGGCGCCTTTAGCGCGCAGATGCTGGCCTACGTGAGTCTGCCGTTTCTGTTGCTCGGCGCGTACGGCCGAAGTCATCTGGAAGCCGGTTTGCTGCTCACCGCTTGGCCGCTGGGGATTGTGGTGATGGCGCCCATCGTAGGCCGCCTGATCGGGCGTTATTCGGGAGGACTGCTGGGCGGCGTCGGGTTGGGCCTGCTGTCGCTTGGTTTGATGCTGCTGGCCCTGCTGCCCGCGCAGCCGGCAAATGCCGACATCGTCTGGCGCATGGCTTTGTGCGGTCTGGGTTTCGGTATGTTTCAGTCACCCAACAACCACATTATTTTGACCCCAGCGCCGGTGCACCGCAGCGGCGGCGCCAGCGGGATGCTTGGGACGGCGCGACTAACTGGACAAACCTTGGGCGCCGTACTGCTCGCCATAATTTTTGCGCTGTTTGACCCAAATAACGGGCACGGCCCTGCGGTTGCACTGTGGGCAGCTGCCGCCTTTGCCGCGGCGGCGGGCATGTGCAGCGCACTGCGCATCAAGCACGTGCAGCGTGCTGGTTGATCGCTTTCTTGCGAACCGGTTTAAGCGCGGGCTCGAAACGCTGCGTTAGGCTTGGTTGCCTCTTCCGCAGCCGGAAGCGGAAGCGGGCTAGGGATAGGGCGAGGGCGGTGGCGTAATCTCAAAACGGTGGATTCCCGTCCCCGTTCGCCCTGAGCGTAGCGAAGGGTCTGACCAATGAGTTTTGATCCTTGTCCATATGGCAAAGCGCGTCGCGCAGTACGAATCCTTGCATCGGTTCGCGGTGATCTTGTTCGCGAAGATAAAGCGCGGCGCAAGCGTTTTTGGTTGCTCTTTGCACGATTGCAAAACGCGGCGAGCGCCGCGCGGCCATGCAGCACAACGGTTGTAAAAACCAATCGTCATGCCATCAGACCCTTCGCTGCGCTCAGGGCGAACGGTGGAGTGGGGGTGCAAACCCGATTCATTCCATTGCCCCGTCAGCCAAGCCGCCTCGCGATGCGAGAAGGGGCAATTCCCCGCGCACGCTGACCACCTCCGGCGCGAGCAGAGGGAACGGCAGTTCGTCTGGTTCACTATTCCACGCGCAGTGCAGGGCGCGTTGCACCGCCTTGAGTGATCTGAAAACGCATCGCTTTGTCGTCTTTCACGCCTTCAAACGCAATTTCCAGCGGCGTGACGCGTGCGAAAAATGTGCTGTCGGATTTACCGAATAATTCGAACTCGCTTTGACCTGTGGCTTGAGCTAACAGCTTGCCGTCGCGCAGGCGGATGGTGATGCTGAACTGCGGCGTCAGTGCATAAGTTCCGACATATTGCGCCAGCGTTTTCACGTCAATCGGCACGGCCGTTGCGCGCATCGCCGCGAGGTTCTTAAGCGGGATGCTGGGTTCGAGCAGATGCAGCGCAATGTCGAGAACCGGCACGCTCGCGTTGGCGAGTACCGCCACACCCGACGTGCGCTTCGGGTCAATCCACAGTGACGACGCGAAGCCACCAGTCATGCCGTCATGATTGAACACTGTTCGGCCGTTCATCGGCGCGAGGATCCAGCCCAGCCCTTGCGGATTCATCGGAGCCATGCCGTCGCTATATCGCTTCTGCGCGAGCGCAAACGCAGCTTTCAACGGGGTGTCAATCGCATTGCTGGCGGCCTGCGCGTAGCGGCCCATGTCGCGCGCGCTCATGAGCAGGGCACCGGCAGGGGCGAGCACGTTAAATCGCGAATGCTTGTGCAGCTTGAGCGTGGCGTCGCGGTCAAGGTAGTGTCCGTCGCTGAAACGCGCCACTTCATTGCGCGAAATGTCGAGATAGGTTGAAGTGAGTCCCAGCGGCGTCAACAGCCTTTTTTGCAGCAGGTCGGCGTACGAGGTGTCGGCCGCTCGAGCGAGCACGTAGCCGAGCAACCCGTAGCCCAGGTTTGAATAGGCATACGCTTCGTCGCGCTTTTTGCTGGTCTTGCCGCCGTCAGTTTCGACCAGCGTTTCGCGATCCTTCAAATAAATCAGCAGTTGTTGCTCGCGGTAATCGACGTACGGATCAGCGCGGGTGCCGTTCGGCATATTGTCCGGGATGCGCGCGAGGCCGGAGCGATGCGTGGCGAGATCAACCAGTTGAATCGGGCTGCCCGTGTGGTCGCGAAGTTTCAGTCCGCGCAGGCCCTGCGGTAGCCACTTTTCCACCGCGTCGTCGAGCTTCAACTCGCCTTTGACCACCATGTCGGCAAGTAGCAAAGCGGTGAACGTTTTAGTGATCGAGCCGACCTCGAACAGGGTGTCCGGTGTGATCGGCTCCGCTGTGCCCCGAGCTGTTGGGATGGCCATTGTGCCGTGCGTGATGATGCGCACCTTGTCGCCCTCCACCACGACCGCCGCGATGCCTACCGCTTGCTTGTCAACGTCGATTCGCTGGGCGAGTATCGCTTTGATCTGCGCGTCATTGGGCTGTGTCTGCGCGGTTGCTGACGGAGCGGTGAGCGCGATCGCAAAGGCAAAAAAGGCTGCGCAAACGGTGAATACTGAACGTTGAGCGGTGCAAGTTGTCATGGTTTCAGCGTGAAATTACATCGGTCTTCATGCTACGACCTGCGGCGGGCGCGTTGGTGGGCCTGCGACCAAACGGTTTATTAGCTGATAGGGCACGGATACAGCATGAAAAATAGCATTAACTTTTACGTGGAAGCACCATTGCAACAGGCATGCAGACAATTTTTGGCAAAAGTCGATGTTTGCGCAATTGCGACGTAACCGTCTATTGACAGTCACTTAACAGCAAAAGTTGTATCGTTTTCGCAGCGATACGTCTGCCTGCGGAGACACCTAATCATTTGCGTAATCAATGAGTTAGCAAAATCGGCACGTTTCTGGTCGCCGGCCTGCGACAGCAGCATGAAGAAAGTTGCCCTTTTCACCGAACTCACACCTGATGACGTCGTCATAGCTGACTGACCGCTCAACTTTGCGTGTGCGCGCAGCAGCATGGCCGTGCGGTTTGAACGCTGAACGGCGCGGCGCACACCCCTGGGGAGGATGACTTGGGCGTTCAGGCGTGGCGGATTCGCTTGGTGATGTCCATCGTTAAGCGCCGCCTGAAAACACACTTAATTTGAGGACAATCCCATGCTGAAAAACTCATTTCTCGGTCGCCGTGACGAGCCACAAGTCCCTGCAAGCAACGGTCGCGCGTCGACCGACATGCCGCGCTATGCGCCTCTGCCTGACGCGCCGCCACTGTCGGCCGTCGCTGTTAGCACCGCGGTCCCAGCACGCATCACCACCGAGCCGCGACCGTTGGCGACCACTGACGCGCCGCCGTCCAAGGAACGGTTGCCCGGCGAGCCGCGGTTGACCGTCGGCCCCAACATCAAATTAAAAGGCGCTGAAATCAACGATTGCGACACGCTGGTCGTAGAAGGCCATGTCGAGGCATCGATGGACAGCAAGACGCTGGAGATACTTGAAACCGGCTCGTTTGACGGTACCGTGACCATTGACGTCGCCGAAATTCACGGCAAGTTCTCAGGCAATTTGACCGCACGCAAAAAACTCGTTGTGCATGCAACAGGCTGGGTGTCGGGAGTGGTGCGATACGGCTCGTTGCTCGTGTCTGAGGGGGGCGTGGTGAGTGGCGACGTTGCCTCGATCAACAGCAAAGGCGAGACACAAACTCAAAGCCAAATGTTTGCCGGCTATCCCTCGGCTCGGGCGGTCGGCGCCAAGCCTAACGGTTTGAATGGAGCCAACGGTGCTGAGCCGCATGCAGCGGCGTAGCCTAATACTGCGTGGTGCTGGTCGCAATCCTGCCGCTGACTGTGGCAGCGCCAAGCTGGACGCAAGCGACCTGCTGGCCACGTTACTGCACCGCGTCAAGCAATGGTTGCAGGCGCGCAAACGTTTAATCGCAGATTGGTGCGTGCAATTTCCGGTGCGCGTTGCGCCGAAACGGGTGGCGCCAAAGCTGGGCGGCGCCGGCGCCATCGTGCTGCCGTTTTGGTGGGAATACGAGAGTGAACTGAAATGCCGTCTGGCACTGGAAGCGGTGCTGCGCAGGCTGTTTTCTGTGTTGCCAGAGGCGCGCGCGTTGCCTTAAACACCATCAATCAAAATCAATGGTGGAGGTCGGTGACGTCATACGCGTCATGGGCCACCGCCGGCGCGAGCGCACCGCGTTTGTCGATGTGGCGGGTCGAGCGCGCTCCAAATTGTCACTAAGGAAACACGGATTTATTCGTCTCCCCGGCGAAGGCCGGGGCGGAAAGACGAAAGAATGAATAAATCTGCGTTGCCCTAAACAAATAGCCGCGCATGCTCCTGCCGCAGCAAATTTTTCTGAACTTTGCCCATCGCGTTACGCGGCAAATCGCTAACAATAAATACCCGTTTCGGCACTTTGAAATTGGCAATTTTTGACTTGAGCTCAGCCAACATGGCAGTGGCATCAAGCGCGCTATCCGCTTTGGCAACGACCACCGCAACGCCTGCCTCGCCAAAATCAGGATGTGGAACGCCGATCACAGCGGATTCAGCGACGCCGGGCATATCGTTCAGGTAGCCCTCGATTTCGGCCGGGTAGACGTTGTAGCCGCCGCTGATGATCAGGTCTTTGCTGCGACCGACAATCACCACGTAGCCACGCTCATCGATCTTGCCCACGTCGCCGGTTTTGAACCAGCCGTCTGCGGTAAATTCTTCTTTGGTTTTTTCGGGCATGCGCCAGTAGCCGCTAAATACGTTCGAGCCTTTGACTTCGATACCGCCGATTTCATTGATCGGGCAGGCAGCTCCCTTATCGTTCGACACGCGCACCTGAACGCCCGGTAGCGGAAAGCCCACCGTCCCACCGCGACGTTCGCCGTGCGCCGCTAGATAGGGGTTTGAGGTGAGCATGGCGGTCTCACTCATTCCGTAGCGTTCGAGAATGGTGTGCCCGGTGCGCTCGCGCCAATCGTTGAAGGTTTCGATCAGTAGTGGCGCGGACCCTGCGACGAAGAGCCGCATGTTTTTGCACAACTCGCGACTAAGGCGCGCGTCGCCAAGCAGCCGCACGTAGAGCGTCGGTACACCCATAAACACGGTGGCGTCGGGCAACCTTGCGATCACGGCATTCGGATCGAATTTGGAGAACCAGATCATTTTTGCGCCCGACAGCAGCGCGCAATGCGAAGCGACAAAAAGCCCGTGCACATGAAAAATCGGCAGCGAGTGAATCAGCACATCAATGCTGCTCCAGCCCCAGTAATCTTTAAGTGTCAACGCGTTGGACAGCAGGTTGTGGTGCGACAGCATCGCCCCTTTGCTGCGCCCCGTGGTGCCGCTGGTGTACAGGATCGCGGCCAGATCGTCGGCCTGTTTTTCAGCGATGGTGTGCGTCGCTGAATGTCCTGCCGCAGACTCAGCGAGGGTGCCACCTCCGGCGTCATCGAGCGTGAAAACGCGTGCAACGCCTGCCGCTTGAGCAATCGGTTGAATCCACGACAGAGACTTGGGTGAGCACACCACCACCGCGGGTTCTGCATTACCCACAAAGTATTCGACCTCGGCCGCTTGATAGGCCGTGTTCAGTGGCAGATACACATAGCCCGCGCGCAGCACGGCAAGGTAGAGCATCAGGGCTTCAACGCTCTTTTCTGTCTGCACGGCGACCCGACTGCCTTCGGGCAAATTGAGTGATGCAAGCAGATTGGCGATGCGCGCGGTTTGTTCGTCGAGTGCGTGCCACGAATAGCGTTTCAGCGTTGCGCCGGTGCTGCTATCGGCGGACTCTACTGCGACGCCCGATCGATCGGCTGGAAATGCAGCGCTTATGGCTGCATATAGATTTTTGTTGTTCATTTAAATACCCCCGTTTGTTCACAGCAACGCCATTCTCGGCGTAACGAGAATGGCGCAGTTCGCAGTTCACCCCATCGCGTTTTGCTTAGTCTAGTTTCGCTCCAGAGGCTTTCGCAACATCCGCCCAACGCTTGACCTCCGACGATACAAATTTGCCAAACGCATCACCGTAGGTGTCGGGCACTTCTGCGCCCAAGCCGTTCCAGATGACTTTCAATTCGTTCGAGTTGTACGCTTTTTTAAGCTCCGCCTGCAACGTTGAAATAACTTCAGGCGGCGTGCCTTTAGGCGCCCACAGGCCATACCAAGTCGACACCTTGTAGTTCAGGCCAGACTCCATGGTGGTCGGAATGTTGGGGAAGCCCGGTGCGCGTTTGTCGCTTGCCACTGCAAGGGCTTTAATGCGTCCGCCTTTGATATGGCCGGCGCTAGAGCCCATGCCGTCAAACATAACGTCAATTTGTCCACCCATTAAATCAACCAGCGCTGGACCGGAACCTTTGTACGGCACATGAGTAATTTTGGTGCCGGCAGCGGCGTTGAACAGTTCGCCTGCAAGGTGGTGCGACGAGCCACTGCCAGCCGAGCCAAAATTCATCTTGCCGTCGGCTTTTTTTGCCGCTTCAATGAATCCCTTAAGGTCGTTCGCGGGCACTTTTTGTGGGTTGACTACGACGACTTGCGGCACCGATGCAACAAGCGCCACCGGGATAAAGCTCTTCTCGATGTCATAGTCGAGCTTTGGGTACATCGACGGCGCAATCGCATGATGCACGGCGCCCATGAACAGCGTGTAGCCATCTGGGGCCGCCTTCGCTGCAATGTTCGCGCCGAGCGTGCCGCCTGCACCGCCGCGATTGTCGATGATGAATTGCTTGCCGGTGCTTTTGCTGAGCGTGGCGGTGAGCGGACGCGCGAACGCGTCGGTGCCACCTCCCGCCGGGAACGGGACGATGATGGTGACCGGCTTGCTCGGCCAGGTGTTTTGCGCGAGCGCCGCCAACGGGGCGCTTGCAGCTACCGCTGCGATGGCCGCGACCATTAGGCGTCGCGCGAGTGTGAGGGGGACGTGTTGCATAAAGTGACCTCCTTGGTAAATATTATCTTTTGCGCATGAAGATTTCGGAAATCTGCTGCTGTCGTAACGCTGTTCATCAGGGTCGCAACGGCCAGAGGCACGCGCTAAATCAACGATGAAACAGCGCGTGCATGGGCGACGGTGCCGTTGACAAAATCTTCGTGCGATTGCTCGACGCGATCCAGGTCATAGAGATAGTTCACCATCAATCCCGCCGACTGTTTCAGGCCCTTAGCTGACACGTTCGCCAGCGCATTAATTCGCTCTAGCCGGGCGCCGTTGTCGAGGTGAAAGCGCGCAACCGGATCGCCGTGTATTCGCGGCGATTCGTGGATTAAGTACGCGCTTGCCAGCGCGAGCAACGCTTCGTTGCCGTTGGCGTCGAGGCCCTTGAGCGTCTCAGCGCTGGCGAGCCTGGCAAGCTCACCGTGAGTGGCCGCCTGCAACACGTCGTGCGCGGCATTCAACCGCTTGAGCACTGCAGGTTTGAGCCCTTCGTAAACCAGCGCTGCTTTGCCCCGCGTGAGCCATGACATAAAGCCGGGAATCGGCGACAGGGTGCAAAACGTCTTGAGTTGTGGCAGCTCTTGCTGCAACGCTTCGGCCACCCGTTTGATCAAAAAATTGCCGAGTGACACGCTGCGTAAACCGGGTTCGCAGTTGCTAATCGAATAGAA
Source organism: Burkholderiales bacterium (assembly GCA_014378555.1). GTDB lineage: Bacteria > Pseudomonadota > Gammaproteobacteria > Burkholderiales > Casimicrobiaceae > Casimicrobium. Next base: position 42,282 of record JACMNN010000095.1, on the reverse strand, counting down.
CGCAGCGACACGAAATTGCTTGGTGGACGTGATCGCAGAATTCTTGTCGATGAGCGCTGCGATGGCCTCTGGCATCGCGGCTCCGAGCGCCACTTCAACAAAAATCAGCGGCACATTGGCCAGTTGCGGATGAAAAAACGCGAAGCAGCGGCGATCCGGTTGCAAGCGACGACGCAGGTCGTCCCAACCATCAATCGCATGTACCGCTTCGTGTTGAATAATCTGCTCGAGCAGGTGCGCGGGCGAGTTCCAGTCAACGCGGCGCATCTCCAAAAATCCGGGGTTAAACCAAGACGAAAGTAGATGTAACAAGTCGGCTTCTACGGATTGCCAGCCGCTGTTTTTTTTCAACCGCAGCAACAGGTGGCGTCGCAAGCGCACCAGTGCGGCGGTGCCGCCCAACGCACGATTTAAGCGCCTGAAAAGTTCTTGTCGAGGCGGTTCGGCGACCGCCGAAAGGGTGGCTAAAGCGTGTGCCGACGGATCCGCCGCGTATGCCTGCGCCGCAGCGAGAACGGCTTGCGGGTCGGGCGAAAATTCGCTGGCAAGACTATCGAACAACGCGTCAAGCTCGGCATCGGTCAACGTGCCAATTTCAGCGATGATGCCCTGTGCTATGGCCGGTGAGTTCGCCTCCGCGCGCACCGACAGCAGGCGATGACATTCCTTAACTAGCTTTGCCGCGCGCCGGTCGCTCGACATTTTTGCAAGCTGCTGCGCCGCCTTCCGTAGCAGGGGCAACGCGGGCCCCGGTGCGAGATCAGCCAACATATTCTTTTTCCTGACTTTCTAAAGTACGCCGATGTTTCAGCGCTGCGATTTGCGGCAACCAATGGTCAAGCATCGCGTGCTTGGCGCGCGCAGCGTCGCCCTCAAGTATGCCCGCGATTAGCGCACGATGCTTATTGATAGGCGCCGCGAGCCGGAAGCGCAACACCCGTTGTCCGTCAGCGTCAAGCCTCTACGACACCGCATCGCGCATCGTCACAAACTCTTCCGCCATCGTTGGGTGGATGCCAATGGTCGAATCAAACATCGCTTTTGTTGCGCCGCATTTCATCGCGACCGCGAAGCCCTGCACGATCTCACCGGCGTCGGTGCCAACCATATGCAGGCCCACCACACGGTCGGTCGCGTCGTCGACCACCAGCTTCATCAGTGTCCGCTCGGTGCCGCCGCTCAGCGTGTGTTTAAGCGCTTTAAAGTTAGAGCGATATACACGCACCGCGCCGAACTGCGAACGTGCCTGCTCCTCAGTTAGGCCCACCGTGCCTATGTTGGGATGGGTGAACACCGCCGTTGGAATGTTGTCGTAGCTAATGGTTCGTGTGCCGTCGGTAAACAGATGGGCGACCAGCTGCATCGCCTCGCCCAACGCCACCGGCGTCAACTGCACGCGGTCGGTGACGTCGCCCAGCGCGTAGATTGATGGCACCGAGCTTTGAAAGTTTTCATGCACGATCACCGCGCCGTTTTTACGTTGCTCAACGCCTACGCGGTCCAGTCCGAGCCCATTTACATTCGGTGCGCGGCCGGTGGCATAGAGCACGGTATCGGCATGCACGGTGCTGTTATCGGTCAGCGTAACCAGCAGGCCGTCGGCAGTTTTTTCAATGCTGCGAACGTCGGTACTCACCCGTATCGTCACACCGTGTTTAGCCATCTCGTCGGCGGCGAACTGTCGCACCTCGGCATCAAAACCACGCAGGATTTGCTCACCGCGATAAAGCTGCACGACGCTCGAACCCAAGCCGTTGAAGATCGACGCGAATTCGCTTGCGATGTAGCCGCCGCCAACCACCACTAGCCGTTTCGGAAACGCCGCCAAGTCGAATATTTCATTCGAGGTGATGACGTGCTCGCGACCGGGGACGTCTGGCACCAGCGGCCAACCCCCAGTGGCCACCAAAATCCGTTTGGCACCGAACTGCGCATCGCCCACAGCCACCGTGTGCGCATCAATCAGCGTCGCCCGACCGCGCAGCACATGCACCTTCGCGAGCAGGCTTTCGTAAATGCCATTGAGGCGCGAAATTTCGCGCGCGCGATTGGTCTTCAGCGTCTGCCAGTCAAAGCTGCTGGCACCCACCGTCCAGCCAAATCCGCGCGCCTCTGCAAAGGAGTCGCTGAAATGCGCTGCATAACTGTAAAGTTTTTTTGGAATGCAGCCGAGGTTGACGCAAGTGCCGCCCATTGCCGCCGATTCCGCCAACGCGACGCGAGCACCGAGTGCTGCGGCCATGCGCGCTGCGCGAACGCCACCGCTGCCGCCGCCAATGACAAAAAGGTCGAACTCGGGATGCGTCATGCGTAATACTTTCACAGGGGGTGCGGGTCGCGCCATAGCGACGCCTAGCGCTATTTTGCCGAATGTGCGCCGACGCGTCGCAAGACGGGCGCATCGTGACTGCCGCGTCAAGCACCCCCGTGGTGTATCGTCGCTGAAAATAGAAACACAGGTCACTGCTTTGCCTAAGCCGCCCAAGCCACTCCAGCCACTCCAGCCACTCAAGCCACTCAAGCCACTCAAGCAAGCCGCCGCACCGCTGCTTGACATTCGCCCCGGTCAATCCATTGAGTTGCTGAAGGCGCTGCACATCTTGACCGCCGACGGCAAGATGAATCAGGATTCGCGCCGCAAGTTAAAGCAGGTCTACCACCTCACCCAATTCATCGAGCCGCTCATCACGCAAGTGGTGGCCGAGCGTGGTCGCGTCAACCTCGTCGATCACGGCGCCGGAAAATCCTATCTCGGTTTCATCCTGCACGACCTGCTGCTCAAATCAATGCAACAACCGCATCACGTCTACGGCATTGAAACCCGCGCGCCGCTGGTAGAAAGCTCGCGCGCCCTCGCCGCAAAGCTGGGATTCAACGACATGTCGTTTCTCAATCTTGCTGTTGCCGATGCGATCAGCGCGCCCGAACTTTCCGCCCCGATCGACGTTGTTACCGCACTGCATGCATGCGACACCGCGACTGACGACGCCATTCGTTTCGCCTTGGAAAAGCAGGTCAAATTCATTGTGCTGGTGCCCTGCTGTCAGGCTGAAGTTGCAGCCTTTCTGCGCAATGACAAAGGCGATTCCACAGTAAAGGGCTCTATTGCCGAACTGTGGCGACACCCGATCCACACCCGTGAATTTGGCGCACAAATCACCAACGTGCTGCGCGGTTTGCAGCTCGAAGCGCACGGTTATCAGGTCACCGTCACCGAGCTCGTTGGCTGGGAACATTCAATGAAAAACGAACTGATCATCGCGCAGTTCAAAAACCTGCCTCGCGCCCAGCCAAAACAGCGGCTGTTGGATGCGATAGAGACGTTTGGGCTGACAGCGCTTGGCGAGCGTTTTTCAGCAGCGTAACCGGCAAGTTTTCCGCACGTGCTCGTATCGTTGTTCAGAAACGAGACGGCCACGGTGGCACTCGTATACAGAAGTACACTACAGCATTACCAAGGAGAGACCCCGCAATGAAGAACCGTATCGCGCTCTGTGGCGCCCTGATAGCCGTCGGATTAAGTCAGGCCATCGCGCAAACCGCGCCGCCACCGCCCGCGTGGCAGCAAGGCCGCGGGACTGACCAAGCCGCATCACCCCTTGCCCCGGTGGCAGGCAAGCTGACCGCCACCCCCGTCTCCGAACTGCCGATTGACAAGCTAAAACTGCCCGCTGGTTTCAAAGCGGAAGTTTGGTCGCACGGCACCCCAGGCGTGCGTGCGATGGCCCGTAGCGAAAGTGGAAAAGTCTACGTTGGCTCGCGCGGGCTCGGTCGTGTTTACGAGATCAGCGACAACGGAAAAGAGCGGACTAGTCGCATCGTCGTCGACAAACTTAACCAGCCCGCAGTCGCGTTTCACAAGGGCTCCCTGTACGTGATGGCGATCGACAAAGTGTTGCGCTTCGACGGCATTGAGCAAAATCCGAACGTCGCGCCGGTCGACTTAACCGCGAAATTCAACCTGCCGCCTGAGCAACACCACAACTGGAAGTACATCCGGTTCGGCCCGGACGGAAAGCTCTATGTGCCATTCGGCGCGCCGTGCAACATTTGCGAACTGCCCACTCAGGAATATGCACAGTTGCGTCGCTATGATGCCGACGGTTCAAACATGGAAGTCATAGGGCGCGGTATTCGCAACACGCAAGGCTTTGACTGGCATCCGGTTACCCAAGAAATTTGGTTCACTGACCACGGTCGCGATTGGTTGGGTGACGACACACCGGCCGATGAACTCAATCGCATGAGCAAGACGGGCTTGAACTTTGGTTTCCCGTATTGCCACGCCAACGGCATCGCCGATCCCGATGTGAAAAAAGACAAAGCCTGTGAGGGCGTAACGCTTCCGGTAACCACCATGGGCGCGCACGCTGCCGTGATGGGCCTGCATTTCTACACCGGCAATATGTTCCCTGCGGAATATAAAAACGCTATGTTTATTGCGCGTAAAGGCTCGTGGAACCGCACCAAAAAGAGTGGCTACGATGTGGTGATGGTAAAGGCAAATGCCGACGGGACGAACGCCCAGATGACACCGTTCGTTACCGGTTTCTTGGACGAAAAAACCGATGATTTCTTCGGCCGCCCGGTCTATCTCATGCAAATGCCCGATGGCGCACTGCTGCTCTCTGACGAGCAAACAGGCGCGATCTATCGCATTTCGTATGCGAAGCAGTAGAGCCGAAAAAATCAAATGCAGGGTGCTGGCTGCAGCAGCCCTGCTTTTTTTGACGTCACACGCGGCCGCGCAAACCGCATCCACACCGGCCGCGCCGCCGCAGGTAGCGCTGTGCACGGCTTGCCACGGTCCGAACGGTAATTCGCAAATCCCGCTCACACCGTCGCTAGCTGGACAGCCCAAGGTTTTCATCGAAAATCAATTGGTGCTCATTCGCGAAGGGCTGCGCGATATCCCGCAAATGAAGGGGATGCTTGACACGCTTAAGGACCCAGAATTGGTGGCCCTCGCCAACCACTTTTCGGCGCAAACACCGGCAAAACCCACAGGTAGCATCAACCAAGAAGTGTTTGAACGCGGCAAGGCGTTGTCGGCAAAAATGCTCTGCGGAAGCTGCCATCTGCCGGACTACAGCGGTCGCCAGCAAATGCCAAGACTCGCGGGTCAGAACGAGGCGTTTCTTGCGTATTCCATGAAGCAGTTTCGCGATCATGCCGGACTCGGTCGGGACACCGTTATGTCGGCATCGCTATTCGGATTAAAAGACAACGACCTGGCTGATCTTGCGCACTTCCTCGCTAATTACAAATAGTTAACAATCCCACGGGGCATCTTCGGCGACGGCGCGTAAATTCGCCGTCGTTCGCGTCGGCATCGTCCCACGCGAGTTGAGCGAACCAGTCGTTGTTTCAAACTGCAGCGGCCATCGGCTCGCCAGTTCCAAATTGACAGGCGATCGCCCGTCGCAGTGCGGCGGGCGGCATACACTGCTTGAGTGAATTTCGGCCATTCTGGCCCGCTCGTTTGAGCGCCTATTTTTCGTCCACCAAGGATTCTGAATGCGATTACGTCAAGGTATTTCTGGCCTGCTTTTATGCGGCGCAATCTATGCGCTGCCCACGATTTCCTTGGCGCAAACCGCGTCACCAGAATCGGTCGGCATGTCCACCGATCGCCTCGCTCGCATCGGCCCAGCGGTCATGCGCGAAGTCGGCAACGGCGTGGTGCCGGGGGCGGTGACCTTGATCGCTCGTGACGGCAAAATCGTTCACTACGAAGCTACTGGCTTCCTCGACAACGATAAAACTCGGCCCATGCCGAAAGACGCCGTATTCCGCGCCTTTTCGATGACCAAGCCGTTCACATCAGTGGCCACGATGATGCTGCTGGAGGAAGGCCGGTTGCAACTGGGCGACCCGATTTCAAAGTGGATGCCAGAGCTCAAGGCGATGCAAGTCGCCGTGGAAAAGCGCGACGCGGCCGGCACGGTCAGTGTTGAGCTGGTGCCAGCGCGACGCGAGATCACGGTGCAGGATTTGCTGCGCCATACCTCTGGCTTGGTGTATTCGGGGTCGGCCTCGGTCAAGCGCGTCGCTGATGCCTATGTGGCGATCGACATCGAATCGCGAGACCGCGACGTGACGACTGACGAGTTCATTCGTGAGCTAGGCAAAATTCCACTGGCTTCACAGCCGGGCGCGCATTGGGAATACTCAATCTCCACGGACGTGCTGGGCGTCCTGCTTGAACGGGTCACCGGCACCCGGCTTGACCGTCTGCTCGACGCCATGTTGTTCAAACCGCTCGGCATGAAAGACACCAGTTTTCAGGCGCAACCCGGTGATTTAGTGCGCCTAGCCGATGCGTTCAACGCTGACCCGATAAAAGCAATCACCTGGAAATCTGCGCGCATCGAAAAAGACCCCGGCCTGCGCTATCTGCGCGGCGGTGCGGGCGCGGTGACCACTGCCTATGATTATTTTCTATTCGCACAAATGATTGCCAACGGCGGCGTTGCCAACGACCGTCGTTACCTGTCGAAGAAAACCGTTGAGTTCATGCTGTCCGACCATTCGCAAGGCACCACCGGTTCGCCGATCGCCAGCACTGGCCCCGGTTACGGCTTCGGCCTCGGCTTTGCGGTGCGCAGGCAAGACGGCCTCGGTGTTGCCCCCGGCAGCACGGGGGACGCCATGTGGGCAGGCGCCGGCGGCACCAGTTTCACCATCGACCCAAAAGAACGCACGGTTGGCATCATCATGACCGCCGGACCCGCCACCCGCGGCTACACGCGGATGATGTTCAAAAATATGCTGTATGCGGCAATGGTGAAGTAGCGGACGTGCCTTATCAGCCGTTGATCAAAGTTTGATTGCAAAAGCAACTGGAACCGATCTGAAGTAGGGTGGACACCCCGTGCCCACCGTCACCGCACAAAGAGGCTGGGTTGTTTGCCAGTTCGTAGGCTGGGTTGCAACCCAGCCTACGCGCTGCGACTGCCCGTCCCCATGCTCGAAGGCATTAAGTCGCGTAGGCTGGGTTGATAAACCCAGCGCTCGCCGCCAGCAAGTAGGCTGGATTAATAAACACGGTATCCAAACCTCGAATCAATCGAGCGTCAAACTTCGAACGCCCTCTCCAGCCGCCCAATTGATCGGACATACGCCTCGCCTAACCCAACGTTGAAACGAGGAATACGGCCAGTCCGCAGCGCGGGCACAGTGCCCGTGCTTCACCGGGTTGTAGTGGATGTAGTCCACGTGCCTCGCATAGTCTTCGTCGTCGCGTATGACGTGTTCCCAGAAACGCCGTTGCCAAATTCCGCGTTCACCTTTCTTCAGGCGACTTTCGGAAATCTGCTCACCTGTTTTGATGGCTTGTGAGAAGCGCGATTTGATGAGTCGCCAGCGCGTGGAGAAATCATGGTCGTCGGGTGGTAGTTGCCATATAGCGTGCAGATGCTCAGGTAGCACTACGATGGCGTCGATCTCGAAAGGATGGTCGGCGCGGGTTTGTCGAAAGGCTTCGCGAAGCGCGGCGATCTCGCGTACCAGTAGATCGTTGTTGTGGCGATTGGCTAGGTTTACGGTGAAGAAATAGCAGCCGCCTTCAACTCTTTGGCGTTTGTAAGTTCGCATTGCTATCGTTTCTCACGTGCTTGCTGGGTTTTCAACCCAGCCTACGTTCGAGCATCTATGCGACTACTACTCCTTCCGCAACTGCGGAAACAGAATCACATCGCGAATGGTCGGTGAGTTGGTGAACAGCATCGCGAGCCGATCGATACCGATGCCTTCGCCTGCTGTTGGTGGCAAACCGTACTCCAACGCTTTGATGTAATCCGCGTCGTAGAACATGGCTTCTTCGTCGCCTGCGTCTTTGGCTTTGCTTTGCGCGTGGAATCTGGCGGCTTGGTCTTCCGGGTCGTTTAATTCGCTGAAGCCATTACAAATTTCGCGGCCAGTGATGAACAGTTCGAAGCGGTCGGTGACTTCGGGGTTGTTGTCGTTGGCGCGGGCTAGCGGCGACACGTCGGTGGGGTGCGCGATGATGAAGGTGGGCTGGATTAATTTCTCTTCGGTGTTGGCTTCGAAGAGTTTGAGTTGCAACACACCGAGGCCGTCGGTGGCGCGCACTTCTGTGCCCGCTTTTTTCACGGCGTTTTTCAGGAACTCCATGTCGTTCAACTGCGCCTCCGTGTGCTGCGGGTTGTACTTCATGATTGCCTGCGCCATGGTGAGCCGGTCGAACGGACGGCCGAGATCGATGTCGAGCTCGCCGAACTTGATCGTGGTGTTGCCCAGCACGTGTTTCGCGCAGTCACGCAGCAACGTTTCGGTGAGGTCCATCAGGTAGTTGTAGTCCTGATATGCCTCGTAAAACTCGAGCATGGTGAACTCGGGGTTGTGTCGGGTGCTGGTGCCTTCGTTTCGGTAGTTGCGGTTGATTTCGAACACTTTGTCGAAGCCACCGACGACCAAACGCTTGAGGTAGAGCTCGGGCGCGATGCGCATGTACATCTGCTGATCAAGCGCGTTGTAATGCGTTACGAATGGCTTCGCCGCTGCGCCGCCGGGAATCGGGTGCATCATCGGCGTTTCCACTTCGAGATAGCCGCGCTCGACGTAAAAATTGCGGATGAAGGCGATCATCTTCGAGCGAATTTCGAAAGTGCGGCGCGACTCGGGGCTCATGATCAAGTCAACGTAGCGTTGCCGATATTTCTGCTCTTGGTCGGTCAAGCCGTGAAATTTTTCGGGCAGTGGTCGCAGCGATTTAGTGAGCAGTCGCAGCGTTTTTACTTTGACTGACAACTCACCTTTTTGGGTGCGAAAAACGGTGCCGACTGCGCCCAAAATATCGCCCATATCCCAGTGCTTAAATGCTTCGTGCACTTCCGCGCTCACGCCGGCGTCGTTGATGTAGAGCTGGATTCGGCCCGACATATCCTGCACTGTGGCAAACGATGCGCCGCCCATCACCCGCTTCAACATCATGCGGCCGGCGATGGTGACCTCGGCCCCCAGCGCGTCTAGCTCCTCTTTGGTTTTCTCGCCGTAGGTGGCGGCGAGATCGCCGGCAAGATGTTGCCGACGAAAATCGTTGGGGAAGGCTTGCCCCCCGGCTTTTTGTGAACTAAGGCGCAGCGCGGTCAGCTTGGCGCGGCGCTCGGCGATGATGTGGTTTTCGTCTTGGGGCAGGGGCGTGGCTTCGGTCGCGGACATAGTTTTGTGGCTGTTATTTTGTGCTCAGCACAATTTTCCCACAGGCTGTCCGCTATTGGTGTTTAGGGCGCAAGGACGCGTGGCAGAGGCTTATCGTCTAGCCACGCAGTGAGTGCTTCGACTACATCGCCATAGAACTTACGAAACACCGGCTCACAAACGAAACCGAGATGCGGCGTGAGCAGCACGTTGGATAGGGTGGTGAAGGGATGCGATGCGGGCAGTGGCTCCACGCTAAACACATCAAGGGCGGCCATCGCGGGGCGACCGGCTTGCAGCGCGGTGACGAGTGCCACTTCGTCGGCTAGCCCCGCGCGCGATGTGTTCACAAAAATCGCGTCGTTGCGCATGGCCGCGAACTGCGCCGCGCCGAATAGTTTGTTTGTAGCCGGGCCGAGCACCAAATGCGTGGTGATGATGTGTGAGGTCGCAACCAGCTCATCAAACGATACGGCGGTCGCACCTTTGGCTGCGGCGCGCTCTGGCGTCATATTTGGTGACCAGGCGACCACTTCCATGCCGAATGCGCGAGCCACGTTGGCCACCCGTCCGCCAATTTCACCCAAGCCGGCAATGCCAATACGCTGACCGTGCAGCACCGGCGACAGTGTGTCATGGGGGCGCCACTGGCCTTGCAGCAGCGCATTGTGCTGGCTTACCAAGCGCTTTTGCGCGGCAAGGATCAACGCCCAGGTCATCTCGGTGGTGGCGTCCTTGTTCGGACCCCAGCCGGTGTGCAGCACGGGAATGTTGCGTGCGGCGAGCGCTTTGGTGTCGAGCGCGCCATTACGGGTGCCGGTGAAATGCACCAGTTTCAAGTTCGGCAGCCGGTCGATGAGTTCGGCAAGAAACGGCGTTCGGTCACGCATCAGAACGACGACTGAGGCGGGCGTGAGCGCGTCGATGAGCGCCTGTCCGCGCAATGCTTCGCGATACACGCGCACCTCCGCTTTGGCGTCGACGGCGGACCAGTCCGCGTAGTCGCGCGCGACACGTTCGTAGTCGTCGAGGACGACGATGATGGGTTTGATATTCATGTAGAAAACTAGTCCGCTTTAATGCCGTAGTCTTTCACGACCTTGCCCCAAATGTCGATTTGCTTCTCGATAAATACGCGCGCCACTTCGGGCGTGCCGCCGATCACGTTGATGCCCTGGGCCTGCATTTTTTTAGCAATTTCTGGATCTTGCAACACTTTGTTCATCGCCGTATTCATGCGCGCCAGGATGTCTGGTGGCGTCTTTGCTGGCGCCAGCACCGCCCACCACGCAGGTGCCTCAAACTGGCCGTAGCCGAGTTCGGCAAGTGTGGGCACGTTCGGCAGATCGGGGCTGCGCTTGGCGGTGGTCACGGCGAGCGGACGAACCCGGCCACTGTCAATATGCGGCTTGACCACGAACACCGAGCCAATCACCAAAGGCACATGACCACCAATGGCGTCTTGCATCATCGGCCCGCCGCCTTTGTAGGGCACATGTTCCCAGCCCAAGTTGTTGCTTTTGCCAAGCAGGGTCATCGCCAAATGCGCCAGACTGCCGTTGCCGATGGTGCCGTAGCTCACCGGCTTGTTTGCCTTCAGGCCGGTCACGACATCGCCAAACACTTTGTACGGGGAGCCGACCGGCGTGGCAATGGTCATGGCGGCGGTGCCGATCAACGAGATTGCGGCGAAGTCTTTTTTGGCGTCGTAGGGTAATCCTGGAATCAACGCTGGATTCACTGCATGCGAATCGAAAACGACCGCAAAGGTGTAGCCATCAGGCGGCGATTGCGCGACGAACGCTGCGCCGATTGAACCTGATGCGCCGCCCTTGTTTTCCACAATGACGGTTTGCCCGAGCTGCGCTTGTAGCGGTTGGGAAAGAATTCGCGCCACCTGATCGACCGATCCGCCCGGCGGGAATACAGCAACCAGTTTGATCGGCTGTTTCGTCGGCCATGCCTGCGCAAACGTTGTGGATGCGATGAGCGTTGTTGCGGCCAAAGCGAAGAATTTTTTCATGGGGTGAGGTGTCCTGTGATGCTAAATAGGGACGGTTATAGGATGCGCTCAGCGCATCAGTATTTTGCAAATCAACGGGGACTTGCCCCCCATTGATGGTTCTGCTGGGTGAGAAATTTAAGCGACGTTGAGTCGTTGTTTCAGCAAGCGTATCGCCGTTGACGGCGTGGTGAGCACCGGCAATCCGGTAGCTTCGGCGACGGCTGCGGCGGCGCGCGCCATGCTGAATTGTGCGAGCGCGATTACGCCTACGCCACGCGCACGGAGGCGAAGTGCTGCTGCGATTACTGAAGCATCATGGGCCGCGCCGTTGCCCGTGTTCAGCGCATGCATCGCGTCTTCAACTAACTCAGTGTGCACGGTGGCCGTCGCTGGAAACTCGGGCGGCATCGACAAAAGCGTAGGCGCAAACGAGGCGATGAGCCCGATGGCTTGTCCTGACCCACTCACAGTATTCACCGCTTCGGAAATCATCGCTTCATTGGGTTTAAGCACGGGGATGTTCGCGTGCGCGCGAGCGACGCGCTCAATGCACGAGCCAAACGCAGAGCAGGTAAACAGAATGCCATCGGCACCACAATTTACCGCGTAGTCTGCAAGCGTTAAAAAGCGCTGATGCATCATTTCATCGGCCACGCCGTTGTTGGCCGCCAGATCTGCAGACAGCGAGTCGTCAAGCAGATGAACGCGAATCGCGTCAGGCCACATTTGCGCAAAAGCTTGGTTGATGGGCGCAATTGAATGCGTTAAGGCGTGAATCAGGGCAATGCGCATCAGAAGTTTTTCCGGGTTAGACAATCATGGGGCGGTCAGGCTGCTCGTTACCCGCCATCTCAGCTGGAAATTGCTCGCGCAGCAGGTCGCCAATCGTGTTTATGCCTTCGGTGAGACCCGCTTCAAATTCACCTTTGACGAATCGGGCTTCCATCGATCGACAAATGGTTTCCCACTGCTGCGGCGCGATTCGTTTGTTGAAGCCGCGATCGGCGATGATTTCGACGTCACTTTCGGCGAATAACAAGTAAATAAGCACGCCATTATTATGCTCGGTGTCCCATACCCGAAGCTCCGAAAACCACTGCAGCGCCTGCGCACGCGGACCGATGTGTTTTACGTGCAGCAGTGGCCAGGCGGCTTCAACGACCAAACGAATCTGACCGCTAGAGCCGCGCTCCGCCATGCCAATAGTGCGTTCTAGCGCGTTCATTGACTCGGTGGGCAACGCTTTTCGAACGGTGCGTCGCGTGGTGATCGCGTGGGCCAGCAGACGGTTTTTCATTCGCTGCTCCCACCGCCGCCATCGCCCCAGCCGCCAGACGCGCCGCCGCCGCCGAAGCTCCCGCCGCCACCGCCCCAGCTGCTGCTTCCGCCGCCGCCACTCCCGCCCGACGACCATCCGCCGCCGGAAATCAAACCGCCTAGGCCGCCGAGTGCACCGCCAGTGCCCGAACCGCGAGTGAAGCCGCGCCCACCGAGCGGCGTGCGACCAAACGATCCGAAAATACTGCGCAGAATGCTCGCCACCACGAAGCCAATGAATGCGGCAATACCCGCCGCGGGCAACGAGCTGGTGAACAAAAACGTGCCGATTCCCGCCACGCCGCCAACAATGATTCCGGGCACGATGAATGACAAGACCGCAAGCACGCCGAGCAGCACCGGCGCCATGCCGATCAGAGACTCAACCGCGGACTCGGTTGCGTTGGCATTGTGGCTGTTGGTCCACTGGCCTTTATCGTTAACGGTGGTGCTCTCAGCCTTGTTTTCTTTCGCTACGGCAAGTTGAATTTTGTCGATGCCTGCGTCAATGCCTTGTGCATATTGATTCTTTTTGAAGAACGGTGTGATGACTTCGCGAATGATGCGCTTGGCCTCAACGTCCGGTAGCGCGCCCTCCCAGCCGTAGCCGGTTTCGATACGCAACTTTTTCTCCTTCATCGCGATGATAAGGATGGCACCCGTGTCTTTGCCCTTTTTGCCGACTTTCCATGCGTCGCCGACGCGAATACCGTATTGATCGATGGTTTCAGGTTCAGCCGTTTTTACAACCAGCACCGCGAGTTGTCCGCCAGTGGCAAGCTCAAACGCCGCAAGTTTGGCCTCGAGTCCCTGTTTGGCCGATGCATCGAGCACGCCAGCGGCGTCGGTCACTCGGGAGGAGAGCGCAGGGATGGCGGCGTTGTCCTGCGCAAGGGCAGCGTTCCCGAACAGCGCCAACACGGCTAAGCACAACGCGCCGACACACGCCGCGACGCTTTCTCGTCCGTGACGCCAAGCGCGGGAACGTAGGCGCAAGCTTTTGCTGGCGTTGGGGTGAGGGCGGGGGATAGTCAAAGTCATTTTGGTTTGTGCCGCAACCGCCCCGACCCGCCCTGACGGGCGCCCTTTACCGCGACGCGGTGGGGTACTTTTGGGCCTAGACGGTCGCGACGATGAGCTTTTTGGGTGGCGCGATGTGCGTGCTACGGCTTGGCAGGAACTGCAGGCTTATTGAAATCGACCTTTGGCGCAGATTTGATCTCAGCTTCGTTTTCCACCGTGAACTGTGGCTTCTCTTTAAACCCGAACACCATCGCCATGAGGTTAGTTGGGAAGGAGACGACCGTATTGTTATAACCCTGAATCGCTTTGATGTAGCGGTTGCGGGCGACGGTGATGCGGTTCTCAGTGCCTTCAAGTTGCGCGGTTAAATCGCGGAACAGGGCGTCGCTTTTCAGGTTTGGATAGTTCTCAGAGACCGCGAGCAAGCGGCTTAATGCGCCTTGCAGTTGGTTCTGTGCGGCAATAAATTTCTGGAACGCCTCGGGGTTATTAATCAATTCCGGCGTAGCCTGAATTCCAGTGGCACGAGCGCGGGCTTCGACAACTTTGGTCAGCGTGTCTTGTTCCTGTGCGGCGTAGCCTTTGACGGTGCTCACCAGATTCGGGATCAGGTCAGACCTACGCTGGTACTGGTTCAACACCTCCGACCATGCGGCCTTAATCGACTGATCGCCCTGTGCCATGTCGTTGTAACCGCAGCCGGAAAGGCTGAGCGCGGTGAGTACGGCGGTCAGAGCTAGATAAATTCGGGCAAGAAAAATTCGTTTCATTTATGGTTTCCTCCGCTGGCGCTCGCAGCGTAAATGGGGGAGCGCAATCATTGTGTTGGTGTGATTACCGAAATATGCACGCACATCGGAAGATTTTCAAGAGCCGCATTTATTCCGCAAGCGCACGAGCTTTCATCAAATCGTCCCACGCTTTGCTCTTTTCAAGCGGCGAGCGCAACAAGTAGGCCGGATGATAGGTGACGACGACCGGAATGCCGGAAAAATGCCCGCTAGCAACGCGCATGGCGGCGACGGTGTCGTCACGATTCAGTAACGTTTGAGCCGCAAATTTGCCCGCTGCCAGCAAAAGCTTGGGCGAGGCGAGCGCAATTTGGCGTTTAAGATAAGGCGTGCAGGCTGCGATTTCGTCAGGCTCTGGGTTGCGGTTGCCGGGTGGACGACACTTGATGACGTTAGCGATAAACGCACCTTGCGTCCGTTTTTTTCCGACCGCCGACAGCATTGCATCCAGCAACTGGCCGGCTTTGCCAACGAAGGGCTCGCCTTGCTTGTCCTCGTTTTCGCCGGGCGCTTCGCCGACCACCATCCACGCGGGCGCACGGTCGCCGACGCCGGGAACGGTTTTGTTTCTGGTCTTTGATAATTTGCAGGCGGTGCAGTGGCTGATGCTGGCAATGAGTTCGTCCCACGACATTGCGGCGATCAGGGTTGCCCGATTTGGGTCGGGAAGGGCCGGCGGTTCAATCGGTGCCAATGGCGCTTCGATGGCTAATGGGGCCACCCGATGCGGCTCAGCAATAACGTCACTTGACGGAGATGCGGCGCCGCGCAAAGACCAGATTGGGGTCAAACCCATCTCGCGCAGAATCGTGCTGCGATCAGTCATAGCGTTACCTGCATTTGCACGGCGTGTTCGCGGTCGCCGTTGTGCACACCGTTCGGATAATAATTTTTCCGCACGCCGACTTGACTGAAGCCGCGCGAGGCATAGAAGCTGCGCGCCGGCACATTCGACGCGCGCACTTCAAGAAAAACTTTTGTCGCCCCCGTGATCTGCAGGCGTTGCGCCAGCTCGATCCACAACAGTGCCGCCACGCCTTGCCGTCGTTGGCTCGGTGCCACGGCGATTAACAGCAATTCTGCTTCGTCAACAACGGCCCTTGCGATAGCGAATGCGCAGATTTCCCCATGTTCGCGCGCGACGAGACTCAAGTAGCCCGAGGTGATCGCATCGCGAAAGTTGCGCTCCGTCCACGGATGTGAATTTGATTGTCGCTCGATCTCAATGACCGCTGGAAGGTCCTGCGGCTGCATCAACGCAATCGTTGTAGTAGCAAAATTTAGTGAGGTCATAATCGGTCTCCGATCAGCGCATTCGCTGCGCGCTGTGCCTCGGTCTGGGCAACGTTGTTGCGTACGTAAATCGGTTCTACGTAGCGCGGATCAGTGACGTCACCTTTGGCAAATTTGCACATCGCAACGCGAGCAACACCATAAGCCCAGCGGTTTTCGGCGGGAATGGTTATTTGTGCGCTTGCAGAGGAAAAAAGGAGCGCGCCCGAGCCCACCAGCACGGAGCCATCGCCAGGGGCAAACGCACCGGTGCTAACCAGCGTCGTCGCAGAAAGTCGGGCCAATACACCATCTGCAGATCGCGCAAACGAAGCGACATAAAGCTCCTTCATCCGCGCGTCCAGCACCACTTCAACTCGATCAAGGCCGGAGGCCTCTGCCAGCGCCTCTAAACAATCCACCGCGATCGGCGCCGCGTGCCACGCGTAGGCCAGCGCCTGTGCGGTTGCGCATGCGGTGCGCACGCCGGTGAAAGAGCCTGGGCCGGCACCGAAGGCGACCAAATTGACATCCGTCTTGCGCGCGCCAGCTTTCGCCAGCACCCGCTCAATAGCTGGCAAACACCACGCCGACGCTTTTACGTCCTCACGCGACATCTCACCCACCCATACCTCGGGACGATCAATATCAGCGATGTAGGCGACCGCATTGACGTGACTTGAGCATTCGATGGCGAGCAGGCTGTGCATTGCTATTGATTTTAGGGGGCAGCGAAGGCGCTTGCCGCACCGCCTAAAATCATTGCTCCGCTGGCGACACTGCCTCCATGCTCACGCTACAACGAATTGCTGCTATGCCACTGACCCTAAGTATTGAATCTATCGACCACGAAGGTCAAGGCATTGCCCGTAACGAGGGCAAGACGGTGTTTGTCGATGGCGCGCTGACGGGTGAGATCGTTGAGGCGCGAATCACCCGATCAAAACCCAGCTTTGACAAGGCGGTGGTCGAGCGAGTGGTGAAACCGAGCGCGTCGCGCGTGGACCCGCTATGCCCGCACTTTGGCGTGTGCGGGGGTTGCAGCATGCAGCATTTAGAGCCGCGTACGCAGCTCGCCGCCAAGCAGCGAGTGCTGGAAGACAACCTGCGCCACATCGGCAAAGTGAAGCCGGAGTTGGTGTTTCCGGCCATTGAAGGCCCGCATTGGGGCTATCGTCATCGAGCCCGGATTTCGGTGCGCTACGTCACTAAAAAAGACACGGTGCTGGTCGGTTTTCATGAGCGGAAATCGAGCTTTGTTGCGGATATGCGCGAATGCCATGTGCTGCCGCCGCATGTGTCGGCGTTGCTGCTGCCGCTGCGGGCGCTGATCGGCAGCATGGTTTTGCGCGATCGCTTGCCGCAAATTGAATACGCGGAGGGCGACGGCTTGCCGATGCTGGTGCTGCGGCACATGGAGCCGATGCCAGAGTCCGACATTGACGCGCTGCGGGCGTTTGCAGTTGTTCACAAGGTGCAGTGGTACTTACAGCCAAAAGGCCCGGACACGGCGCATCCGCTGCCCTTTGAGCCGCACACGCTGGGCTACACCCTGAGCGAATTTGGCTTGCGTTACCGCTTTCAGCCGACCGAGTTCACCCAGGTCAATCCGCATATCAACGCCATGCTGGTACGCCGCGCGGTGCAGTTGCTGGATTTGCAGAGCACCGACCGGGTCGGGGATTTGTTCTGCGGATTGGGCAATTTCACGCTACCGATTGCCCAGCGCGCCGGGTTCACGTTCGGTATCGAGGGCTCAGCTTCGCTGATCGAGCGCGCTCGCACCAACGCGGCTGATAACGGTTTGGCAGATAAGACGGATTTCGCTGTTGCGAACCTGTTTGAGATCAAGGATGACTGGTTTGAGAGCCTGCCCAACCTCAATAAACTGTTGATTGACCCTCCGCGTGACGGTGCATTGGCGGTTGTGAGCGCTCTCCCTGAGGCATCGACAGGTCGTTTGCAGCGCATTGTTTACGTCAGTTGTAGCCCGTCAACGTTGGCGCGTGATGCAGCCATTTTGGTCGACGTTAAGGGCTATCGTTTGCGTGGTGCGGGCGTGGCCAACATGTTTCCGCACACGGCGCATGTGGAGTCGATTGCGCTGTTCTCAGCATGACATTTAGCTATGAAAGTGGCGCTTTCAGAATGCGCGCTAAACCGTTGATTTTTTGAGGTTGTAAAAAACGCAGGCAAAAAAAAGCCGGGGTTTTGCCCCGGCCTCAAATTGCTGTTGATTCTAACTAAGCCACCTCAGAAACTATACCGCGCAAGGGTCTCTCACACGTCATAAATCCTGATTTGACTTCTTGATTATAGCCACAGGAAATTGCTCTAAAAACGTCTGTTGATAGGCAAATCTTTAGGTAGGGCCGTCTGTTGTAGTCGAGTCACATTTCAGTCGCCGAATTGCGACACGAAGGCGACTGAATGCACAGCTTTTTCTGAAAGAACGGCATAAATTGACTTTAAGGTAACTATTTGTGCTTCACCGACTTAACGCAATTAGTCGTTCTACGCCTGCTTCGGATGGGTGTTGTGTGACAAAGCGGACATCCGACCCGCGCTAAGCCGCTTGTCTACACGCGTTACGCCTCTTTTGCGGTGGCGGGTCGATCAGAAAAGCAGTTTTACAGCCACGATTTAGGCTGGTCAAAGCCAACGAAATCGTCTGGCGCTGGCGGATGACGCTGACTATCTCAGTCGGTGAAGGCCGCCGGCGCGCGCCCCTACTGTTGCGCGCTACAGCTATCGGTTTAGAAAATAAGCAAGCACGAAATTTAGGATGATCGACGCTGTGGCGAGCACCTGCCACGTGCGCAGTCGATTACGCGTCGCCAGCGGTTGCCGCAGGATATTTCTTCTCGGCGAAGCTGCCGACAACGGCCCTTGCTCAACCGCGAGCAAAAACTCCTCTGCCGTTTCAAACCGCTGCGCAAGATCAACCGCAAGGCCGCGCGAAATAATGTTTTCAAACCAACCGGGGCAATCCGGTCTCCAGCGCGAGACTGGTGTGGCTTCGCCAAATTTTGGTGTCTGAAACGGCTCAATTTCACCGTACGGAAACTTGCGTGAGAGCAGTTGGTACAGGGTGACGGCGACTGCGTAAATGTCGCTTTGCAGCGACGCCTCCACGTTTTGAAATAGCTCAGGCGCAAGGTAGGACGGCGTTCCTGCTCGGGTTGCGTGGGAAAGCTCGGCCACCTCAAAGCCCGACGCCGCTACCCCTAGATCGAGCACGCGCAACTGCCCGTCGTCGCCCAAGTGAATATTCTCGGGCTTGATGTCGCGATGAATGATGCTGCGACGATGTAGCGCACCAACTGCACGCAAAAGATCTACGGCGCACGTTATCGCTTCAGGAATGCTGAAATACCCGTCTGTCGCGAGCTGCTGCGCCAACGTCTTGCCGGTATGAAAGGTGCTGAGACTGTATGAAGCGGAAGCATTTTCCGGGGGATCCACGTTCTGCGCAAAAAATCGGGCGACGACCCGTTTGTTGATCCAGCGTTCGTGGGCAAACGCGAGGCGCTCATGTGCGTCAGAATGCGCGTCGCGTGTGAGGGCTTTCATTACCAGCTCGCGACCGTTTTCACCTGTCGCACCATGCCCGTCGCGCACGCGGTACAGCACGGTCACGCGCGACAGATGCATACGTTCGAGCACGGTAAAGCCATCCACTACTTGGCCTACCTCCATAGGTGGCAGTGCAGGCAATTCGCTCGCGGTGCGCACCACGTCGCGCAATGCGTTCGCATCCACATCCTCAACGCGCACTATGAGTGCCGTCGCATTATCTTTGCCGCCGAGCTGATGCGCGTACTCAACGATGGTGCGCGCGATATGCTCGAGCGACGCTTTGCGCGTCGCTGCATGCGTCAATTCACGCCGGAAATCCTCCGCCGCTAACGCGGCCCACACGCCGTCACTTACCAGAGCAAACACATCACCCGCACGTGTCAGGCCAAAGCCGTGATCCGCCGTTACCGAAGTGTCGAGCCCCACTGCACGTGTCAGCACATGTTCCATCTCGGGGCGTTGCCACACATGATCCGTGGTTAGACGTTGCAAGGTGCCATCGCGCAGCAAATAAATGCGCGTGTCGCCGACGTGGGCAAAGTGGTACATGCTTCCGCGCAGCACAAGTGTGGTGAGCGTGGTGGCCATTCCTACTAGATCGGGGCTGGCACGCGCCTGCATTTGCACCCAGCGGTTCAGTGCGCTGTAAATTTTGTCGAGCGACTGCGACACCTCCCACGTGTCGGGCGTTGCGTAATAGTCGGCGAGCACATTGCGGGCGCAATGCTCGGCCGCCTCGCGACCACCGCCCGCGCCGGACACCCCGTCGGCGACCACCGCCGCGAAGCCTTTGCTGGCTAAGTCGGCGCCGTGCGGTGTGACGCAGCCGGTGAAGTCTTCATTGCGGACGCGCGGGCCGGTGGCGCTGAAGTGCGCGACGTTGACAATGAGGGGCATGGTCGCCTGAGTCTAGCAAGCGGTCACGTGCCGGACTAGACTATGGCGGTCGTCATTGCGGCACTTCCCCATGTAGTGCGCCAGCGTTGCTTGACCACGGTGAGCCCGATCAGCGCAATTACGGCAAGCGCAGCGAAAATCAAAAAGCCTGACTGATAAGTACCCGTCAATTTTTTTGAATATCCCAACGATGAGGCGAGGTAGAAGCCACCAATGCCCCCGGCCATGCCTACCAACCCGGTCATCACGCCAATTTCACGACGGAAGCGCTGCGGCACTAATTGAAATACAGCGCCGTTGCCCATGCCCAGTGCCAGCATCGCAATTACGAAAAATACTAGCGCGATCCACGCTGAGCTGAACGGAAAACTCACCGTTGCCAGCGCAATCGCAGCGCCGATGTACATCATCGATAAGGTCTTGATGCCCCCGACGCGATCGGCAAGATTGCCGCCAATGGGACGCATCAGTGAGCCCGCAAACACGCACGCCGCGGTGAAAAATCCGGCCGTCTTGGCGTCGAGGCCGTACTCGGAATTGAAGTAAATTGTCAAGCTTGCAGCCAATCCAACGAAGCCGCCAAAGGTGACGCTGTAGAAAAACATGAACCACCACGCATCTTTGTCGCGCAGCACGGCGAGGTAGGCCGTAAGCGGCTTGGGTGGCGGGCAATCGGGAGCATCCTTGGCCACCAGCACGTAGAAAATCAACACCGCAATTAGCGGAATTAATGCGATGCCAAACACGTTGCCCCATCCGAATGCCGCCGCTAAGGACGGGGCGATGAGCGCGGCAAACGCAGTGCCTGAATTGCCTGCGCCGGCAATGCCGAGTGCCGTGCCTTGGTGCTCTGGGGGATACCAGCGCGAGGCGAGCGGCAATGCGATCGCAAACGATGCACCGGCGATACCCAGCAGCACGCCGAGAAACAGCACTTCGTTGTAGCTGTGAATGCCCGCTATCCACGCCCAAGCGAGCGAAGCGATCACCAACACTTGCGCGATAACGCCCGTCAGTTTTGGTTTGAGGTGATCCACCAGCACGCCCATCGCCATGCGCAGAATTGCGCCTGAGAGCACCGGCAAGGCCACCATCAGGCCCTTTTGTCCTGCGTCGAGCTTTAAATCGGCGGCAATTTGCACACCCAGCGGACCGAGAAGGACCCAGACCATGAAGGCAAGGTCAAAGTAGAGAAATGAAGCGAGCAGCGTGGGGCGATGCCCCGCTTGCCAAAACTTGGTGGCGGCCATAGCGATCCATAAATTGGTTGTTATTGGTGGGTTTGCTTTGCAAGCGCTGTGCCATAGAAATGGGCCACGATTTCTGCACGAATCGCCAATGCTGCACCGCAACAGGGCGTCGCCGCCGAAACGTGCACTGCAAACGATCGCGACGGGAAATACCCCACTAGACCGTACCCTTTTTAAGCCCGCGCAGCGCCGCTGCAATTTCAGGCTGAGCAGCTATCCGACCATGATTAGTGCAGACGACGCAACCGAGCGCGATAGCGGTGCAGTAGCTGGCGCGATGCTTGCTAGATAGCTTACTTATTTAGAGTCCTTAAGGAAGCGTGATGCACACAGCAGCGACGCAAGTGAAGCAAAAATTGGCCGTGATCGGCAACGGCATGGCCGGTATTCGCACGGTAGAGGAGCTGTTGAAGATAGCGCCTGACAAATACGACATCACTGTGTTTGGCGCCGAACCGCATCCTAATTACAACCGCATTTTGTTGTCGCCTGTACTCGCTGGCGAGCAGACGATCGGCGACATAGTGCTCAACGATTGGGATTGGTACAAAGACAACGGCATCACGCTGATCACTGGCACAACCATCACCGAAATTCACCGCACGCGACGCGAACTGACGACCGATAGCGGGTACAAATTTAAGTACGACCGCCTGCTGGTGGCCACCGGATCGAACCCATTTATTCTGCCGATTGAAGGCAACACCTTGCCCGGCGTGCTTTCGTACCGCGACATTGCCGACACTGAGGCGATGATTGATGCGGCGAAGCGCTATAAAAAAGCGGTGGTGATTGGCGGCGGTCTGCTGGGACTTGAAGCAGCCAATGGCCTCAAGCTACGTGGTATGGACGTGACCGTGGTGCACGTCATGCCGTGGCTGATGGAGCGCCAGCTTGATGAAAAAGCAGGCAAACTACTGCAGGGGTCGCTGGAAGCCAAGGGCATTAAATTTCGCATGCAGGCGCAAACTGAGGCATTAGTCGCTGGCGAATCGGGTCGCGTTGCAGCGTTACGTTTTAAGGGCGGCGAACAGATTGCTGCGGACCTAGTGGTGATGGCGGTTGGCATTCGTCCAAACACGATGCTCGCCGAAAAATCAGGCCTGCAGGTGAGCGTGCGACCCGGTGGCATCATCGTCGATGACACGATGCAAACGTTGACTGACCCGCGCATTTATTCGGTGGGCGAATGCGTTAACCACCGTGGCACAGCCTATGGTTTGGTCGCACCGTTGTTTGAGATGGCTAAGGTGTGTGCGAACCAT
Source organism: Burkholderiales bacterium (assembly GCA_014378555.1). Classification (GTDB taxonomy): domain Bacteria; phylum Pseudomonadota; class Gammaproteobacteria; order Burkholderiales; family Casimicrobiaceae; genus Casimicrobium. Next base: position 19,721 of record JACMNN010000095.1, on the reverse strand, counting down.
CTCGCCGAATACGGTATTGGTCGGTATGTCGGTTCGGTGACCTCCACCAAACTCAAAGTCACAGGCGTTGACCTGTTCAGTGCGGGTAATTTCCAAGGCGGCGAAGGCACTGAAGACATCACGCTGTCTGACCCGATGGGCGGGGTTTACAAGCGGCTGGTGATCAAGGACGACAAGCTGGTGGGTGCCTGCCTGTACGGCGACACGGTCGATGGCTCGTGGTACTTCAAGCTGTTGCGCGAAGGCAAAAACATCAACGAACTTCGCGATCAGCTGATGTTTGGTGAATCAAACATTGGTGACGTGGGCCATGAAGGCAATACACGCGCCGTGTCGATGAAAGATACGGATGAGGTCTGCGGTTGCAACGGCGTATGCAAAGGCGCGATCACCAAGGCGATCAAAGACAAAGGCTTGTTCACGTTGGACGAAGTGCGCAAACACACCAAAGCATCCTCAAGCTGCGGATCATGCACGGGGCTGGTCGAACAAATTTTGATGTTTACGGCCGGTGGCGATTACAGCGCTACGCCGACGATGAAGCCGATGTGTGCCTGCACCGACAGCACTCATCAAAATGCCCGCGACGCGATTTGCGAACAGAAGCTGCTGTCGGTGCCAGAGGTGATGAAGACGCTTAGCTGGCGCACACCCAACGGCTGTTCGTCGTGCCGCCCGGCGCTCAACTATTACTTGTTGTCGACCTGGCCTAAAGAGTATGTTGATGACCCGCAGTCGCGCTACATCAACGAGCGAGCGCATGCCAACATTCAGAAAGACGGCACCTTCAGTGTGATCCCGCGAATGTGGGGTGGCGAGACCACGGCCGACGAGTTGCGCCGTATCGCCAATGCGGTTGACAAATACAAGATTCCCACGGTCAAGGTGACAGGAGGTCAGCGCATCGATTTACTCGGTGTGAAGAAGGAAGATTTGCCAGGCGTGTGGGCCGACATCGGTATGCCGTCGGGTCATGCCTACGCCAAAGCGTTGCGCACTGTGAAGACCTGCGTGGGCTCCGAGTGGTGCCGTTTTGGCACCCAGGACAGCACGCAGATGGGCAAAGATTTGGAGCGCGCGATGTGGCGCATGTATGCGCCGCATAAAGTGAAATACGCGGTCAGCGGTTGCCCTCGTAACTGTGCCGAGGCGGGCATCAAAGACGTCGGCATTATCGGTGTCGACTCTGGTTGGGAGATGTACGTTGCGGGTAACGGCGGCATCAAAACCGAGGTCGCACAGTTTTTGGTCAAAGTGAAAACTTCAGACGAAGTGCTTGAGTACACCGGCGCCTTCATTCAGCTTTATCGCGAAGAGGGCTGGTATCTGGAGCGCACCGTGCATTACGTTTCGCGGGTTGGGCTTGATTACGTGAAATCCAAAATGGTGGACGACGCCGCTAATCGCAAGGCGCTTTGGCAGCGGTTGCAATTCGCGCTCGATGGCGAACCCGATCCGTGGTTTGAATTTGCTAAAGCGCGTGTTGATCCGCGGCAGTTCATACCGATTAAATCGATAGCGGCGGACGTAGTCGCGGCGTAAACAAATTAGGCGCGCCGTTGGCCTCAGGTAAAAAAAATTTTGAGCGCAACACTTCAACAAGTGCAGAGCAATCGGGAAAATGGAATGAACTGGCAATACGTTTGCAAACTGGATGATTTGCCCGTACTGGGTGCCCGCGTGTTGGAACGCAGCGAGAACGCAGGTGGCAACGTCGCGGTGTTCCGCAATGATCAGGATGTTGTGTTCGCGTTGCTCGACAAGTGCCCGCACAAAGGCGGCCCGTTGTCGCAGGGCATCGTGTTTGGTGAGCGGGTGGCATGTCCCCTGCATAACTGGACTATTGAGCTTAAAAGCGGTGCTGCTGTTGCGCCCGATGTAGGCTGCACGGCTCGCTTTGCGGTGAAGATTGACAGTGGCGGCGTGTTTGTTGAGCTGCCGTAGTTCGCGCATTTAATTCACAAGTTGCAAGAAATGGCACACGAAACAAAGACCACCTGTCCTTACTGCGGTGTGGGCTGTGGCGTGCTGGCTAAAACGGATGGTCAGCGCATCACCGAGGTTCGTGGTGACCCGGATCACCCGGCCAATTTTGGCCGCCTGTGCTCCAAAGGCAGCACGCTTCACCTGACGACTACGCCCTATGGTCGCGCGTTGCACCCCGAAATGCGAACCTCGCGCCTTGATGATCGCAAGCGCGTGAGCTGGGATATCGCGCTCGATACGCTGGTCGATAAATTCGCAAGAACCATCGCAAAGCACGGGCCCGATAGCATCGGTTTCTACATCTCTGGACAATTGTTGACCGAGGATTATTACGTTTTCAACAAACTGGCGAAGGGTTTGATTGGTACCAATAACGTCGACACCAATTCACGCCTGTGCATGTCGTCTGCTGTTGCGGGTTACAAAGCGACGCTCGGGGCCGATGCGCCGCCAGCGTGCTACGACGATTTGAATCACGCTCAACTCATCGTAATTGCAGGTAGCAACGCGGCGTGGGCGCATCCGATTTTGTATCGTCGACTTGAAGACGCGAAAGCGAAAAACCCGGCATTGAAAGTCGTGTGCATCGACCCGCGCCGCACTGAAACCGCTCGTGCGGCCGACATGCATCTGCCGATTCTGCCGGGCACTGATGTGGCGTTGTTTAACGCGGTGCTGCACTGGTTACTGTGGGAGGATGCGACCGACGCTGCCTACATCGCCGCGCACACAGAAGGCTTTGCCGACCTCAAGACTGCCGTGCGTGAATGCACACCTGCATGGGCATCAAGAATTTGCGGTGTTAATGAATCGCAGATTGTTGAACTTGCGACCTGGTGGAAGCAGTCGAATGCCACGCTTTCCATGTACTGTCAGGGCCTCAATCAATCAGCCTGCGGCACCGACAAAAACGCGGCGATCATCAATCTGCATCTGGCCACCGCACAAATTGGCAAGCCCGGTGCGGGGCCGTTTTCATTGACCGGACAACCCAATGCAATGGGTGGGCGCGAAGTCGGTGGTCTGGCCAATTTGTTGCCTGGACATCGCGACGTTGAAAATCCTGAGCACCGCGCCGACATCGCAAAGTTTTGGGGCGTCGATTCGTTGCCGCCCGTGCCCGGTAAGTCGGCGGTAGAAATGTTTGATGCCGTGAAGCGCGGCGAGATTAAGTTGCTGTGGATTGCCTGCACCAACCCCGCGCAATCTATGCCGGATTTACGCGCTATCGCTGAAGCTTTTGACAACGCTGAATGTGTGATCGTGCAGGAGTCGTTTCGCAGCACCGAGTCCGCAAAGCTCGCAGACGTATTGCTGCCTGCAAGTACCTGGGGCGAAAAGCACGGCACCGTCACAAATTCTGAGCGGCGGATTACACATGTGAACCACGTGTTGCCGCCGCCGGGAAGTGCACGCCACGATTGGCATATTGTGGTTGATTTTGCGCGACGGTTGGAGGCGAAACTTCGTCCCAATCAACCCACACTGTTCCCCTACGAAACGGTGGAGGCCATCTTCAACGAACATCGCGAAACCACACGTGGACGTGACCTAGACATCACCGGCATGAGCTATGCGCTGCTTGACGCCCAAGGCCCGCAGCAGTGGCCGTTTCGCGAAGGCGAAAGCACGGGCAAGGCGCGTCTCTACGAAGACGGCATTTATCCTACGGCTACCGGCAAAGCAAAGTTTAAGGTCACGCCCTACAAAGGCGTCGCGGAACCGGTTGATGCGCGTTACCCGCTCGCGCTCACAACAGGTCGCATGCGTGATCAGTGGCACGGGATGAGCCGCACCGGACGGGTGCCGCAGCTTTACGGGCACGAGCCCGAGCCGATGCTCACCATGAACACCACCGACGCCGCGCGACGGTTGCTGATCGCAGGCGAAGTGGTGAAAGTGACCTCGCGCCGCGGCGAGCTGGTGGTGCGACTCGCGGTCAGCGACGACGTGCGGTCAGGCCAATGTTACGTGCCAATGCACTGGGGCAATTTGACGCTGGCGTCGTTCGGGTCGCACGGCGTCAACGCGCTGACCTTGCCCTTGTACGATCCAATTTCGAAGCAGCCTGAACTTAAACATACTGCGGTGCGCGTAGAGCGAGCCGATCTGCCATGGTCGCTAGTCGCGTTCGCTTATGTTGAGAGCGGCCGCGATCCGGTGGCAGTGTGCGACGAGTTACGTGAGATTGCTCGATCGCTGTCGGAATCGGGAAATGCGTTTTTCGCCAGCACGACATTGATCGGCAACGAACGCCCTGGCGTGCTGCTGCGGCTCGCCGCGGCACACGCGCCTGACGGCACAGCGCTGGCGCAGATTGACCGCATCCTCTGCCTTACAGGCGCGGCCACGCTGGCCTACGACGACCCGCGGCGCAATCTCAGCCGGCGCGTTCGCGTTGACGACGGTCGCTTGGTAGGCGCGCGGCTAGCGGGCGATCTGGCCGCCGAATCGTGGATGCGCGACTTTTTCCTGTCAGGCGCGTCGGTGACGGCATTGGGTCACCGTTTGCTAGCCGGTAGCAACGCCGCCCCACCGGGTTTCAAGCCGCGCGGCAACGTCGTCTGCAACTGTTTCAACGTGTCGGCAAGCGAAATTATCGATTTCTGTGCCACAACGACTGGTGATGACGCCGCAAAGCTCAGTACGTTGCAGCGGGTCAAACTGTGCGGTACGAACTGCGGCTCGTGCCTGCCAGAGCTGCGGATGCTGGTCGCGGGCGCCGTTGCCGCTGCGGCCTAATTCAGCACAGCATATCGACACAGCTTTGTTTGTAAACGTTGGTGCAGTATGAGAATAATCGGCAAAAAGATTGTGTGTCGATAAATAGCTAATTTGCTGCGCAGGCTCGGTGTCATGGGGATCTGCTGCTAAAGCTGTTTACCTGAACTAGAGTTCCGATAAAAGCAGTGCTGGTCAGAAAGTCACTGCCGCCTTATAATTTAAGGCTAACCAAAATTTCGCTAACAAAGAAGCTCTCAGTCATGGTCGTTATTCGTCTTTCTCGCGGTGGTTCCCGCGGTGCTCCCTTCTTCAACATCGTAGTAGCTGATTCGCGCAATCGTCGCGATGGTCGCTACATCGAGCGTCTTGGCTTCTACAACCCGGTGGGTAAAGAAGGTGCTGAGAACGTGCGTATCGCTCAAGATCGCCTTACGTTCTGGATTAGCAAAGGCGCGCAGATGTCCGACACCGTTGCCCAGCTCGCGAAGAACGCAGTTAAAGCTGCCGTCGCTAAGGCTTCGTCAGCATCCGTAGCGCCAGCAGCGGCTCCCGTCGCTGCCTAATTCGCGCCTCGGAGAGTTGAGTGGGTCACGACTCGTGCGTCTTGCGCAGTGTGTTTGACCGCCAAGCTCCCTCGACGCGCTCAGTAGTAAGCGTCCCGTGAGCGCAGAAAACAACAGCACCACTCAACTTGTTCCTATGGGCAAGGTCGGTCGTCCTTACGGGCTGACCGGAGCGGTGCATTTGTACCCCTATTCGCAAGACGCGCAAACGCTGCTTAAATCGAAAACGTTGTTGATCGGTGCGGTCACGTTTGACGTCACGCGCTCTCGTCGTCATGGTGATTCCATTGTCGCCCAGCTGGTCGGCGTAGATTCGCCTGAAGCCGCGGCCAAGCTCACCAACAAAGAAGTTCTGGTTGATCGCGCGCTGTTCGCCGCACTGCCAGACGGGGAATACTACTGGCTTGATCTGATTGGCCTGACGTGCACCAACGGCGACCGCGTGTTCGGTGAAATCAGCGAAATTTTTGAATCTGGCGCGCATCCAATCCTTCGCGTAAAGCAGGCTTCGGGCGTCGATGAGCTGATTCCTTTTGTTGACGCGATTGTGCGTTCGGTGAGTCTCGCCGAACGACGCGTTGATGTCGACTGGGAAGGTCTGGAGTAGTCCATGCTGTCGATCTCCCTGATCGCGGCGTTTCCTGAACTGGCTGACCACGCACTCGACTTAGGCGTAACGGGGCGCGCGCTTAAGCTTGGCCTGTGGCGTTTTCAGGGCTTCGGCCTGCACGATTTCGCAACCGATGCTCGCAAATCGATCGACGCTCGACCCGCAGCAGGCGGCCCTGGCATGGTGCTTATGCCCGCTCCGCTCGACGCAGCACTTGCCGCGGCCCGTAAGTGGCATGGTGAGTCAACCACCGTCGTTTTGTTGAGCCCGGATGGCGCGCCATTGGTGCAATCGCAAGTGCAATTGTTCGCAGCGGCGAAGCACCTGACGTTCGTGGCGGGACGTTATGAAGGCATTGACCAGCGCTGGATTGACGCCAATGTCGACATGATTATTTCCGTCGGTGATTACGTGTTGTCCGGCGGTGAGCTGCCCGCAGCAGTCTTGGTGGATAGTTGCGTCCGGTTGCTGCCCGGCGCGCTTGGCGACGACGCATCGGCAACGTTCGAGTCATTCGCTGCGGGTAGGCTCGATTGGCCGCAGTATGCGCTCACCTCGAATCGGTCAAGCGACCAGATTCCAGCAGAACTTGCCGGTGGCGATCACGCCGCCATTGCCCGCTGGCGCGTCAAGCAAGCGCTAGCCCGCACTTGGATGCGCCGCCCCGATTTGTTGCCGCGCTTAAAGTTGTCATCGGAAGAGCTGGCCATGATCGACGAAATCACGGTACAATCGCAGGCTTAGCAGGATTTCCTCCGTGCGTAATCGGCTCTTCACGAGGCGAAAGCAGCACCCGGAACCTGATGTGTGTTTAGTGCGGTACTTAGATGCCGGGCAGATTGGATCAAACCAATCGCACACCTCTCAGACTCTGAAAACATCAACAAAGGAACAGCAATGTCCAAATTTTTGATCGCTCAAATTGAGCAAGAAGAAATTGTCCGTCTCAATAAGACGATCCCCGTGTTCGCCCCAGGTGACACCGTCATCGTCAGCGTGAATGTGGTTGAAGGCGAGCGCAAGCGGGTTCAGGCCTTCGAAGGCACCGTCATCGCCAAGCGCAATAAGGGCCTGAACAGTTCGTTCATTGTGCGCAAAATCTCTAACGGCGAAGGCGTGGAGCGTACGTTCCAACTGTACTCGCCGATCATCTCCGCCATAGAAGTGAAGCGTCGCGGTGATGTCCGTCGCGCCAAGCTCTATTACCTCCGTGATCGTTCCGGCAAATCGGCGCGTATTAAAGAGAAGTTGCCAGCACGCAAGGTGGCAAAAGTCGCGCAGGCGACCTAAGCGCTTCGGCGCAATCAAGCGGCCCTTCGGGGCCGTTTGCATTTGTTTGGCGCGCTGAAGGCTCGGCGCACGCTAGGTCAGCAGGTAGTCGTGGTGCGGTTATCATCAAAGCAATACCGATCCACACCATTGCATGCGCAACAGCCTTTATGACGCGCTCGAAGTCAATTCGTCGAGCACTACCGACGGCATTAAAGCCGCATTACGGGCGGTTGTTCGTCGCTTCTGGGCGGTGCCACGTGATGCTTCGGGTGATACCGAAGAAGCGGTGCGCTTTGCAGCGCTCGCAGCTGCTATTTTGGTTGACCCGGTGCGCCGCAAGGACTACAACGCAGCGCTTAATCCCGGCGTCGGCGCAGGCCCTTGGCGTTTGCCCATCGGTCGTCAAGCGGGCAGCGGCGACGCCACAGTCGACTACGGCACCCATTCGCAAATCATGGCGGAAATCGGCGCTGAGGTGTCACAGCTCAGCACTGAGGCGGTGGAGCCCAAAGCGCTACCCGGTGTAGACGCGCTTTCGGAGCCGCTGCCCGACGGCAGCGCGTGGGGCTCCCCTTTGCTGTGGGCCGCGTTCACTCTGGCTTGGCTAGCGCTGTGGTTTGCGCTGGCGCGCCCTTTTCCTGCATGGTTCAAGTTATCGTTGCTGCAAACGCTGCTTGCGGCGCTGGGTGCTGGGGTCGCGGCGCTCGCGGTGTCATTATGGTTAAGCCGCAGTCAGAAGGTCGCGGGTTCGGCGGCGGGATTGTCAAGACTTGCCATCATCAAGTGGCGACGGGAAAGCTCCATCTTCATCGGAACGCCGCCACCGCAGCATGACACCGCTTGGATATTCAAGCTGCGTTTGATGGAGTTGACGCGCAGCGCCTCTGGTTTCGTGACGTCGTCGAACCCGTGGCGACGGTTCTCCGCCCGCTTGATCGACTATGCCCTGATCGCTGTTGGGCTTCACGGCGGAATTTGGTTAGTTGATCAAATGGTTCCGGTGCTTGATGAGTTGTTCATCCTCGCGCGTTCTGTCTTTATCTTGCCGACGTTGGTGGTGTTGCTAGCGATTCCAGCGGAGGCGTTGTTTCATCGCCTATTTGGAAATACGCCCGGGCACTGGCTTATGAGCCTGCAATTGGTGACTGGAATTACCCGTCCTGCCGACCATAATGAGCCTGACGATCGATCGTTGTTATGGGCTCGTTCGGTGCGGGTCGCGTGGAGCGGTGCAGCAATGGGATTTTGGCCGGCTGCGCTGTTTCTTTTGCCACGCAATTTGCGGCTCGCCCGTAACACTGAAACCGATTGGGAAAGCAGCGGCGACTCGGTGGTGATGGCACGACCGTTAACGGCGCCCGCGCTTGCAACTGGGCTCGTCATCCTGCTCGGGTCAACGCTCATTTTGCTGTCGGGATGGCGTCGCGATTACATCAATGCGTGGCCCGCGATTGTCGCGGCGACGGTTGCAACGCAAACCGCGCTCACCGGGGTGTTTACCGCTGGTACAAGCGCAACAACCTCGGAAGCACCGCCTGTAGCGATGCAGAAAACGATGCAGTCGCGTGGCGCACCGGTCGAAGTGGCTCGTCCGAACATCATCATTATCCCGCCGCCCGTCGTACCGGCGCTTCCCGTTGCAACCGGAGGCGCAGCTAAGCAACCGACCCTAGTGTCCCCCGCCGTGTCCAGTGCAGAGGCGGAGATGGCGAGACTTGCTAATGCTTCGCGCGCGCGCGTGGCGCGTATTGATAGCTATGTGAAACAGGGAGAAGTCGCACGTCGGTCCGGTGTCTATGGCGGCCTGCAGGCGACTTGTCAGCGCTGGACACAAGATCAACCCGGCAATGGCGAGGCGTGGCGATGTTTAGGCTTGGCGCAATTTCAAGGTGGTGCGGGGCGCGAGGCGTTGCCCGCACTGCGTCAGGCGCTCAAATTGGAAATGGGCGACGCTCAGGTCGAAGCGGCGGTCCTGAGTATTCTGCGGCCCTAAACGTTTTTGCGTTGCTTCGGCCGAGGCCGAGGCCGGAGCTTCGCGGCTGCGCAGTCGCTACTTCCGCCGCAGCAAGAAAACAAACTCGCCGTCGGCGGCTGATTGTTCGACCAACGCGTTCCCCGTTTGCCGTGAAAACGCCTGAAAGTCACGCTGTGAGGCGGGATCGGTAGCAATAATCTTCAGTATCTGACCGGTCGTCATCTCGTTGAGCGCTTTTTTGGTGCGCAGGATCGGCAGCGGGCAGTTAAGTCCTCGCGCATCAACTTCTCGATCAGCGGTGGCTGGGGTCATGTCAGATTCCGGTCGTTTAGCGTTTTCGCTTTGTGATGGCTCACAAATTGGGCGTGTCACGATCATCGCAACATACCAGACTTAATTTTAGTCGAGATACTCGAACAACCGCACCACGCGCGACACACCACTGGTCGTGCTGGCAAGCTGCGAGGCCGCGTCCGCTTCACTGCGTTTAACGATGCCCATTAGATACACCACGTTCGCCTCGGTGACCACTTTGACGTGATTAGTTTGAAAACGGCTAGCCTCGAGAAACCGTGTTTTCACGATCGTGGTCAATCGGGTGTCGTTACTGACACCCATTACGCCGGCCTGGGGGCTGACCGCCATCTCGTTGAAGATGCGTTTAATGCCGCCGACTGTTGCGACTTCTTCCTCGACGCCGCGCTTAACCGCATCGCTTGCTGCCTCGCCGCTGATTAAAACTTGGCGGTTGTAGCTGGTAATGTTGACATGCACTTGACCGCTGAAACGACTTTTAACTTTAAACAGCGCTCGGTTTTCGATATTTTCATCGTCGACAAAAACGCCACTGGTGCGCCGGTCTTCAGCCATCGCAACGGCCGTCGCGGCACCGCCAAAAATGAGCGGCGCGCAGGCCGACAGCGCTAAGGTAACCCCTGCTAACAGCAGCGCAACAGAACGGTCTGGAAATGATGAGGACAACGTATAACTCCTTACGAGATTCGAAAAGCGATGTGCAAGTCAATACCGCTGCTTGCAAACCAGACCGCGCATTATCTGCGGTAACTCAGTAAAAAAAGTCGCCACGTCAAAGTGTGTTTAAGCGCCAAAAATATTCCGCAGCCATTGCGGCGGGCTCGCAGCATCGAACAGTACAGCGTCTACGCGACATGCGGGCGTGGACGGCAATGCGCTTAGATAGAGCCCAATCGCGCTCTCAATGCGCGCTTGTTTTTGTCGACCAATGCTCGCCGCTGCGCCGCCAAAGCGCATGCTGTTGCGCTGCCGCACCTCAACAAATACAAGTGTGCTGCCGTCGCGCATGATCAGATCGATTTCGCCAAACCGACACCGCCAATTGCGCTCGACGAGTGTGAGCCCTCCCGCCTTCAGCAGCGCCTCGGCTTCGCGCTCGTAGCGCTCACCGGCGCTGGATTTAGACTCAAGGCGCAACTTTAACCAGATTGCGTTCGCGAAATTCGCCCACCATCGGTTGGCGCCGATATTGTCCGTTTTTCAACGTCAGCTGGCCTATGGCGCCGTCAAAAGTTGCAGGCAAACTGTCACGTCCTGCCGCAACGGCCAGTCGTGCCGCATCTACGCCCAACGCATACAGTCGTGCCAGCGTGGGCGACAGCGCTTCAGTGGGTAGAAACGCTGCAAATTCGGCCCGCTCGGCATCGATCAACCAGGGTGAATCAGCGATGCGAACACCGGTCCAATCAGCCGTACGGTCAAGCGTTGTCTCGTAGCTGGCGCTGGTCACATACAGGGTCATGTTGCGCAAATAGGGCCGCAACTCGGACAGCGCATTGGCCCCGCCCGCAAACAAAACGCAATCGACGTTGTCGCGTCGCCAGCCATCGGCAAGCCGTCGCCATGAATCGCGAGCACCGAGCGTGGATTCAATGAGCGGCGTGGCCACCCGATCCCGCCAAAAACTCAAAACAGACGCTGCGACACGGTTAGCAAGCGCACCACTCGCCTCCGCCAGCGCAGGCCTGCGACAGGCGTCTACAGTCGCTTGCTGGGCAATGGTTTCGCCCTCTGACTCCAAGTCAGGCGACAAGACGGTTATGGGCGAGGGCGGCGCTGTGCCCAATGGCGACAGCATCAGCGTGGGCCGCAGCGTTGTCACTTTTGCCTGCGCCAGCGTGGCCACGTCGCTGCGGCCTAGTGGGCCGATCACCCAGTCCACTTTGTCATCGACACAGCGGTCGTAGGCCGCGACCACGCCATCACTACTGTAATTGCATTCGCGCACCGAAACGTCCGCCTTGCGGTTGGCAAATACCGCGTTGGCACCATCGCGAACGGTGATGGCGGCGCGGCGCAGCGTGACGCTTTCAAGCGGCAGCAGCAACACCACGCGCAAAGTATTGGCGGCCTCGGTCGCATTGGCTACTTGGGGTGCCTGGGGTGCCTGGGGTGCATTAGCAGCAGGCTGCGTTATGGTGCGGACGCTGGGGACCGTTGCCGCACTGGTTGCAGGAGAGGCGGGCGCTGGGTTTGGTGCCAAGTTTTGTGCGCTGGCGAGCGAACTTGCAAAACCAACGACAATGACAGCCCACGTCGAACGTGTACTCGCAAATTGAGCGAGCGGATTTGCAGGCCCGCCGGCACGCTCACACCAACGCAATCGACACCGTAATAAATTCAGCACGGGGCGTATGTCCGAAAAAATAAAAATCTCCTCGGGATTGTATGTAGTCGCCACGCCGTTGGGCAATTTGGGTGATATCACTGTGCGTGCGCTTGCTACGTTGCGATCGGTCGATTGCATCGCGTGCGAGGACACCCGGGTGACGCGCGACCTGCTGCGTTTTCTCGACATCGCGCCGCCGACATTGGTCTCCGTGCGCGAGCACAACGAACGCACCGCGGCCGATGCCATCGTGTTGCGCATCGCGGCAGGCGAGGCGGTGGCTTACGCCAGCGACGCTGGAACGCCCGCGATCAGCGACCCCGGTGGGCGACTGGTAGCGGCAGTGCGAGCGGCAGGTTTTCCGATTGTTCCGATCCCCGGCGTGAGCGCGGTCACGGCAGCGTTGTCGGCGGCTGGGCTGGAATCGACCGCATTTACGTTTTTGGGATTTGCGCCGGTGGCTGCGGGCGAGCTTGCTGAGTTTGTCGCCATCATCGGCACGCGGGTTGAGACCAGCGTGTGTTTTGAGTCCCCGCACCGCATCGAAAAATTTCTGCTGGCGCTGGCCAAAGGCCTGCCTGCAGATCGTCGCGTGGTCATCGCCCGCGAACTGACCAAAAAATTTGAGACCATCACCGCACTCAACGCAGGCGAGATTGAGGCGTGGATGCCGCTGCATGCCGACAAAATGCGCGGCGAGTTTGTAGTAGTTATCGCCGGGGCGGCTAATGCCACGCGCGCCTCCAGTTTTGAAGCACGCGCGTTGCTTAAAGTGTTGTTGCAAGAGTTGCCTCCCGCTAAAGCGGCCAAGCTCGCCGCCAAAATTACTGGAGAGTCGCGCGAGGCGCTGTACGAGTTAGCGGAATCGCTGAAAAATTGAACTTGGCACAAAGCCCTTTTTGAATCGCACCTGCCTAGGTGCTTGCATAGAAAATTTCTGCGGATTCGGCGCTTCGCCAAAAAATGAAGGGTGACGTGTCGACAAATGCCCAAAAAGCGGGGTATAGATCGCATTTATTGCCAATTTCAACTGTTTTCTAGAGTGAACGCCCCATGAAGGCTGTTTACAGCTTTTTGCAAAATCGCCGTTTTTATAAGGGTTGCATTGCGATAAAACCAAAAGTCGACTAATAAATAAAAGTTCGGTTAACCCAAGCACAGCGGCTAGTTTTGCTCAAAAGCTGCCACGCAACTTTTTATGCCCGATACAATCATTGCAATGTCCTTGGTTGCTGAATTCCCCCCCTCCGCTTTATCGCCCAACGCCTGTGAAAACCTCGTCGAATTAAAAGACGTGAGTTTTGGTTACACACGTGCGCGCAAAATCCTGTCCGGCGTCACCTTGGCGGTGCCCAAGGGCAAACTGGTTGCCGTCATGGGCGGCTCCGGCTGCGGCAAAACCACCATCCTGCGCCTGCTGTGCGGTCAACACCGCGCCAGCAGCGGAGAGGTGCTGGTCGGTGGCCAATCAGTGGCAACCATGGACCGCGAGCAGATGTTTGCGCACCGTCGCAAGCTCGGCATGTTGTTTCAGTTTGGCGCGCTGTTCACCGACCTTTCTGTGTTCGACAACGTCGCCTTTCCGATGCGTGAGCACACCCAATTGCCGCAAGACATCATTCACGATCTGGTGTTGATGAAGCTCAATGCAGTGGGTTTGCGCGGTGCTGCCAGACTGAAGCCGAGCGAGCTGTCCGGGGGCATGGCGCGACGCGTCGCATTGGCGCGAACCATCGCGCTTGATCCGCAGTTAGCACTTTATGACGAACCGTTCGCCGGACTCGATCCGATTTCGTTATCGGTGGTCGGCCAGTTGATTCGCAAGTTGAACGACGCGCTCAACATGACTTCCATCCTCGTCACGCACGACGTGGTTGAATCGATGAAAATCGTCGACTACATCTACTTCATTTCTGAAGGACGCGTGGTCGCCCACGGTGATGTGCCGAGCATCAAAGCGAGCACCGACCCGTTTGTGCGCCAGTTCGTTGACGGTCAGTCCGACGGCCCGGTGCGGTTCCACTATCCAGCAAAAACGCTGGCTGAGGATTTCGCGTGATCGCTGTTTTTGATGCTATCGGCCGCGTGGGCTCGGCGGTGATTGCCGGCGTTAGCCGCATCGGTTATGCCACCCGTTTTTTGTTCGCCATACTTAGACACAGTGGCCCCTCGTTCATGCGTCCGCGACTGGTCATTCGCGAGGTGTATCAGGCGGGTGTGCTGTCGCTGATTATTGTCTGCATGAGCGGATTGTTCGTCGGCATGGTGTTGGCGCTGCAGGGTTACGAAACGCTGTCTCGCTACGGCGCGTCAGAATCGATGGGCGTACTGGTGGCGATGGCGTTGGTGCGTGAGTTGGGGCCGGTGGTGGCCGGTTTACTGTTCGCCAGCCGCGCGGGCTCAGCGATGACCGCGGAAATCGGCCTCATGAAAACCACCGAGCAACTGGCTGCGATGGAAGTTATGGCGGTTGACCCGATTGCGCGCGTTGTCGCGCCCCGTTTTTGGGGCGGCGTAATTTCTTTGCCGTTGCTTGCGGTGCTGTTTTCAACGCTGGGCGTATTCGGTGGATTTTTGGTTGCGGTGAAGCTGATCGGTGTCGACAGCGGCGCGTTTTGGAGCCAGATGCAGGCGTCGGTAGACTGGCGCTACGGCGTGATGAACGGTGTAATCAAGAGTGTGGTGTTCGGCATTGCTGTGAGCTTGATTGCCGTGTTCGAAGGGTATGATGCTGACCCCACCGCTGAGGGCGTTTCAGCCGCGACCACGCGCACCGTGGTCACCTCCGCGCTGGCCATTCTGGCGCTCGATTTTGTGCTTACCGTCTTTATGTTCCGGGGCGAAATTAACTAATGAATAAAAAAATTATCGATCTTTGGGTGGGCGTTTTCGTCTTAATCGGCTTGGCTGGACTTGCGTTTTTGGCGCTTAAAGTCGGCAATTTGCTGAGCACCAACGAGGAACGTAACGGCTATGAAATCGAAGCGCGTTTCGACAATATCGGCGCGCTCAAACCGCGCGCGCCGGTAAAAGCGGCCGGTGTCGTGGTGGGGCGCGTCGAATCCATTCGCCTAGATGGAAAAACCTACGAAGCCATCGCGCGTCTGCACATCTTTCCGCAATACCAATTCTCTGCAGACACCATTGCCGCCGTATTTACCTCGGGCTTGCTTGGCGAGCAATTTGTTGGGCTCGAAGGCGGTGGCGATAGCGTCATGCTTAAGGACGAAGACCGGGTTAAGAAGACGCAATCGGCCGTGCAAATTGAAAAGCTAATCTCGCAATTTTTGTTCAGCAAGGCGGCGGAATCACCCACGCCCACGCTCACACCCACGCCAGCACCGGCGTCCGCTGCAATCCCCGGCATCGCGCCCGCACCTGCTATTGGAGTTAAACCATGAAGTTCGCCGTTGTAATTCTTACTGGCGTGATGACGCTGTCCGGCTGCGCCTCGTTTCGCACCGCTGCGCCAGGGGACCCGATCGAGCCGATCAATCGCGGTGTCTATTCGTTTAACAGCACGTTCGACCATTACCTGCTGAAGCCGATTGCTAAAGGCTACGACGCGGTGGTGCCTGGCTTGGTCAAGACTGGCGTCAGCAACGTTTTTCAAAACATGTCCGATGCGCAGTCGTTGGTCAGCGATGCGCTTCAGCTCAAGGGCGCAAAATTTGGTGATGATCTCGGTCGCGTCATGTTGAACACCACGTTTGGCATCGGCGGCATTTTTGATCTCGCCACGCAGTTAGGCGTAGAGCGCGGCAATGAGGACATCGGTCAAACGCTCGGCTATTGGGGCATCGGTGCGGGGCCTTATCTGGTCATCCCGTTTCTTGGCCCGTCTTCGCTACGCGATGCGGTCGGACGTTTTGGCGACTCGAAACTCAATCCTTTGTCCTACGTGTCCTCCGTGCCGGTGCGGAACTCGTTAACAGGCCTGAGTGTCGTAGATGCGCGGGTCGGTTTATTTCCAGCGGAAGACCTGCTGAATCAAGCCTCGCTGGACAAATACACATTTTTGCGTTCTGCCTACTTGCAGCGCCGGCAAAGTCTGGTGCTCGACGGCAAACGTCCTAAAGACGAATAGTTGAAAGTTAGTTTATGAAGCGGTTGAATTGGAAGTCTGGTTTTTTTGCTACTGCGGTAATCGCTGCATTTGCTGTGACCGCTGCACAGGCGCAAGTCGCGCCTGACGCCTTGATCAAAACGGTTGCCACTGACGTGACCACCGTGCTCAAAGCCGATCCAGCGATTTTGAGCAACGCCGCCAAGCTCAAAGAATTGATCGAGAGCAAACTCATCCCCAACTTCAACTTTGCGCGTATGACGCAACTGGCGATGGGGCGCAACTGGGCCAAGGCATCTCCCGAGCAGCAAGCCGCATTGACCAAAGAATTCCAGACGTTGTTGGTGCGTACCTATTCCGGCGCCCTTGCTAACTTTCGCAACAACACCATTGAGGTTCGCCCACTGCGCATGCAGCCCGCTGAAACTGATGTCACGGTGAAAACCGTCATCAATCAGGCCAACGGTCAGGGCATACCGATCGATTATTCGCTTGAAAAGGGCGCCGACGGTAGCTGGAAGGCCTACGACATCATCGTCGGAGGCGTGAGCCTGGTCACCAACTACCGCGACGAATTCAACACGGTGATTCGCGATCAGAGCGTTGACGCGCTGATCAAGCAGTTGCAAAGCAAAAACAAGTAAGCATGAAACTGACCGGCGCGCTCACCTTTGCCAACGCCCATGAAGTGTGGGCGGTGCTGGCGCCGTCCGCTGAGGGCAAGGCGTCGATTGATGTGTCCGGTGTCACTCAGGTCGACTCAGCGGGATTGGCACTGCTCTCAGCACTTAAACGCAGGGCAGGCGCGCAATGTCAAGTCATCGGCTTGACGCCAAAACTCGCCACACTGGCCTCAGCGTACGACGTGGAAGCGCTGTTTTAGCGCGTACTCTAAAATCAGGGGCTAACGTAAAGTGCCCCTGTGAATCCAGTTTCTAATAAAACCGCTGCGGTCAACGTCGACGACGTCTGCAAATCCTACCCAAATGTTCGCGCACTTAATCACGTTTCACTGCGTGTAGAGCAGGGCGAGTTTTTTGCGTTGCTCGGCCCAAACGGCGCCGGCAAAACAACGCTGATCAGCATCTTGGCTGGCCTCACGCGAGCCGACAGCGGCCACGCCGCCATCATGGGCCATGACACTATCGCTGACTATCGCGACGCACGCAAAAACCTCGGTGTGGTGCCTCAAGAACTGGTTTACGATCCGTTTTTTAGCGTTCGCGAAACGCTGCGCTTTCAGGCCCGCTATTACGGCGTGCCAAAACCCGACGCATGGATCGATGAAATCCTGCACAACCTTGATCTCACCGGCAAGGCCAACGAGAACATGCGCTCGCTTTCGGGCGGCATGAAGCGACGCGTGCTGGTGGGCCAAGCGCTGGTGCATAAACCTCCGGTGATCGTGCTCGACGAGCCTACGGCCGGCGTTGACGTTGAGTTGCGGCAGAACCTGTGGACGTTCATCAAGCGTCTCAATGGCGAGGGACACACCATCATTTTGACCACGCACTATCTCGAAGAGGCGGAAGCGCTGTGCAATCGCGTTGCCATGCTCAAAAACGGCGAGATCGTTGCGCTCGATACCACCGCCAATTTGTTGCGCGGCATGTCCGGCATCACAGTGCAAATTTCAGCGGACACAACGCCGGTTTCATGGGCCCCACGCAGCAGCGCACAGGCGTCCGGTGCGTTCGGATTCACGTTGTCGGGGTATGCAGAGTTGGAGTCGTTGCTTGCGGCATTTCGCGAAGCGAATATTGCCATTCGCGAGCTGAAACTGGGCGAAGCTGATCTAGAGCGGGCCTTTTTGAAATTAACTTCGCACACAGCGGTGGCGGCATGAGCGCGCCTATCCTCGGCCCCGGCTTTAACGCGCTGTTTTACAAAGAATGTTTGCGTTTCTGGAAGGTCGCATTTCAAACCATTGTTGCGCCGGTGGTCACCACGCTGCTGTACCTGCTCATTTTTTCGCACGTTCTGGAATCGAACGTCAAGGTGTACGACGGTCGGGTCAGCTACACCTCGTTTTTGATTCCGGGGTTGGTGATGATGGCGGTGTTGCAAAACGCGTTTGCCAACAGTTCGTCGTCGCTGATTCAAAGCAAAATGATGCGCAGCATTATTTTCATTCTGTTGCCGCCGATCACGTCGCTTGAAATTTTCTGCGCTTACGTGTTTGGCGCGATGGTGCGCGGCTTGTGTGTGGGCTTGGGCGTGTGGCTCATCACCTTCCCGTTTGTCGGTGCCGCAGCGGCAGTTCCACAGCAACCGTTGTGGGCGCTAGCCTTCGCGGCGTGCGGCAGCGCGATCATGGGCACACTGGGTCTGATTGCCGGCATCTGGTCAGAAAAATTTGATCACCTCGCCGTGTTTCAAAACTTCATCATCATGCCGCTCACTTTTCTCAGTGGCGTGTTTTATTCGATTCACTCGCTGCCTGCTTTTTGGCAAAGTCTGTCGCATTTCAATCCAATTTTCTACATGATCGACGGCTTCCGCTACGGCTTTTTCGGCATTGCCGATGTGAGCCCGTGGCGCAGCCTTGCCGTCGTCGCCTTCTTCGTCATCGCGCTGTCGATCATTGCCATGCGCATGATCGCAAGCGGCTACAAACTGAGACAGTAATGCTTACTCCTGACACCCTGAAAAACTACATCACCGCTGCCATGCCTTGCTCACACATTGAGCTCGAAGGCGACGGTCAACATTTCTACGCGACCATCGTCAGCGCAGAATTCGCTGGGCTTTCGATGATCAAGCAGCACCAGCGCGTGTATACCGCGTTGGGCGATCGCATGAAGGCGGAAGTGCATGCGCTGTCGATGAAAACATACACACCAGAACAATGGGCAGCGCGGGCTGCAAAGGGCCAAGGCTAGGGCATGGATAAATTGCGAGTCACTGGCAACGGTCCGCTGCGCGGTTCGGTGCGTATTTCTGGCGCAAAAAACGCGGCGCTGCCAATACTGTGCTCGTCGCTTTTGGTGAAGGCGCCGGTGACCTTCACCAACGTGCCGCAGTTAAACGACACCCGTACCATCGTGCGTCTGCTCAATCAGATGGGCGTCACTGCCGCGCGCACTGAAAGCCATCGCATTGAAATTGACGCCAGCACGCTGACCCATCCGGTTGCCGAATACGATTTGGTGAAAACAATGCGCGCCTCGGTGTTGGTGCTCGGGCCGCTGGTGGCGCGTTGGGGCGAGGCGCGGGTATCGCTGCCCGGCGGCTGCGCCATTGGCCAACGGCCGGTCGACCAGCACCTTAAGGGCTTAGAGGCGATGGGCGCTGAGGTCACGCTTGACGGCGGCTACATCAACGCAAAAGCGCCGGGCGGGCGCTTAAAAGGCGCGCGTATCGTGATGGATATGGTGACCGTCACCGGTACCGAAAACATCATGATGGCCGCCACCTTGGCCGATGGCATTACGGTGATTGAAAACGCAGCATGTGAGCCCGAAGTCGTGGATCTGGCCAACTGCCTAATCGCGATGGGTGCCAAAATTTCGGGCGCGGGTAGCAACAGCATCACCATTGTCGGTGTGACTGATTTACACACGGCGAGCTATCGCGTGATGCCTGATCGCATTGAGGCCGGCACCTTTGCCTGCGCGGTGGCGGCAGCAGGCGGCGAAATTACGCTGCTCGATGCGCCAGTGGCGTCAATGGAGGCCATTCTTGACAAACTGCGTGACGCCGGTTGCAGCATCGCAATCGACGGCACCGCAATCACCATTGCCCGTAAAGGCGCGTTGCAAGCGGTAAGCGTTCAGACTGCACCCTACCCGGCGTTTCCAACGGACATGCAGGCGCAGGTGATGGCGATGAACGTGGTCGCAGAAGGCAGTGCTGTTATGACCGAGAACATTTTTGAAAAC
>JACMNN010000014.1 GCA_014378555.1 Burkholderiales bacterium | reverse complement strand
GAGTTCAGCACGTTGACTCGTAGTGTGGTGGACACGCCCGCATCGACCCGCCGAATCGCGGTGCCCGCGGTCACGCAGCAGGTAACACGGCAAGTCGTAGCAACTCCTGCGTCGTTCCGCGAAGAAGTAGTGCCCGCTGTGTACAAAGCCGCGTCAAGGCAAGTCGTTGACAAAGCTGCGTCATTCCGCGAGGAAGCGATCCCCGCCGTGTACAAAACCGAAACGCGTCAGGTTATCGACAAACCCGCCTCGTTCCGCGAGGAAACGATTGCTGCGGTCTACAAGGCAGACACGCGCCAGATCGTCGACAGGGCGGCTGCGGTGCGCGAAGAACTGGTGCCAGCAGTATTCAAAGCCGAAGCACGAGAAGTGATTGACCAAGCCGCCACCACGCGCGAAATCGATGTACCCGCCGTCTACGAAACCGTCTCGACGCGGGTCAAGGTCGCCGATGGTCGCGTGGACCGTCGTGCTGTGTTGTGCGAGTCAAACGCCACGCCAATCAAAATTCGTGAATTGCAAGTTGCACTTAAGACCGCAGGTTTTGATCCGGGTGCAGTTGATGGTCGCATCAAGGCGTCAATGATGACGGCAGTGGCTGCGTATCAAACGTCGAAGCGTTTGCCGGTGGATGACGGTCGCGTGATCAACATCGATACGGTGAAAGCTTTGGGCGTGTCGCCGAACTAAACCGTCGCTTTACTGCTGCGAAAAAGAGCCGCATTTGCGGCTCTTTTTTTCGCTGAAATTTTTCGATTTAGCGAGTTGCAGCGGTCATGCGTTCGACGTATCGCGCGATGGTGTCGATCTCGATATTGACGCGATGGCCTGGCGCCAGTTCTGCAAAATTGGTGACCCGAAAGGTGTGCGGAATCACGTTGACCCGAAAGCGGGTTCCGGTGGCAACGTCTTCAACCGCGTTCACGGTAAGACTTACGCCATTGACCGTAATCGAGCCTTTTTGCGCGATGAATTTGCCCAGATGCGCGGGCACTTCGACTTCCATGAGCCAGCTCTCAGCAAGGTTTTTCCAAATTGTCACAAGGCCTGCCGCATCGATGTGGCCGCCTACCAGATGACCGCCCAGTTTGTCGGCAAGCGTGAGCGACTTTTCGAGATTGACCAGCGCGCCCACACCCAAACCGGCCACGATGCTGAGCGAATGCGCAGACACGTC
Organism: Burkholderiales bacterium; assembly: GCA_014378555.1. Lineage (GTDB taxonomy): Bacteria > Pseudomonadota > Gammaproteobacteria > Burkholderiales > Casimicrobiaceae > Casimicrobium. The sequence continues at coordinate 7,173 of JACMNN010000014.1, read as the reverse complement.
GGAACGCAATACGCCCGCACCCTTTTCGACAATGGTTAAACAGCAGCCGGAGTGCGCAATCGAATCGCCAATGTTGATGTCGTCCAAGGGCCAGTCGCCGCAGGCCACGGTGATGCGCTGGCCGTCGCCTATCGGCTGGTGCGCGGTGATACGGCCAAGGCCGGTGATGATGCCTGTGAACATGTTTGCGTCTACTCGCTTTCGCTTGTTGTGTCGGGCTTTGCCCGCATCATCACGCGGATGTCGTCGCCGATTCGCATCACATCATGCAGCTCAAACAGCAGCGCATCAGCAAGTATTCCGGGCTCGTTAAAAGAGAACATTTCGCGCGCGTCGCGCCCCAGCAGTTTCGGTGCGAGATAGATCAGCAGCTCATCAACCAACCCCGCCGCCACCATCGGCCCGGTCAAGCGAGCGCCCGCTTCAACATGCAATTCGTTGACGCCTCGCGCGCCAATGTCGTGCAACGCGGCCGCCAAATCGATCTTGCCGGGGCGGGCTGCATCGGGCAACATAACCACTTCGACATTGCTCGCCAAATCAGCAGGCGCACGGTCCGCGCAATACACCAACGCACCGCCCTGCAACACTTTCGCGCTTGCGCTCAACTCACCCAAATGATCGAATACGATGCGCAACGGTTGCCGTAGCGCAAGCGCGGTTTCGACGCCACGCACCGTCATTTGCGGATCGTCATGCTTCACGGTGCCGCTGCCGGTCAGAATGGCGCAAGCCCGCGCGCGCCAACGGTGGCCATCGAGGCGCGCCTCGCCGCCGGTGATCCATTTCGATTCGCCATTCGACAAGCCGGTGCGACCATCCATGCTGGCCGCCACCTTGGCGCGCACCCAGGGCAGTCCCGTGGTCATGCGTTTGATGAAGCCGATATTCAACTCTGCCGCGTCGTGCGAAAGCAGCCCTACGCGCACGTCCACACCGGCATCGCGCAACCGCGCAAAGCCGGTGCCACTGACCATCGGATTCGGGTCTTCCATTGCGGCAAATACGCTCTTAATGCCGGCGCCGATCAGCGCCTCAGCACACGGTGGCGTTTTGCCGAAATGGTTGCACGGTTCCAGCGTGACATAGGCGGTCGCGCCCTCAAGATTCAGGCCCTTGGCTCGCGCATTTTTAATCGCATGCGCTTCAGCATGAGGCTCGCCCGGTCGTTGGGTGAAGCCCTCGGCAATGATGTGTCCATCGCGCGCTAACACACAGCCCACGCGCGGATTCGGCGTAGCGTGATTCATCGCCATCGCCGCTAATTCCAGCGCGCGACGCATAAAGGTTTCATCCACTGCACTAAACATTAAGACGCACTTTTAGTTTTTTTCACGGCGGGCTTTTTGGGGACGCTAGGACGATCGACTTCGTGAAGCGCAGAGCGAAAATCTTCCACATCCTGAAATGATTTGTAAACCGACGCGAAGCGAATGTAGGCCACTTTATCTAGCTTATAAAGCTCGGCCATCACCATCTCGCCAATGCTGCGTGAAGGGATTTCGCGTTCGCCGAGGCTGTGAATATTGGCCACGATTCGAGCAATCGCCTGATCGACAAATTCAGTCGGCACAAAGCGCTTATGCAGTGCACGATTGAAGCCGGTGCGTATTTTTTCGACGTTGAAATCGATCCGCGTACTGTTGCCCTTGATGACCTGCGGCATGCGCATTTCGACCGTCTCGAAGGTAGTGAAGCGTTTGTCGCAGCTCATGCATTTGCGACGACGACGAATCGCGTCACCCGTCTCGGAGACGCGCGAATCGATCACTTGCGTTTCAAGGGAGCCGCAGAACGGGCACTTCATGGTCGGATGCGATTTTTAGGTTTAGGGAAAATGGAGTTTATAGGGTGCGCTCCGCACTCAGCCGCAAGGTCGCCGCGCGGACATGGTCAGCCGCTTTTGCGCGCCAATTCGCCGAGCACAAAGTTCACGCTTTGCTCGCGCACAGCGCTTCGGTCGCCTTTGAAATGACGCGTGACTGCACTCACACCTTGGACTGTTGCAAAGCCGAAGCACACCATGCCGACCGGTTTAGTGAGCGTTCCGCCGGTGGGTCCGGCCACGCCGGTAACCGAATAGGCCATCGTGGCGCGGCCGGTGCGAAACGCGCCTGCCGCCATTTCGCATGCCGTCTCGCTGCTGACTGCGCCGAACTGGTCGAGCGTTTGGGCGGAAACGCCGAGCATCTCCATTTTTGCCTCGTTGCTATACGTGACAAAAGTGCGATCAAGCCATGCCGACGAGCCACTGACGCTGGTGAGCACCGCGGCGATCAGGCCGCCCGTGCAGCTCTCAGCGCCAACGATGATGCGCTTTTCGGCAACGCAGACTTCGCCGATGTGCTCGGCGAGCTTCGTCCATTCGTCGAACAAGGCGCTCATAGCAAGCGAATCCACAGCGCAACAATAAACAGTGTGATCGCTGCTGCAATCAGGTCGTCGAGCATCACGCCAAACGCCCCTTTGACGTTTCGATCCACCCAGCCAATCGGGCCTGGTTTGCGAATGTCCAGCAAGCGGAACAGCAGAAATGCCACCGCCTGCTTCCAGAACGCGCCGGGCAACAGGGCCGTGATGAGCGCCATCGCAATGACCTCATCCCACACAATGGACCCGTGGTCACTTTCGCCCAGCGCGCGCCCGGTGACGCCTGCAGCCCAAATGCCGATGCCGAGCGCGAAGGCGAGGCCGATAAAGAACGTCTCGTCGCCCAACAGCGGCTGCAACCACTGTGCTGCAAACCAACCGAGCAGGGTGCCGAAGGTGCCCGGTGCGAACGGTGCGAGGCCACTGCCGAAACCGAGTGAAATGAAATGCGCTGGATGCGACAGCATGAAGCGCAGCGTGGGCTTGGTCGGCGCGGGTGAAGGCAGAGTAACGTCGCTCATGCGAAATGATCCCAGCCTTTGACTTCAATGTCCATCACCCGTAATTGCGCGTCGAGCACGCGCACCGGCTGGGCTGCGTTCGGCGGGCTCACGCGCCCGATGCACGCGCCGGGCAGATTTTCGCGTTTCAGGATCGCAGCAACGGCGTCATGTTGCTGTCGCGGCGCGGTGAACAGCAATTCGTAGGCGTCGCCAGTGAACAGCAGGCAGTGTTGGCCCAAGTGGTCGGCCACGGCGGACCATGCCCTGTTTTCAATGCTGTTCAGCGTTGCGGTTTCCGTCACGCTCGAAATCGATTGGCGCGACACATGCTGAAGCCCGGTTGGGATCGTGGCGATGTCAATGTCAATCGACACGTTTGAGGCGGTTGCGATGTGCTTGGCCTCACTAAGCAGGCCGTCGGAGATATCGATGCAGCTGGTGGCTATGCCGCGCAGCGCGAGACCCAGAGAAACGCGCGCTTCGGGACATTCGTATTTGGCAATTTGCTCCGGTGTTGCCGCGAATTTTGTTTCGCCAGTCAACGCATACAGGGCCCACCCGGCGTCCCCCAGCGTGCCGCTGACCCACAGTTCGTCGCCAGCGCGGGCGCCGGATCGGGTGAGCGCTTGGTTGGGCGGCAATTCACCGAACGCGGTCATTGCAATCGCCAGCGGCCCTTTGGTGGTGTTGCCGCCAATCAGCTCGACGTCGTATGCGTCCAGCACTGACCACAGCCCGTCGCTAAAGCGCGAAACCCAGTCTTCATCAATCTGCGGCAACGTGAGCGACAGCAGGGCGTAGCGCGGCGCAGCGCCCATCGCCGCGAGGTCGCTGAAGTTCACGTTGACGACCCGCCGACCGAGCTTGAACGGGTCCAGCGTTGGCAAGAAATGACGGCCCTCGATCAACGTGTCAGTGGTGACGGCAAACGCGTTGCCCGCGCTCGGGGCGACGATTGCGCAGTCGTCACCATTGCCGAGCAACGCGGAGCGATTGGGACGGGTGAAATAGCGGGCGATGAGTTCAAATTCAGTCATACGTTCGCTCGTGTGCAGGCGAAAAATTCACCGTCAGCTTTAGGTCGAAACGCCCATGCTGATTGGGTAAACCGCCAATTTTTGCAAAAGTCAACAATCTGCCGAAAAGCGGTTTTTTTCTCACGCAGCCGCCGTTCAACGCAAAAGCTGTTGCGCAATTCAAATATCAAACAAGTTGCTAATAAGCCGGTTTCGCGCGTGATCGCGGGCCTGCCGCGACCTCGTCCGCCCGGAGCAACGGCGCCAGCTTATCCAGCACGCCGTTCACCCATTTGTGGCCATCGGTGCCGCCAAAGCTTTTCGCCAGTTCGACCGATTCGTTGATCGCGACACGATACGGAATATCGAGACGGTTTTTGAGTTCCCAGGCGCCGATCAGAATCACACTGCGCTCGATCGGACTGACCTGCGCAAACGGACGATCAACATGCGGTTGCACCAGCGCCACCAGTGGCTCCCAATCCTCGGACAAGCCGCGCCACATTTCACGGAAGAACTCTTTGTCCGCCCGCTTGAAATCGTCGTCGCCCTCGGTGCGAAGGCGAATCGATACTGGATCGTGTCCGCCGACGAAGAACTCATAGAGCCCCTGCACTGCAAATTCGCGCGCCCAACGTCGGGCAGATTTGGGTTTTGCTTTGGGTGCAGCAGCGTTGGGGGGAACTTCAGGTGCGGTCATGCGATCTTTTTTTGTTGGCGCGGCGCACCGCGGCAGGAGTGTGGTTTTGAGGGGCGCGGCGAGCCGCACCTGCAGGTTTACGCTTCGCCGAAATTCGCGTGTGTCCACTCTTGCAAGAGCGCCATTTCGACTGCGGCTTGCGCTGCCTCGTAACCTTTTTGTTCGGCGCGAGCAACCGCCTGATCCTCGGTGTAGCTGGTCAGCACGCCGTTACCAATTGCGACGTCGTGATCGAGACCAACGCGCGAAATGCCCGCGGCCGATTCGTTACAGACGATCTCAAAATGGTAGGTGTCGCCTTTGATGACGCAACCCAGCGCGATCAAAGCGTCGAAATGTTCAGTTGCTCCGAACGCCTGCAGCGCAAAGGGAATTTCCAGCGCGCCGGGCACGGTGACCTCGGCGATGTCGTTTGCGTCGACGCCCATTTCAACCAGCGCCCGTCTGGCACCCGCGAGCAGTTTTTCGCAGATCGGCGCGTTGAAGCGCGCGGTAACGATGCCGATTTGCAGGCCGGCGCCACGCAGTTTCATGATGGGTTCGAGGGACATATTTTTCTCTTTTTTAATTTGTGTGACTGATGTTTAGTTCGTCTTTTCGGCTTCGGCCGAAGTCCCTTGAAGCACACCAACAGGCTGCAATCTGACAGCGCGGCGGACAAACATGGGGACTTATCTTGGCGCCCATCCCGACAAGGACCGTGCGTGAAAACGAATTGTTACGACTCTTCGTACGCCACCACTTCCAGATCGAAACCGGTCATTGACGGCATGCGACGCGGCCGGGCGAGCACGCGCATCTTGCCGACGTTCAACGCACGCAAAATTTGCGCTCCGATGCCGTAGGTTCGCAAATCCATCTTGTGCGCATTCAGCGGCTTCACGTTCAGGGCACGGTCCTGCAATGTATCGGCAGATTCGGCTTGATGCAGCAACACCAACACGCCGGCGTCGGCCTGTTGCAGACGAGTAAGCGCGTTGGGAATACTCCATGAATGCACAGCACTTTCAGCATCAAGCGTGTCGATGACAGAGAGCGGTTCATGCACACGCACCACAGTCACGCTCGCCGGCACCGGCGTGCCTTTGACGATCGCCAAGTGCGTTGCAGCGGTCAATTTTTCGCGAAATACTTTGAGCGTGAACGCGCCCTGTGCGGTTTGCAGTGGCCGTTCGCCGACGCATTCAACCAAGTTTTCTTGCGCCGCGCGGTACTGGATCAGGTCAGTTATTGCACCGATCTTCAAGCCGTGCTGTTTGGCGAATATCAGCAGATCAGGCAACCGCGCCATGGTGCCGTCGTCGTTCATGATTTCGCAAATTACCGAGGCGGGCGTGAGCCCAGCCATACGCGGCAGATCGCAGCCTGCTTCAGTGTGGCCGGCACGCATCAGCACGCCGCCGGGTTGCGCCATGATCGGGAAGATGTGGCCGGGCTGCACGATGTCCGACGGCTTGGCGTTAAATGCGGTCGCTACCTGCACCGTGCGGGCGCGGTCTGCGGCAGAAATACCGCTGGTCACGCCTTCAGCAGCCTCAATGGACATCGTAAAGTTAGTGCCAAAGCCCGAGCGATTACTCGCCGTCATGAGCGGTAAATTAAGTTGCGCACAGCGCTCTTGCGTCAAGGTCAAACAGATCAAGCCGCGACCGTATCTGGCCATAAAGTTGATTGCTTCAGGCGTCACGAATTCGGCGGCTAGCACCAGATCACCTTCGTTTTCGCGGTCTTCTTCGTCAATCAGGATGACCATGCGACCGGATTTAAGCTCGCTGATGATTTCCGGGACTGAGGCGAGCGAAGAGGCTGGTGCAGCAGTGCCGGGGACGGCGACGAGTGAGGGCTTGGAAGCTGACATAAAAGAACGAGTCTCGGTGAGAGAAGCCTCTATTTTAATGACATATTTATTGGCTTACGGCGGACGCGGCAAAGACGCGCGAAAATAGAGGCCTTCATCGTCACCAGACCCCACCGCACTCGACATGTCCGAACTCCTGATTTCCGAACAAAACGGCCTGCGCACCCTTCACTTCGGATCGGAGTGGGTGCAAGGCCGCATGCGCATGAGTCGACCGACTGAACTGGTGCTCGGCTATGCGCAAGACATGTGTGCGGCGCTGCTGCTGGTGCCTGCGCCCAAGCAGGTGTATGTCGCGGGACTGGGGGTGGGCTCTTTGCCACGTTGGGCGCTGGCACACTGGGAAACGAGCCTTAAAAAAATGGAAATCGTTGAGTTGCGGCCTGACGTGCTGGCGTTGACGCGTTCGGCCTTTCCCTTGCCCGCTGACGACCCTCGAGTGGTTCTGACCTTGGGCGACGCGGCGGAGGTCATTACCCAACGGCCTGCCGCGAGCGTGGACTGGATGTGGGTCGACTGCTACGACGGCCGCGGCCGCGTGGGTGCACTGGAGTCCGACGCGTTCTATGTTGCAGCTCATGCAGCGCTGAAAACAAAAGGCGTGTTTGTGGCAAACATGTGGAGCAGCGTGACCCGTTATCGCGGCGGATTACGTAGATTACGCACTATTTTTGGGCACAACAATATCGTGTTGCTGCAGGCGATTGCGACCGAAAACGTGACCGT
>JACMNN010000013.1 GCA_014378555.1 Burkholderiales bacterium | reverse complement strand
GTGATCTCGCTGCCGATCATTGCTGAAAGCTCGCCGATGACGACACGCTTTTGCACCTCATCGGTCGCACCATAAGCCAAGCTCAAGTGAGGAAATAGCGACAGCCCGTCAGCGCTGCCACTCGCAGATTGCAACTCTTTTTTTCCGCCAACATAGGCCGGAGTTTCATCGAAACGCAGGTACAGACTGCGAAAAAAGTGCTCGCTACCGGCAACCGCTGCTACACGCCAGCGTTGCGGCGGCCACTGCGCCGCAACCGATTGAGCGGCACGAGAAACGCTGTCGAGCGACAGAGATAGATCACCTTGAATGGTGAGGTGTGGCGTAAACGGCTGGCTGCCGAATCGGACGCCGAGCCGCGCGATCAGCGCGGCTAACTCAAGTTGCGTGGCTTCGGCAGGCAGCAACCACAGCGAGTATTCGCTCTCCGCGTTGCTCATGTGCCCACCTTCGCCAATACATCGGCCTTAAGAAATTTTTCGACGAAGAGCATAAACGCAATCGACGGAACCAGCAGCAGTAGTGCGGTGATCGAGGCGATCTGATAGTTGCCCTCAAGTGCTGCGTTAAGCATGGTCAGCGGCAATGTGCGTACCTCGGGAACGCCGACAAAAAACGTTCCAGAAAACTCGTCTAGCGAAATCAAAAAAACGAAAATTGCACTCGCCATCAATCCCGGCGCTGCCTGCGGTAGCGATACGCTGACGAACGCGCGCCAAGGCGTTGCGCCAAGATTGCGCGCGGCTTCGACCTGTTCAGAATCGACCGACGCAAAAGCGGCCGACGCGATCCACACCGAAAACACTAGCCCTTGAATCGCGTGCACAAGCATGACGCCCCACAGTGTGCCGTTGAGTCCCAAGCCGTAAAAAATTCGCGCAATATTCATATGTACCGCAATCGCAGGAAACGCTTGTGGCAATAAAAATATCAGCAAAAATACGCCACGTAACGGCAAGGTTCGACGCGATAACGCATAACCCGCCGGGATCGATACCAACAGGCTTAGCGCCACGGTCATCAATGCAATGATGATGCTGGTCCACAACGCGGCCATGGCGCCCGCCTCAGGTCGAAACACGCGATGCCAAAATTGAAAGCCCCAGCGTATCGGCAGTTTGGCTGGGAAGTACCAAGCCTCGGCCACCGTCCAAATCAACATATTCAGCAGTGGGCCAAAAATCGCAACCGCTAGCAAGCCGATCAACACGCTGCGCAAGATGGCGCCACCCAACTTAGGCAAGCGTTGTGTCAACGCGCTCATCGCGTGGCTGTCTGTTCGCGCACGCTGTGTCGCAAATAAAACCACGCCACAACGCCGCTCATCGCGCAGGAAATAAATCCAAGTGCATTGGCGACGCCGTAGTCGCCGTACGAATTTACACGCCACGCCATGTCGACCGTAATCATCGTAGGCGAACCGGCAATGATCATCATCGGCACTGACAGCGCCGAAAGCATGGTGACGAACGACAGAATCAGGGCAACCAGAAGCGTTGCTTTGATCTGCGGAATCACAATCTCAACTAATGCGCGCAGTCTGCTGGCACCGAGATTGCGCGCCGCTTCGATCATTGATCGATCCATCGACGCCATCGCACCGGAAATTAACAATGCCGCAAAGGGCAACTGCTTCCAGACAAAAGTAATCACCACGCCGCGCCAGTCAAGCATGCTCATGGCGTTGATAGGATCAAGAATGCCGAGCGACATCAAGGCGTTATTGAGCATGCCGTTTTTGGCCAGGAAGGTGCGCATCAATTGGCCGGCAACCACCATCGGAATAAATAGCGGCCACCGGTATAACCAGCGTAAAAAACTCACGGCGCGCTTGTTCTCGCCGAGCGTCAGGTAGCCGCCAATGGCAAGCGCAAACAGACCAGTCAGCGTCGTGGCCATCACCAGAATAACGAGGGTGTAGACGATGTCGTTGCCGTAAAGCGAGAACGCTTTTTCAAAGTTCGACAGATCCCACGTCGCACTTTTTTCGTTGCGAAACGCATACGAAAGCGAATAGCCCAACGGATAAATAAACAGTAGCCCCACCATCAAAAGGGCAGGCGACAGTAGCAGCAGTGCCAGCGGGTACGAGGAACGTTTTTGCATCACATGGGTGACCGACAAGTCAGCGAAACCAGAGCGCCCGGTTTCGCTGTGCGGATCGCTAAGTTCTAGTTGCCCACCTGTTTCTCGTACTGCTCGCGCAAGTCAGTGAAGAACGGTGCAATCGGGAACGGTTTGCCATTTTTTGCGAGATCAGCGGGCGAGATGTCGGTGAACAGGTTCGCCCACACTTTCGGGTCGAGCGCAGGTTTCACCGCGTTGGCATCAATGCCTGGATACCAGTTAAAGCGCTTCACGATTCCTTCAGCTTGCACTGCTGGGCTGGTTGCCAGTGCGATGAATTTTTTGGCGAGATCAGCATTCTTCGCTTTCGCGGGAATCGCGTAGTAATAAGGCTGGCCTGGCATGCCGGGCGACAGCAGTTTCAGCTTCAGGCTAGGCGACAGACGACCATCGGCCTTCCACGTGTAGAACATGTCCACCCAGACCGGACCCATCGCGATTTCACCACGGTTAAGCATGTCCAGTGTGCCGGCATTGCCAGGCGTAAATGTCACGCTTTGATTGAACACTTTTAGATCAGCGTAGGCTTTATTCCAGCCGCTACTGGCTTTACCGGCGGCGTCGTAGGGGCCTTGCTGAAGTGCGGTTGCATTGCCGCCATAGGCATACATCCAGCCGACCACGAAGGCCACACCAGACATGCCGTTTTTCAGCCCGTTATAACCAAATTGCTTGGGATTCTTGGTGACGAATGCGCGCAACTCGTCATAGGAGGAGGGCGGGCTTTTCACCAGGTCCGGGTTGTAGGCCATCGCTGTCTGGCTTTCGAACATGGGCATCACGTAACCGTCCACGTTGACGCCCAGCGCTTGCTTTGACGATTGGCTTACTGCATATTTGCCAGTGGCGATGCTGTCGCGATATTTCAGCAACAACCCGGCATTGGCCATCTCGCCGGTTTTTTGCTGGTTAGGCACGATCACATCAACGTCCCAAGTGGCCGCACCTTTTTGCGCCTGCAATTTCTCGAGAATTTTCTGCGATCCTGCATCGTCCGGGCCGACGCCCACCACCACCACCTTGACGCCGGCGTTCTGTTTTTCAAACAGCGGGCCTAAGTAGTCGGTGACGTAGTCGACCATGTTCTGTGAACCGCCAGACAGCACGGTCAATGTGGTCTGGGCATGCGCCGACATTGAGGCAGTGCTGAGCGCTGCGCTCACTGCCAGCGCAACAATACGTAACGGGGTTTTCATGAGCTTCTATCCTTAAAAGTTATTTGCGATAAAGATTATTGGAACGCTTTCGCCGGTGCGGCTTGACGCGACAGATCGCGTCGAAATACGTGCAGCGCGTTGCCGGGAATACAAACGGTGACGCCGTCGTCTGGCGCAAAGCGCGTCGGATGGTCGACGAAAAAAGCACCGCAATCGGTGTTGACTTCGCAGCGATAGCCGCTACCGAGATAGCTGACCTGGCTGATGCGACCCGGAAATTGCAGCGTTGCCGCGACTGACGCACCGGCTTCGCGCAGAAAAGCCGCCTCGCTACGAAAGTGGACCTGCACCGGGCCGTCGGCATCGGCTGCAACGCTAGCGCTAGCGACGTCCTCACTGCTGCTCATCGGGCAATGCAGTTGGCTGGCGGGTATCGCTGGAATGCGCAGATCAATGCCAGCGCCGTTGCGCTTGGCCTCGCAATCGATGATATTTTCAGCGCCCATAAAGGCTGCAACAAACGGTGAAGCGGGCCGTTGAAAAACCGCCTCTGGCGTGCCCATTTGCGCAATGCGACCCTGATCGAGAACCACCACAAGGTCGGCCATGACCATCGCCTCCTCGCGGTCATGGGTGACCAATATCGCGGTCAGGCCGAGCTTTTTTTGAATACTGCGAATCTCATGGCGCATCTGTACACGGATGCGCGCGTCGAGGTTCGACAGCGGCTCGTCGAGCAGTAGGATTTTGGGTTCAACGGCAAGTGCACGACCGAGCGCGACGCGTTGCCGCTGCCCGCCCGAAAGCTCAGCGACGGAGCGTTGCTCATAGCCAGTAAGCCCGAGCATCGCCAATTGTGCCGCCACCCGTTGGCCGATTTTGTCGCGCGGCATACCGCGTAATTTGAGGCCATAACCTATGTTTTGCGCCACCGTCATGTGCGACCACAGCGCATAGGACTGAAACACCATGGCCATGCCGCGCCGCTCCGGAGGCAGCGTTAAAGCGTCCCTACCCTCGACGCGAATCGAGCCACCGCTGGCTGGCGTGAATCCGGCTAGGGTGCGCAGCAGCGTGGTTTTGCCGCAACCGGATGCGCCCAACAGCGCAACAAAGCTGCCCGGCGCAATCGCCAGATCAATGCCCTTGAGCACTTCATGATTGCCGTACGCCACGCGCAAACCGCTGATGCTAATGATGGGTGCCACCGCTTCCTCTCTGTTAATTCGAGGGAGTACCCTTCGAAATACGAACTGAAGAGTGTAGCGATGCTTTATGTTCCGCTGATGACAGCAACGCTAAATTAAAACTTTCGAAACTCGCTTGGCGAAATGCAGATCGTCTAACCGGCAATATCCTTCAGCGCTTCGGTGACAGCCACGCGCTGCACTGACGGTCTATTGCGTACTCGCTCCATAAGCGGACCCAGATGCGGCCATGCGGCCACCGAGCGTGCCGGTTGTGTTGACGATGGATCGCCCTTGAAGCCACGCGTCCAGCGCCCCAGCATGAAGGCGTAAACGTCGAGCACGGTGAACGTCTGGCCCATCATCCACGGCCCGCCATTTGCCGCCAAATGTTCATCGAGTTGCTTGAGCATTCCGCCCACGCGTTCTTGCGTTTTCGCGGTGATTTGAGCGAGCACTTCGGGGTCGGTTGAAGAGGTGTAACGATCGGTGTAGAAATACATGACCATTGCCGGCTGCAAGGTGTTGGTCATCCACATCAGCCACTTGTAGAACTCTGCGCGCTGTTTAGTGCCCACCGCGGGCGCCAGATTTTTTTCTGGATGTGAATCAGTGAGATGCAGACAGATTGCTGCGGTCTCGTAAAGCACCAGATCGCCGTCTACCAACACCGGAATCAGCCCGTTCGGGTTAAGTTTTAAGTACTCGGCAGATTTGTGCGCGTTCTGAGTGCGATCAACCAATTTCAGCTCGAACGGCAGACCCATTTCTTCGAGCAAAACGTGCGGTGTGAATGAGGCGTTGGAGGGAAAGTAGTGAAGTTGCAGCATACGAAGTTCAGTAATGTTTTTTGAAAGGGGACGTTGTTACCGCGACAGTGCTTGCACACGACGAAACTAGGGCTGGAACCACGCCCCACGTAACGCCAGGCACTACTAAAACGCAGCTTCCGCCATCGCCATGGTGCCTTCAGCGCCATTGACAATGGTGTCCGCAGCAGCAATCGCTTCGGGAATCATAGTGTCGGCAAAGAAACGCATTGTTGCCAGTTTCGCCTCATAAAACGCCGCGTCGGCATGACCTGCATTGAGCCGTTTTTCTGCTTCCAGCGCAACCCGCGCCAACTGCCAACCACCACACACGATGCCGAACAATTTCAACATCGGCACCGAGCCGGCGAAACAGGCGCGAATGTCGCTGTTGAAATTGGCGAGATTAAATTCGACAGCGCGTTCGACCGCTTCAATGCCTGCAATCAAACGCGCATGCGTCGCTTTTAAATGGGGATGCTGTGACGTTGCCAATTCAACAGCAAATTCGCGCATGGTGGCGATCAATGCCTTTGCGGTGACGCCATTTTCACGCGCCATTTTGCGCCCTATCAGGTCGTTTGCTTGGATCGCTGTGGTGCCTTCGTAGATCGTGGTGATGCGGGCATCGCGGTAATACTGCGCGGCGCCAGTTTCTTCGATAAAACCCATGCCGCCGTGAATTTGTATGCCCTGATAGGTGGTCTCTTGCGCCATCTCGGTCGCCCAACCTTTATGAATCGGGATCATCAAATCAACAAAAGCTGCGTTGCTTGCGCGAACGGCCGCATCGGGGTGTGCTGCAGCCAAATCAAACGCATACGCGGTGGCCATCGCCAATGCCCGCGCGGCCTCGGTTTGCGCGCGCATGCGCAGCAGCATGCGGCGCACGTCCGGATGATGAATGATTGATACCGAAGGTTGGCGCGGTGCGCCAACGTCGCGCGACTGCACGCGGTCACGCGCAAAGGCAACGGCGCGTTGATAGGCGCGCTCACTAATGCCCACGCCCTGCAAGCCGACACCAAAACGCGCGAGATTCATCATGATGAACATGTATTCCAGGCCGCGGTTCGGCTCACCCACGATGTAGCCCGTTGCGCCGCCGGCATCGCCAAACTGCATCACCGCAGTGGGTGACGCATGAATGCCCATCTTATGTTCGATGGAAATGCACTTTACGTCGTTGCGCGCGCCAAGGCTGCCGTCTTTATTGACCAGAAACTTGGGCACCACCAGTAGTGAAATGCCTTTAACACCCGGCGGGGCATCGGGCAAACGCGCGAGCACCAAGTGCACGATGTTTTCCGCCCAGTCGTGTTCGCCGTAGGTAATGTAGATTTTGGTGCCGAATACTTTGTAGCTGCCATCAGCCTGCGGCTCGGCGCGCGTTTTCACCAGTGACAAATCGGAACCCGCCTGCGGCTCGGTCAGGTTCATGGTGCCGCTCCATTCGCCGCTGACCATCTTCTCAGCAAAAGTGGCCTTCAGCTCGTCGGAGCCGGCTAACAAAATGGCCTCGATGGCGCCCTGCGTGAGCATCGGCAATAAGCCAAAACCCATGTTGGCCGAATGCAGCATTTCGTCGGTTAACGTGACCACCGAGCGCGGCATGCCCATGCCACCAAAATCAGTTGGCATCGGCATGCCGGTGCCACCCATTTCGCGGTAACCCGCATAGGCGGCTTTGAAGCCTTTGGGTGTGGTCACTGAGTTGTCGGCAGGGTTGTGCCGTGCGCCCTCCTGATCACCCGACCAGTTGAGCGGATCAAGCACCTCGGTTGCAAATTGGGCCGAAGCTTCGAGAATCGCTGCAACCGTGTCCGGCGTGGCGTCCGCGAAGTGCGGCAGCTTGCAAATTTCAGAGATGGGTGCGACCGTCTCCAGCAGCAAGTGCATCTCTTTTAGGGGGGCTTGGTAGGTACTCATATCGAACATCCTGAGTGTTGCGCTCGCAGCGTGATGCGAGGGCGTGGGTGAGTGGCGCCGGACGGCACAACTCGGGTTAAGGTCAGGCGACGACTTTAAGTCGCCTCACCCTAACCCTCTCCCAAAGCGGGAGAGGAGTTAAACCGCGCTACAGCTCGGCGGTTAGTTGTGGCACCAGTTCAAACAAATCACCCACCAACCCGTAATCGGCGACGCCGAAAATCGGCGCGTCAGGGTCTTTATTGATGGCGACGATGACCTTGCTGTCTTTCATGCCCGCCAAGTGCTGGATCGCCCCGCTAATGCCGACGGCGATATAGAGGTCCGGCGCAACGATTTTTCCGGTTTGGCCGACCTGATAATCGTTGGGCACGAAGCCCGCGTCAACCGCCGCGCGCGATGCACCCATCGCTGCATTGAGTTTGTCGGCCAGTGGCGTCAACAATTCGCGATATTTTTCACCGGAACCGAGGCCGCGTCCGCCAGAAACAATGATTTTTGCGGCGGTGAGTTCAGGCCGTTCGCTCTTGGTCAGTTCGGCCGATACGAAGCTCGACAGCCCCGAGTCAGCAACCGCCGTAACGCTTTCAACGGTGGCGCTGCCGCCGGTTGCTGCCGCGGCGCCAAACGCCGTGCCGCGCACCGTCAACACCTTTACGCTGTCGCTGGATTTAACCGTTGCGTAGGCGTTGCCAGCGTAGATCGGACGTTGAAAGGTGTCGGCATCGACCACCTTGATGATGTCGCTGATCTGCGCTTTGTCGAGCAGTGCTGCAACCCGAGGCGCAACGCTTTTGCCGTAGGCGGTTGCCGGGGCCAGAATGTGGCTGTAGCCCGCAGCGACTGCAACAACTTGCAAGGCGGCGTTTTCCGTCAACAGTTTTGCGTGCGCAGCGCCGTCAGCGAGCAACACCTTGGACACGCCGGCGACCTGAGCCGCGGCAGCTGCAGCGGCACTGGCATTTTCACCGGCGACCAACACGTGTACGTCGCCACCGATGGCAACCGCCGCAGAAATGACGTTCAGTGTGGCGGATTTCAGCGAGCCATGATCGTGCTCGGCAATAACAAGATTAGCCATGTTCAGATCACCTTTGCTTCGTTTTTCAATTTATCCATCAGCGCGGCGACGTCCGCCACTTTGACGCCACCGCGACGTTTCGGCGGCTCTTCCACTTTGAGCGTGGTCAGGCGCGGGGTGACGTCTACTCCCAAATCAGCTGGCTTGACGTTATCAAGCTGCTTTTTCTTCGCTTTCATGATGTTGGGCAGCGTTGCATAGCGCGGCTCGTTCAGGCGAAGGTCGGTGGTAATAATCGCGGGTAGCTTGAGCGAAATGGTTTCAAGACCGCCGTCGACTTCACGGGTGACTGTAGCGGTGTCGCCGCTGACTTCCACTTTTGACGCAAACGTCGCCTGACCCCAACCGAGCAATGCAGAAAGCATTTGCCCGGTTTGATTGGCGTCGTCGTCAATGGCCTGCTTGCCAAGAATCACCAAGCCGGGCTGCTCTTTGTCGACGATGGCCTTGAGCAACTTGGCGACTGCCAATGGCTGCAATTCAACATCAGTCTCAATCAAAATCGCCCGATCAGCGCCGATTGCCATGGCGTTTCTTAGCGTTTCCTGACATTGCAACAGGCCCGCTGAAACCGCGATCACCTCGGTGGCGACGCCTTTTTCGCGCAGCCGAACCGCTTCTTCAATAGCAATTTCGCAAAACGGGTTCATCGACATCTTCACGTTGGCGATGTCGACACCCGAACTATCAGCCTTGACGCGTACTTTGACGTTGTAATCAACGACGCGTTTGACCGGAACCAATATCTTCAAACTTCTCTCCTTGAGGGTAGGGCCGCCTAGATAGGCGCGGTCGCGGCGCAAGTAGCGCAGACCGTAACCAATTGATTATAGAAATTTGGCAGCCCGCACGCAGCGGTCGCATCCTGCTTTGAGCAGCTGCTCTAAGGCGCTCGGCAAACGGCATGCATTACGCTTGGGTAATGACCCACGTCCTGAAACGCAACATCGCTCCGGCAAACGCAATAGGTTGGACTTGCGTGTTCCTGCTGACTGCCGCCTACGTGGCGGCAATCGTACATGGTGTGGTTTCGATCGATGTGGCCCGCGACCTGTACTGGGGTCAGCGTATCGTGCTTGGAGAGGCGCTGCCGTTGATCGGACCGCCGGTGGGCACCACCATGTTGCTGGGCCCGGTCTGGTATTACCTAGTGGCGGCGGTGCTCGCCGTTAGCGGATCGCTGACGGTGTACTTCGCGCTGATGGGCTGCTTGTTGGCAAGCAAGTTTGCCTTGGCGTATGTGGTCGGAAAGCGCTGGCTTGGGCCGGCATTTGGAGTGTCGCTAGCGGTCGCCGCGGCGCTGCCCGGAGTGGCGAGCTACCAGATGCTGGGTTTGGGGCATCCGTGGTTTGTTGAAGCAGCACTTTGGTGGACCGCCTGGTGTGCGTTGCGCCTATGCGATGCGCCTGACCAAACGCGCTGGGCGATGGGTTTGGGCTTTGCCGCGGCGCTCGCTTTGCATGCGCACCCGACCGCAGTGCTGTTGCTGCCTTGGGCGCTAGTGGCCATTGTCGCCTTGCCGTCTCGCCACCGCTGGCGCGCGCTCATAGTTTCAGCATTAGCCGCGTTCGCCGTGTTTTCCCCGTGGTTGGTTGGCACCGTGTTTCCCGCCTTGGCCGCGCAAGGCGCCGCAGACAATGCGGTCGGCCCGAGTGGCATTGGCGGCTCGATAGCGGGGGTTACAGGCATCGCGCCCAATATGCTCTGGATGCAGGCAAAAAATATATTCGACAGCCTGTTGAATGAAGGCGTTGAGGGTGCACAGCTCGCTCTGTTAGTTTGGGTTGTCGTGCTGATCGCCACGTTGATTGGCATCGTGATGGCCAGCATGACCGCACACTTACGTCGCACGTTGATAGGTGCGTTGCTAAGCTTGATTTGGACGGTCGCAGCAGTCGCATTGCTGCGCAACCACACGCCTTTTTACATGCTGTTTGTAGCGCTCGTGCCGTTGTCGGTCGTGTTCGCGGTGGCATGGCTGGCTTTGCTTGACGGGCGCACGAAGTGGCGTCGAGCACTGTGGATCTTTGTAATCGTTGCGGTGGTCGCGTTGCATCTGGTGGTGGCCGCCGGATTGATCAATATTGCCCGCCTTGGACGGGTCAATTCGTACTTGCCATTGCATTCCGATATGCAGGACGTCAGTACCACCGCACACCGCGAATCGGTTCTGGCAAACACCACGCGTGATGCGTTGGCGCGGTGGCTTTGTGCGCAGCCTGATGCGGTGAGTCTGCACGGAGACATTGCTTCCGCGTTTGATGTGGGTTTGCATGTTGAAACTGATTTAGCCTGCCGCCAGCAACGGCGCAGTGACAACGTCGGAGGTCGTCATCAGCCGTACGTAGGCCTGCCCATATCGGTGTGGCAACAAGCAGGGCTGCAGCCGACCGAGTTGGTGGGAGCCTATGGCCTGGCACCAGCAAACGCTGTGTTTTCCCCCGCTTCGTCATTGCCAGCAGCGTCCGGCAAGCGCTATCCGCCACGCTTCGATCTGATGTTGGCCGCAGCGCGACAGGAGGCGTGGTTAATGGTTACGCCGGCGTCCTCCAGTGACGTCGTTATCGTGAGCAATTTGCTGCCAACGTCGCCACTGTTTAATGTGACGGCTGAAGTGAATGGGCGCCAAATCGTTGCGACTACAACCATCGCAAATACAGCGATTTTTCGCTGCACCGATTGCGCCGCGGGGGAGGTTGAATGGCGATTAAAAATTCGGGGGGGGCTGCCGCAAACGGTGTCAGTCGCAACCGTGGCCGCCAGCAAAACGCCAGCCAAGCCGATCGAATGAGCTTACTGTTGAGGACTACGTAGTGCGCGAAACGTTGCAACAAGCAGGGCGCTATTTGATCGGCGCGTTTATGGCGTTGGCCGTTGATCTCGGCATGGTGACGTTGGGTATGCAAGCGGGATGGCCGGTGTTGGCGGCGCGGTCGGCGGGCTTGCTGGCCGGTGTAACGACGACGTATTTTTTTAATCGGCGCTACACGTTTTCGCCGCAACACCCGGCGAGCTTGCAAGACTGGGGGCAATACCTGCTGCAGCAATTGATGGGCACCGCGCTTAACTTCGCAGTTTCATCGGCCTTAATTTACGTGTCAGCTCGCGAGTGGTGGCAAATCTGGGGTGCCGTTTTGGTGGGAGCCGCAGCCGGTTTTTGCGTCAACTTCTTTTCGGCGCGTCGGCACTTGCATCGTTAACCGTACGACCCCGGTCAATCCGGCCCACGATTGCCGCGAATGTCCACCGCAGTGGTGGGGTTGCGGCTTGCCTCTGAGATCGGCGGTACCTGGGCCGCCGCGCGTGCCATGCGCCGCATGTTGCCCAGTGCGGTGAGCGGAACGCCAATCAGCCAAAGCACGCCAATTAATTGCGCAGATCGCCACGACGGCTCAGCGATTAAAAGACCAATCCCTGCCAACGCCAGGACGAGGGTGGTGAATGGCGCCATCACCATTAACGACACGCGGTAGCGCTGCCACCAGGACTGTCTTGACCATTCGCGCAGTGCATCCCATGAATCAGTAGGCGGCGGAAGATCGCGGCGCAGCAGACTCATCGGTGCGTCCAGCCGGGGGCGAGTTGTTTGTTGAGAAAGGCATTAATGCCCATGTTTGCATCTTTCGTGAACATGTCATTAGCCATATTCTCTCCTGCGGCAGCATAAGCGTCGCTGAGCGACAGGTTTCGTTGCTTGCGAAGCAGCGCTTTGCCCGAGCTGATCGCTGCGCCGGATTTGGACGCGATGGCCTGCGCCCAATCGTGCGTGGCCTGCGCCAGCATCGACTCGTCAACACAACGGTTGACCAGTCCCCAGCGTTCGGCTTGCGCAGCGCTGATGAAATCACCGCCAAATAGCAACTCGGCAGCGTGTTTGCTGGCCAGAGATCGGGTGATTGCAACTGCGGGCGTTGAGCAAAACAGGTCGAGGTTTACCCCGCTAGTCGCGAATCGGGCCGAGTGGCTAGCCATGGCCAAATCGCAGCTTGCAACCAGCTGGCAGCCCGCTGCGGTCGCCACTCCCTGAACGCGGGCAATCACCGGCTGCGCCATCTCGCTAATGGTGAGCATGACTTTCGAGCATTGTGCGAACAGTTCTGTAAGCCAGGTTTTATCGGCGTTTGCTTGCATTTCGCGCAAATCATGTCCGGCACAAAACGCGCGCCCTGCACCCGCCAAAACGACCACCCGAATCGCACCATTTATGCGCACCTCATCGAGCGCCGTTTGCAAGGCGCTGATCATGCCGCTCGACAGCACGTTGAACTGAGCTGGACGGTTCAGCGTTAACGTCGCCACCGCGCCGTCGGTTTCCGCCAACACAAACGATTCTTCTACACTCATTTATTCAGTAAAAACACAGATTGTCGGGAAGCTCATGGGCCATCGTTTGTCGAAGATTACAACTAAAACCGGTGACGCGGGAACCACCGGGTTGGGTGACGGTTCGCGCATCGCAAAAAGTCATCCGCGGGTGGCCGCACTGGGCGACATTGATGAACTCAATAGTGTGGTCGGATTGCTACTCACCGAGCCGCTCCCAGAGGCGCTACGGTCGGCCTTGACTGACGTGCAGCATGATCTTTTTGACCTTGGCGGTGAGATGTCGATTCCCGGCTACTACGCCATCACCGACGCGCACGTCGAACGGCTTGAAGCGCTCACCGAATCATTAAACGAAGACTTGCCGATGCTCAAGGATTTCATCCTGCCCGGAGGTTCCCGGGCTGCGGCATACGCCCACTTGGTGCGCACCGTCGGGCGGCGTGCCGAGCGCACCTTGGTGGCGCTGGCCGATATCGCAGAGGTTTCAATGCCGTCACGGATTTATCTAAATCGCCTGAGCGATATGGCGTTCGTGTTGTCGCGCGTGTTAAATCGTGTGAACGGGCAGCCGGATGTGCTGTGGCACAAAGGGCGCAGCGCAGGGGCAGCGGCGGCCACCGAGTAGGCGTTGGTTAGCGCAGCGTTGAATTGCGGCAAGTCGATCGTACAATCAGCCGATTATTTCCTTCGTTTTAAAGTTGCACATGAGCAGTAATCCACTTCTTGACACTTGGGTCACGCCGTACGGCCTACCGCCGTTCGCGCTTGTCAATGCCGACCATTTCCTGCCCGCATTTGCAGCGGCGCTCGCCGAGCAACGAAACGAAATTGACACTTTGGCCGCCGCCAGCGACGCGCCAACCTTTGCCAACACCCTAGGCGCGTTTGACCGCAGCGGTCGCCTGCTCGCCCGCGTGCGCGAGCTGTTCTTCAACCTCGCTGCGGCAGAAACGTCTCCTGCGCTGCAAAAAGTCGAACTCGAAATCGCCCCGCTTCTGGCTGCACACAACAGCGCCATTTACATGAACGCTGCGCTGTTCGCGCGCATCAACACCATTCAAACGCAGGCCGATTCGCTGGGGCTGTCGCTTGAGCAACGCCGCCTGCTGGACCGCGTGCATCTCGATTTTGTGCGTGCTGGCGCAAATCTCGCGGACGCGTCAAAAACGCGCTATGCACAAGTGGTCGCCAAGCTTGCCGAACTCACCACGCAGTTTTCGCAGAATGTGCTCGCCGATGAAGCTGGCTATCAACTGCTGCTGACGACCGAGGCTGATCTTTCCGGTCTGCCGGTGTTTCTGCGCAATGCCGCAAAGGCCGCTGCCGAGGCGCGCGGCATTAAAGACGCTCACGCGATCACCTTGTCGCGTTCGCTGTTGATGCCGTTTCTCACGTTTTCCGAACGTCGCGATTTGCGCGAACAAGCGCTCACGGCATGGCTTGCGCGCGGCGAACAAACGGGCGCCAGCGACAACCGCCCGATTGCCCTTGAAATTTTGAAACTGCGGCTCGAACAGGCCAATCTGCACGGCTACAAAACGTTTGCCGATTACGCGCTGGTCGATCGCATGGCCGGTCAACCAGCAGCTGTGCAGGAATTGCTGGGCAAAGTGTGGGAACCCGCCAAACAGCGCGCCAACGCTGAGCTTGATGCAATCAAAGCGACCGCGCTTGCCACCGGAAGCACGCACCCGATCGAGCAATGGGACTGGCGTTTTTACGCAGAAAAAGTTCGTCAGACCCGATATCAACTAGACGACGCCGAAACCAAGCCGTACTTCGAATTGAACGCGATGATGGGCGCGATGTTTGACTGCGCAGGCAAACTGTTCGGGCTCGCGTTTGAAGAAAAATTGGGGGTGCCGATGTATCACCCGGACGTGCGCACCTTTGAAGTTAAAAACGCGCAAGGTGCACTGGTTGGAATCTTTCTGTCCGACAACTTTGCACGCGCCTCGAAGAGCGGCGGTGCGTGGATGAGCGCCTATCGCTTGCAGTCGCGCATGGCCGATACTGACGTCATCCCGATCATTGCCAATCACAACAATTTTGCTAAAGCGCCGGCGGGAGAGCCGACGCTATTGAGTCTTGACGACGTTCGCACCTTATTCCACGAATTCGGTCACGGCCTGCACGGATTGCTGTCGAACGTCACGTTCGAGCGACTGTCTGGCACCAACGTGTTGCAGGATTACGTTGAGTTGCCATCGCAATTATTTGAACACTGGGCGCTTGAATCGGTGGTGCTCGACAAGCACGCCAAGCACTACCAAACCGGCGCCTCGATTCCCGCCGTTTTACGCCAACGAATCGAAGCGGCGCGTTTGTTCAACAAGGGTTTTGAGACGGTGCAATACACCGCCAGCGCGTTGGTCGATATGGCCGCGCACGCGCTAACAAGCTACGACGAATTTGACCTGGTTGGCTTTGAAAAGGCAGAACTCGCACGCCTCGGCATGCCAAGCCCAATTCCGATGATGCACCGACTAAGCCACTTCCGGCACCTGTTCGCAGGCGACAGTTACGCGGCCGGTTATTACGTGTACATGTGGGCCGAAGTGCTCGACGCTGATGCGTTCGACGCCTTTGTTGAGGCAGGTGATCCGTTTGATGCGCCCACCGCCGAACGGCTACACCGCTACGTTTACTCGGCAGGCAACACCATCGAGCCACGCGACGCTTATGCGGCGTTTCGCGGACGCGCGGCCAAGGTCGAGCCTATGTTGCGCAAAAAAGGGTTGCTGGAACAGGTGTAGCGCGGTTTTTAGGAACACACGGAATTATTCGTTTCCGCGCCCCGGTCTTCACCGGGGTGACTGAAGGCCGGGGCCCACGCCCAATGCAACCTAATGATTGGTAAGGGCGCATGGATTCCGGCCTGCGCCGGAACGACGAAAGAATGAATAAATAAATCTGCGTTTCCCTCGCGTGTGTCTCTCGTGCCGTTCTCGCAGCGGCACCCTCGCTACTTCTCTGCCGCGTATTTCTGTAAACCGTCACACGCGAGCAGATCAACACCAACGCTACGTTGGTCCCAAGCGCTCAGAGCGCGCCATTCGCACGCAACAGATTACTCGAAGTCTGCGTTGTGATGTAGATGTCTTTGCCGACGGCAAACGCATCAATGGGCGTGTCGAGCGCCGCCGGCAGCGCGCCGAAACTGCTGCCCTTGGTGTTGAGCGTGCCAACGATGGTGCTGACCTTACCGTCATCTCCCAGCAGGCGAACGGCGTGTGCGCCCTGATCAACCACCAGCAAACGATTGTCGGGCAACACACGGATGCTGCTGATCAGTGCAAAGCTGGCGTTGGCGCTTGCCCCGTCCACACCCGCCGCCGAAGTTGACAGGCCTGCAATACGTTGCAACTGCCCCGCGGTATCAAGCAGCCAGATATCTTTACCGTTGGACAACCAAAACTTGCCATCGCTGCGATGCTGCACAAATGCTGGTCCGCCACCACCCGACGGAATCACGGGGCTTAGGTCGACCTTCACACCCGCGTAGACGCCAGAGGCGATCGATTTGCCTGCAACCAACGTGACGGCGGACGATTGAATGTCCAACTGATAGAGGCGGAGAACCGTCTCCCCGCGCACATCGGAGCGCATCCATCCGAACAAATAAAAGTTGCTGCCATCTAGATGCGCACCGGATGGCCCACTTGGCGCGACGCCATTGAGAATGCCGGGCCATGCGGTGGTGGAACTGATCACGGTTCCAGCACCGCTCTCAAGGCCTGTGATCAGATTGCTGTTGACTCTCTCCAGCACGCCCGAAGTACTGCTGATCAGATTGTTGTCGACTCTCGCCAGCACGCCCGAAGTACCGCTGCCCAGCCACATTCCGCGGCTAGCTGAAGGATCGGTCGTCGCGCCGGTGCAGACCAATGTCGGGGAAAAACTAAGACCGGGGAATTCATAATTGCAGTCAGCGTTGGGTATGAGCGGGGCGGCGAGTGACTTTACGACCTCTGCTTTGAAATTCGGCGTGCTTAGGCTCGCCCTCAGCAATGTGGCTAGCGTTTTATAGCGACCGTCGATCGCATCCTGCAGCGTCCTAAACCGACCGTTGTCCGAATTTTCAGCGGGGGCGCCGCGTGCAAGCAGCAAATCACCTCGATTGTCCTGCCCAAGAAATCCGGCCGAGGCAAAATTGACGCCTCCCAATCGTGGTCCCGAGAGGGTTGCGATTTGAGTGTCGGTAAGGCGTCGAATCTGGCAGGTTTCGCCATCATAAAAAGTGACGCCGGCGTTGTCGGCGACCAACTGATTGGCGCTTGCAAACGTCGCGTCGGCTAGCGAACCATCCAGGCCAATTTGGTCAGATGGCGCTGCCGCCGACCGACCCGTGCGCTGCCAGCCTAATTCACGATTCACTTTGAAGGTGGCCGCCGCCCCGCCCACCCAAATGTCGCCATTGGGCGCAACGCTGAGGGTTTGGGCGTCGAGTGTGTATCTTCTGGAGTTACCCTGGTGCCCCCCCATTATGCCGCCGGTCTGCCCAGCCGTAAGCTCGAACGCTCTGCTTGCAACGTCGACCCATAGCCCGCTGGTATTGCGAATCCGCACCCACGCTTCAGCGGCGAATTTATAGTAGGAGCCGTTTTGCGTAACGATTTTTTTGAAGGGTTCGTTAGCAAGTACCACCAGTTGATCGTTAGCATCCACACGCATCGCAGAGACAACATCCACTGTCTGTACGCTGCTCCACAGGGGTGCCGTGGTGACTACCCACCCGGTTGCTGCTTGTGTCGAACGGGACAGTACTTTCAGGCTGCGCGTAAACGCGATGGGCGCTGGCAGTCCCATTGTGTCGGCGGGTGTCTCTTCGGCCAACAGGTAAATTTTGTCTCGACCCGCCGCCACTAGCGTGACCGGGCCCAGAGGCGATGCGCCGAGCGGCCCATCGGCGGCGGCGGCGATGCCGCCACCGAGTGTGGCGAGTTGAGTGACCTTGCCATCCGGCGTGGCCATTGACAGCGCACCGTTAGCGATAAACCAGACAGACCCGTCGGCAGCGACATCGAAGCTCGCGCTGTACGGAATTGGGAGCACCGATTTGTCGCCGTTGGCGGCCACCTTAAACATCGCGCCATTGGCGTCTGTCCAGTGCGACACAACAAAGCCGCCCGCTCGGTCAGCGCGCAATTGCAAAGGGGACGTGTAATTCACGGCCGTCGGCCAGCCGAATAAAGGCCAACCGCGAAACACGCCGTTGGCTTTTGGATAGCGAGCCATATCGGCTTTGCCAATAATAGGTACCGCCGTTGGCGCAGCGCATTCCGTCACCGCGACGGTGTTGCCTTCCGCAACTGCGCCCACCGGCTGCAACATGGGCACTACAGCTATCGGCGGAGGTGTGGGCGGCAGAACCGCAGGGTCCGAGCCGCCGCCGCAGCCGCTTAGCACTGCGCCGAGGGCACCTGTTGCGATGAAGCACGCGATAGCGCGAAGGTGTTGACGCGGCAGTTTTGATGATTTCATGCGGAGGCAATGGCCAAGGTGAAGCGGCCGGAAACCCGAGCCGCAATTGGCGCTGAATGACGCGATCTATGCATATTACGCTTTTAGTTATCACACGCGAGCAGATCAACACAACCCCTACGTTAGGCCCAAGCGCTCAGAGCGCGCCATTCGCCAGTTAAGTTCTGCCGCCTCCCGCGCAAGCGGGCGAGGGTTGGGTTGAGGGTGATTCGTCACATGTCCGTTTGCCATGTGGAGCCGACGCTGAGCCTACGCCGCCTTAACGATCTCATTCAAATCCCGCACAACATATCCACCCGTCAACACGATTACCCGCTCTGCTGCGTTGATCGTTTCCTGCCGATGCGCAATAGTGATGCGTGTTAACGGCAGCACCTTAACCGCCGCATTCACTTTGCGTTCGTTGTCACCGTCCAAGCTACTCGTCGCCTCATCAAGCGCCAAAATTTTCGGCTGCGCATACAGCGCCCGCGCGAGCAACACGCGTTGCCTTTGCCCGCCCGAAAGCGTGCTGCCCATATCCCCCACCAGCGTTTGACACCCCATCGGCATCGCAGCAATTTCCTCATGCACCTGCGCAAGCTTGGCTGACTGCTCAACCCGCTCGTGATTAAGTGTGGGGTCAAAGCATCCGATGTTTTCGGCAAGCGATCCCGCCATCAGCGCGTCGTTCTGCATCACCGCTGCCATCATGGATCGATACTGTGTCGGCCCCAATTGTTGCAACGGAATGCCACCAATGCGAATGTCGCCCTCATTGGGTGTCAACAAACCGAGCACCAGTTTTAGATGTCGCGAATCCGCACGGCGCCATTGCGGCAACAGATTTCCGAAGGTGAAATTCGAGTTTGTCGAGCCTGAATGCGTTCTTCGTTGGGCAAGCTACAAAGGCCGGCTTCTGTGCCGCTGAAGACGTGCCCGAGTGTGGTGAAGTAGTTTGTACGGTCGTGTCGTCAACCGATATCGCCGATATCGGATAGCGCTACGAGGACCGTCAGGGCTGCATCAGGCAAGCGCATGGAGATGGCGGCGAAACTCGGGTCGGCAACACCGGGAGCGCGCTTTTAGGTGGCAGCGCCAGCGGCTAATGCTCGCTCGGGCGCTCTACCGAAAGCTGAAGTTTCTGTTGCTCGACGAGGCCACCAGTGCGCCGGATACCGAGCGCGAACGTGCCGTCAATCAAGTAGTCAAAAACCTCGGCATCACCACGCTACTCATCGCGCACCGTGACTCAACGGTGGCCATGGCCAGGAAGCGGGTGGCGTTGGGAAACTAGTACAGGCTACTGGCTGCTTCGCCACCGCCAATTAGGATGATTTCGTTGTCGAGAAGATCACGAAGGATTTCGTCGTTGCGGCTGGTGTCTTGTGCGTTGTCGAGTTGGCTATTCATGATTGTTCCTAAGAGCGCTATGACGATTGAGGGGAAAAGCTTCAGAAACCTAGTACAAGCTGCTGGCTGCTTCGCCGCCGCCGACCAATATGATTTCGTTGTCGAGAAGATCGCGAAGGATTTCGTCGTTGAGGCTGATGTCTTGTGCGTTGTCGAGTTGGCTATTCATGATTGTTCCTAAGAGGGATATGACGATTGAGGGAAAAGCTTCAGAAACCTAGTACAAGCTGCTGGCTGCTTCGCCGCCGCCGACCAATATGATTTCGTTGTCGAGAAGATCGCGAAGGATTTCGTCGTTGAGGCTGATGTCTTGTGCGTTGTCGAGTTGGCTGTTCATGTTCGTTCCTAAAAAAAGATTTGGTAAGTGGCTTGAATCGCTAGTGGCTTAATACAGGCTGCTGGCTGCTTCGCCGCCGCCGATCAGGATAATTTCATTGTCGAGAAGATCGCGGAGTAGTTCGGCGGTCAGGCTGAGTTCTTGAACTGAGTTGAGTTGCTGTTCCATTTCGGCGATCCTTGATAGTTGTAAGTCGGAGAATAAAAGCACAAAATCTATAAATTGATTATGACGGCGGCATCAGGGAAAAGACAAGTGGAACAACAAGCACTGATTGGGTTGATTGACGCATGCGTAACTGAGTTCGACAGCGAAGGTTTGTCTGATCTGGTCACACAATTGCAGGCTGACATGCCCTCGCTGTTGAAATCCCCGAACGCAGAGGATTTCAGGCTTATGGTTCAGGCGGCTCGCTTGATCGCTTTCAGTCAGCATCCCGAGCCGGTACCTGCATGTATCTCCATCCTGCTTGACGTCGCTGGCGCTCACGTCGCACGTGGGCTTTCGGTAGACGCGATTCCGCTAGTAGAACGAGCATTGGATTTAGCGACCGATCACAAGCTTAAAAAAGAGTTGCGTCGCGCGTGTAACTTCTACGCGGTCGTTAGCACTGATGTGGGTATCCCTGCGCGGGGGGTCGAATTCGCGCTGCGCTCTGCTGCCATCGCCGATGAGCTTGACGACCAAATGGGTGTGGCGTCTGCGTTCAGCAATATGACCGCAGCGCTCTACACAATGGGGCTCTATCGCGAGACAGTTTCTGTTGCCTTGCGCATTATTAAACGCTTCAAACCCCGCCCCGATTGCGGCAGTTTCGTTGCCGTTGCACGAACTAATATGGCGAGCGCTGCGCTGGCGCTCCAGCATTTCTCTTTAGCTGCTGAATCGGCTCGTGAAGCGTGTGAATCTGTCGGCCTGCCGCGCGATGGTCATGGTCTGCTAAACCGGGTAATTGCCGAAGGCGTGTGGCTGAAGAGCGCTATAGGACTTAAAGACGACGCGACTATCGAGACGCGCCTCAAAATGATTCGCGACTTGTCTGATGCATTCAAATCGCCACGCCTTACGTTGAATCGCGAACTTGCCGAGGCCGCCTACGAAATTTATGCAGGCAACTTGACCATCGCAGTGGCCAAATTATTGGAGATGTTGAAGCACTCTAAAAAGATGCCGGGCATCTATCGCGACAACCTCGTTCTGTTGGTGAGGGCCTATGAAAAAGGTAAGGATCACGTCGGCGCGCTTCTGTATTTGGGGGAGTTGGTTGAGTTTCTCGGGCAGTCTCAGGTTGCTGCCGTGCGCAGTAAGCTCGAAGTGATTCGCGAACGCATTCAAACGCCGATGCCGGGCAAAGATGATGCGCGCGCAGTCATCAAGGCAATCCAGAGAATTCCGGGGGCGCAGAAAGAAGAAATTGAGGTGCCTGAATCGCTCTACCGTGACGCGCTGGAGCGGCTTGCGGTGTCTGCAGAGCTACGCGAAGATTCATTTGGCCGCCACGCATACCGGGTCGGAAAACTCACCGGCCTGCTCGCAAATTCACTCGGCTACGGCCACAAATATGCGCAAGACATCGAGGTCGCTGCACGCCTCCATGACATCGGCAAATTGGGCATTCCTGACGGCTTGTTAATGAAGCCGGGTAAGCTCACCGATGCAGAGTTCACCGTGATGCAACGGCACACAACGATTGGTGCGCAGATCCTGCAGCAATGCTCGCATCCAGCGTTTCGTATGGCTGAACTTATCGCGTTGCATCATCACGAAAAGTGGGACGGCACCGGCTACCCAAAGGGCCTTAAAGGCGACGACATTCCCGAGGTGGCGCGCATCGCAGCACTCGCCGATGTGTACGACGCGCTGACTCATGCGCGCGCCTACAAACATGCCTGGACGCACGCCGAAGCGGTGCTCGAAATTGAGCGCACATCGGGCACGCATTTCGAGCCGCGCATGGTCACGGCATTTATCAAGCTGGTGGAGCATCTGCGCCGGGCACACGGCGATCGATTCGACGACTTTTTGGCAGTGGCGGGAAATCAGTCGACGTTTATCCAGGCGCGAGACAAAATGCACGCGATGTTGAACGAAATGGAACCGCTTGCACCGGGCGAACTTTTATAACGCTTTTGGCAGCCGAGTGAGCGAATAGCTTTTCGCCTGCGAGCCGCGTTAAATCGTGGCTTAAGTATCTATTTTAGACAACCTGACAATTGCAATTTCCACGCGATAGCCTCGATCAGACGGTCGTTTACCCTAAAAGCTGTTGCAAATCTGTTGTAATTTAGAGACACTTTACCGACAATTTTGGGAACTTTCTTACTGAATAGTGCCCAATTTCGTCGCTTCAGTTCGTATTCAAAGCCTCTCCGTGCGGTCAAAGCACCGTAAACGTAATTAAATCTCCATCCAGCTCACGCTAAATCGAGTTTCTAACGGGCAACACATATGTCGAGGATTTGTTCATGTTTGAGTTAGACACACTGTCCGTCCACGCCGGCGCTCGCCCCGATCCAACAACGGGCGCACGGGCCACACCCATCTACCAAACCACGTCGTTTGTGTTCGAGGACTCCGACCACGCGGCAGCGCTTTTCAACATGGAGCGCGCAGGCCACGTTTATTCGCGCCTCTCGAACCCTACCAACGCGGTGTTGGAAGAACGCATCGCCGCGCTCGAAGGGGGCGTCGGCGCCATCTCGGTTGCGTCCGGTCAGGCGGCGCTGCATTTGGCCATCGTCACACTGATGGGCGCAGGCAGCCACATCGTCGCCAGCCGCGCGCTGTACGGCGGCTCGCACAACTTGCTCGACTACACGCTGCCGCGTTTCGGCATCAACACGACGTTCGTTGATCCGGGCGATCTCGATGCGTGGCGCGCGGCAGTGCGCCCGGAAACGCGGCTTTTTTTCGGCGAGACGCTGGGCAACCCCGGCAATCTGCTGATCGACATTGAAAAAGTTGCCGAGATTGCGCATACGGCGGGGGTGCCGCTCATGTTGGACTCCACGCTCACCACGCCCTACCTAATCCGCCCGTTCGAGCATGGTGCGGACATCGTGTTTCACTCCGCCACCAAATTCTTGCAAGGACACGGCGTAGTGATCGGCGGGCTGTTGGTGGATAGCGGACAGTTTGACTGGCTCGGTGAATTGGCGCGTAAAAACTTTCCGACGCTGTCCGAGCCGTATCGCGGATTTCATGACATGGTGTTTGCAGAAGAATCGTCGACTGCGGCCTTCCTGCTGCGTTGTCGTCGCGAGGGCTTGCGCGATTTTGGTGCCTGCATGGCTGCGGCCACCGCATGGCAGATTTTGCAGGGCATTGAGACGCTGCCGGTGCGCATGGAGCGACACATCAGCAACACCCGCAAAGTACTAGATTTTTTGCGCTCACACGCGTTTGTGGGCGCGATTCATCATCCTGAATTGCCCGAACATCGCGACCACAATCTCGCAAAAAAGTATTTTCCAAAGGGCGCGAGTGCGGTGTTTGCGTTTGACCTCAAAGGCACCCGTGCACAGGGCCGAGCGTTCATCGATAACCTGCGCCTGTTCTCGCACCTGGCAAACGTTGGCGACGCCCGATCGCTGGTGATTCACCCCGCGAGCACCACCCATTCGCGCATGAGCGCCGAGGCGCTGCTGGCAGCGGGCATCACGGAGGGCACGATTCGGTTGTCGATTGGATTGGAAGATGCAAAGGATTTAATTGAAGACCTGACGCGGGCGCTGAAAGCGGCGGAGCGGGTGCAGCAATGAAATTTACCCTCAACAACGCGTCCGCTGACGCCCGGGCTTACGCCTACACCGGCAGTCGCGAATTCAACGCAGCGCACCGCACCGCCGTGTTCATCCACGGCGCGGCCAACGATCACAGCGTGTGGGCATTGCAGTCGCGGTATTTCGCTTGGCACGGCTGGAACGTGCTGGCGGTTGACTTGCCCGGACATGGGCAAAGCGACGGGCCGTTGTGCACCAGCATCGATGCACTCGCCGATTGGGTCGCGGCGTTGCTCGACGCAGCACAGGTAGAAACAGCGGTGCTGATCGGCCACAGCATGGGCTCGCTGACCGCGCTTGAACTCACCGCGCGGCGGCCTGACTTGGTGAGCAAACTGGCGCTGGTCGGCAGTGCGGTGCCGATGGCGGTGGGAGACGTGTTGCTCGATGCGGCGTTGAACGATGAAGAAAAAGCACGGCGCATGATCGTCGATTGGTCGCTCGCGCCTAACTCCCACATTGGCAACAATCACAAAGTCCCCGGCACTTGGCTGCCCGGAAGTTCTTTGGCGCTGATGCGGCGCATGGCTAAAGGCGTGCTGCACAACGATCTTGCAGCGTGCAAGGCGTACGTGAACGGTTTAAGCGCCGCTGCATCGGTGCGCTGTCCGGCGTTGGTGTTGATGGGTGAACGCGACTTGATGACTGCGCCAAAAGCGGCGCTGGGGGTGATCGCGGCATTGCAGTCAGTGCGCACGGAAACGATTTCTGATGCGGGACACAACATGACGCTTGAGGCGCCCGATGTGACGCTAGCGGCGCTTTGGCGGTTTGCCAATGAGTGAGCAATTGACGCGCGCAGTCTTGGTTCTGTTCCCTTCCCCCTGGGGGGGAGGGGCTAGGGGAGAGGGTCTGTCAGTTCCATTCAAACTTGGATCGGACGCAACGTCCCTCACCCCAACCCTCTCCCCCAGGGAGAGGGAGCAGATGCTTGCAAACACCTCCCGACACTCGTAGTCAACCATGCCCCGTTTCTTCTCAGTCGACTCCATCCAGCAAAACGCAACCGTTGCTCTCGACGCACGCATCGCTCAACATGTGCGCGTGCTGCGGCTGCGTGAGGGGGACGCCATCGTTCTATTCGACGGCAGCGGCGGAGAAACACCTGCAACGATCACGCAAATCGGCAAACGCGACGTGCTGGCAACAACATCTGAGCACGTTGCCATCGAACGCGAAATGCTGCGCGGCGTCACGCTATATGCATCGTTAATCGCGAATGATCGATTCGATTGGCTGGTACAAAAAGCCACTGAGTTAGGCGTGGCGGTAATTCAGCCGATCTACACCGAACGTTCGCAACGCATCCCCGGGGATGTGGACAAGCGCGCCGAACATTGGCGTGGCGTGGCCATCGCCGCGTGCGAACAATGCGGCAGAAATCAAATACCGAAAATTTACCCGCCGGTCTCGCTGAATGAGGCGAGCGATGCGCTTGCCTCGCTCGCCGATCAGTCGCTGATCTTGCTTGACGCCGACGGCTCGACGGGTAAATCGCTGTCAGCCACCACGACATCAAGTGCGGTTTTTATCGGTCCGGAAGGTGGATTTTCAGGTTCTGAACTAGCGCTGCTGCGAAAGCGCTGCGACCACAGATTGCGCCTGGGCCCCACCGTTTTACGCGCCGAAACCGCAGCGATTGCGGCGCTAGTGTGGTTGGGGTCGTTGCAATAGCGGCACATGCCTAATCCTAAAGCGCTAAAGCGCCAGGGCGCCGTGCGCCCGCGCTGCGAGCCCGCCTAACGTCAGCCACGCGTCTCCCGCCGCTTGGCCCTTGCTCTGCGCATCAAGCGTGGCGCAGGTCTTCAGCAACGACGCGATGCGTCGCGAATCAATCTGGTTGATCGCGATCTCCATCGCCTTCTGCCGTTTGCCCCACACCCGCGCATTGCGCAGTGCCTGCATCATTGGCACGCCTTCGCGTTTCGCCATAAAAATGTTGCCCAGCGCATGCACGTCTTCCGACAACTGCCACGACAATCGTGGCGCTTGCTCGCCCTCGGCTTGCAGGCCCGCAAGCACGCGCGCGTAGCGGGCCAAGTCGCCGCGCAGAAACGCCTCAGAGAGCTCGCTCACATCGTAACGGGCGACATCGGTCACCGCGTTCAAAACATCTTCGATGGCGAGCTTGCCGGGCTTCACCAGCAGCGCGAGTTTTTCGATTTCCTGCTTTGCTGCTAGCAAGTTGCCTTCACAGCGTTCGCTGATCAGTTCAATGACTTCGCGAGCCGCATCAAAACCGGCCAGCCGCAGCCGTGACTTGATCCATCCCGGCAATTGATCGCGCTCCACTAGGGGGGCGGCGACCGTAACGCCAGCGCGATCACAGGCCGCAAACCACGACGAATCGGTCGCGGTGCGATCCAATTTGGGCAGGTTGATAATGAACAGCATGTCAGACGGCGGATCGTTGGCGAGTTTGGCGAAAAACGCGCCAGCGTCGACTGACGGTTTAGCGGTGTTGATGGTGATTTCAGCAATCCGCAAGCTAGAAAAAAGCGACAGGTTGTCGCTCGATTGCGTGACTAGGCTCCAGTCGAAATGCGCCTCAACCACGAAGTGCTCGCGCTCACTGTAGCCCGCTTTGCGTGCCGCGGCACGAACGGCGTCGGCCGCCTCAAGTTTGGTCAGCGTCTCCTCGCCATGAATGACGTAGATGGGCTTCAGCGTATCGGTCAGGCGGTTGGGGAGTTGGTCGGGGGAGACTTGCATGGATTAGCTGCTGCCGCAGGTAACGCAACCGCCGTTCGCCCTGAGCGTAGCGAAGAGTTCGATGGCGATGGAATCAAACCCTTCGCTACGCTCAGGGCGAACGGTGTGTGCGTTAGTCGAGTCCTTTTCACTGGCCCAATATGCGGCACTGACGATCAACCCCGGGCGGACGGTGCGTGCTTTCATCCAGGTCGTTTCACCGCTTGCAAACGCCGCAAAACCTGTGCGGCGGCATCAAGCTGCATGTCACGAATGAGTTGCCGCTCTTCTCGCTCTTTGGCTAGTGCTTGCGATTCCGAAAACGAGAAGTCGCGACGAATGGTGATCTCTCCGGGTTCGCCCCACGCGCGGCCTTTGGCATCGACGAACTCGTATCGCACTCGATATTCAAGCTCAAACTCACGGGCGCGACCGCCACCAGAAAGCGACAACACGCGCTTGTCGAAAAACACTTGCACGAAGCGAATCGCAAAGTCTGCGTCTTCAATCTTGGTTTTGATTTGCACCCCGTTGTTGGTGAGGCTGGCAATCACGTCAGGCACCACTGGTGCAACCGCACCTGCGATGTTTATCGTGCCAACGCCATACGTGGTGGGGCGTTGCACAAACACACTGGTGAACGGATAAACCGCCGCGCCGCGCAGCTGAAAGCCGCAGGCGCTGAGTAGCGCAGCAACAATGATCGCGGTGGCGAATGCAGAAAGACGCGTGCTGCGGCTGTTCATCTTCACACCACCACGTTCACAAGCCGACCCGGCACCACGATAATTTTTTTCGGTGTGCGGCCTTCGCCGAATTTTGCAACGTCAGGTGATGCGGCGGCTGTGGCTTCTATGGTTGCTTTGTCCGCGTTTGAAGCGACCACCACCACCCCGCGCGTCTTGCCGTTAACTTGCAACACCAGCTCGACGGTGTCGC
Organism: Burkholderiales bacterium; assembly: GCA_014378555.1. Lineage (GTDB taxonomy): Bacteria > Pseudomonadota > Gammaproteobacteria > Burkholderiales > Casimicrobiaceae > Casimicrobium. The sequence goes on along the minus strand of JACMNN010000013.1, from coordinate 8,535 downwards.
TGACCAGCGCTTTGTCATCAACATCCGCCCACGCAACATTGAGCAATTCGCCGCAGCCTTCGGCATACCCCAATTCACCCCACAACGACTGAGTTATGTGCGGGCAAACCGGATACAGCACGCGCAGCAAAATCGAGAAACACTCGGCCAGCGCTGCCGGCGTGACAGCAGCGGCATCCGCTGCTTCCATTGCGTTGAGCAGCTTCATGCAGCCCGACACCACCGTGTTGTACTGAATGCGCTCGAAGTCGAAGTTGATCTGCTTGAGCGTGGTGTGAATTTCTTTGCGCAACGCTTTCGCGGCGTCGCTGAACTTTGCTTCGTTACGCGGGCCTTTAATGCCGGCACGCAACGCGGCTTCGTTTTTCGCGGCAAAATTCCACACCCGGCGCAAGAACTTCCACGATCCCTCAACCGCCGCATCGTTCCACTCCAGCGTGGCTTCCGGTGGCGCGGTGAACATCATGTACAGGCGCGAGGTATCGGCGCCGTACTTCTCGATCATGTCTTCGGGGTCGACACCGTTTCTCTCACTCTTGCCCATTTTTCCGACGCCGCCGTACTCGACTTTGCTGCCGTCGCTCGCGGTGCCGCCATTGATGCGGCCCTGCGCATCAAAGGTCATTGCTATCTCGGCGGGCGGGTAATAGTCCTTGCCGCCGTTGCTGCCGCGCGTGTAGAAAATGTGATTGAGCACCATGCCCTGACACAACAGCTTGGTGAACGGTTCGCTGAACTTCACCAGCCCAGTGTCGCGCATTACCTTGGTCCAGAAGCGCGCGTAGAGCAGGTGAAGAATCGCGTGCTCAATGCCGCCGATGTATTGATCCATCGGCATCCAGTAATCATTGCGCTCGTCGACCATCGCCTCTTTATTACCGGGCGAGGTGTAGCGCATGAAGTACCACGACGAATCTACGAAAGTATCCATCGTGTCGGTCTCGCGTCGCGCGGCTTTGCCGCACACCGGGCAGGTCGCACCGTGGTGGAAACCTTCGTGCTTGTGCAACGGATTGCCGGAGCCGTCGGGGATGCAGTCTTCCGGAAGAATCACCGGCAGCTGGTCGTACGGCACCGGCTGCGCACCGTGCTCTTCGCAGTGCACGATCGGGATCGGTGTGCCCCAATAGCGCTGGCGCGAAATGCCCCAGTCGCGCAGACGCCACGTGGTTTTCTTTTCGCCGAGGTTTTTGGCGGCGAGGTCGGCAGCCACGGCGTCGACTGCGGCTTTGTAGCTGAGGCCGTCGTATTTACCTGAGTTGACGCAGGCAGCGATTTGTTTGTCGCCATACCAGTCGTGCCAGGTATCGTGGGAAAACTCCCTCCCCCCGGGGGGGAGGGGTGGGGAGAGGGTCGTGGCGTTCAAAGCCATTTGGTTTGGAGCACCATCTCCCTCTCCCCCAACCCCTCCCCCCCGGGGGGAGGGGACAAAACCGACCACCTGCTTAATCGCCAACCGGTACTTTTTGGCAAACGCAAAATCCCGCTCATCATGCGCCGGAACGCCCATCACGGCGCCGTCACCGTAGCTCATCAGCACGTAGTTGCCCACCCACAACTCAATGCTGTCGCCGGTCAACGGATGGCTGACGAACAACCCGGTCGCCACACCTTCTTTTTCTTTGGTGGCGAGCTCAAGCTCAGTGGTACCGCCGGCTTTCAACGCTTCAATCCGTAAAGCCAGCGCCTGATCACGTTCAGCCGCGCGCATCGCCAGCGGATGCTCAGGGGCCACCGCTACGAACGTCACACCCATGATGGTGTCGGCACGGGTGGTGAACACATAAATCTTGCCGTCTTGAATCGGCGCGCCGTTTTTATCGGTGATGTCATGCGGAAACGCGAAGCGAACGCCCTCAGATTTGCCGATCCAGTTTTCTTGCATCGCACGCACCCGATCCGGCCAGCCCTTCAGGTAGTCGGGGCTTTCAGGATTCGCGACCGGATCAAGCAGCTCTTGCGCGTAATCGGTAATCTTTAAGTAATAGCCGGGAATCTCCCGCTTCTCGACCGGTGCACCGGTGCGCCAGCCGCGACCGTCGATCACCTGCTCGTTGGCCAGCACTGTCATGTCTACCGGATCCCAATTCACGATTTGGGTTTTTCGGTAAGCGATGCCCTTTTCCAGCATCTTTAAAAACAGCCACTGATTCCACCGGTAGTAATCCGGCGAACAGGCCGCCATTTCACGCGACCAGTCGATGGCGAGCCCCATCGACTGCATCTGCTTCTTCATATAAGCGATGTTTTCGTAGGTCCACTTCGCGGGCGGCACCTTGTTTTTCATCGCCGCGTTTTCGGCCGGCAGCCCAAACGCATCCCAGCCCATGGGCTGCAACACGTTGTAGCCGCGCATACGAAGCTGGCGGTACATCATGTCGTTGATCGTGTAGTTGCGCACATGGCCCATGTGCAGTTTGCCCGATGGGTAGGGCAGCATCGAACAGGCGTAATACTTGCCTTTCGGGAAGCGCGGGTCGTTCTCGACTACGGTGTAGGCGTTGGTTTGCGACCAATGCGATTGCGCGGCGGCTTCAACCGCTTTGTGGTTGTAAGTAGATTCCATGTCTCGATCTGGGCGCAGCCGGCGGACTGCGCACTAAAATTGCTAACGTAGGCTACGCAGCCTGCAAGGCCTTGAATTGTAAGGTTCTCGGGCATCCGCAGGCGGAACCTTAACGCGTTCATTCACTCCTATCATCGTCGCTGCGACCTTGGTCAGGCTCAGGATAAATCTACACATCGATCGGGCAGAAGCCCAGCGACATTTTTCTTTATGCACATCTCCGCCTCCGCCACCCAAAAACACAGGCTCCCAACCTTCGCCAAGACGACGACATTGCTTGCGGGAGTTGCGGCTTTTTTGTGTGCGACGCTGCTTCATGCTGCACCCATTAAAACCGAGCACGCCGAAGTCGAACTGATCGCCGAGAAGACCGCGTTAGTCGCGGGTGAAAAAAACCTAATCGGTTTGTCGATCAAGCATGCGCCGCACTGGCATACGTACTGGAAAAACCCCGGCGACTCGGGCTATCCAACAAAAATTACCTGGGATGTGCCGCCCGGTTACGGTGTCGGTGAATTTGACTGGCCAACGCCGAAGCGGCTTGCCACCGGCCCGATTGTTAATTTTGGCTACGAGGGCGAGGTGCTGCTGCCGGTCACGATCAGCGTGCCGCTTGCCGCAAAGGTCGGCGAATCGGTAACGCTTAAAGGGAAAGCCGAGTGGTTGGTTTGCAAAGATGTGTGCATTCCGGAAGAAGGTAATGTGTCGGTGACGTTGCCGGTCGCGGCAAGTAACGCGATTGGCGCTGACGGCGCACGCTTCGCCGCCGCACGCGCGGCCACACCCGGTGACGCAAGCGCGTGGAAGGCAACCCTGCACACCGCCGCCAATCCGGCACGAGATGCGTGGCTTGACTTGGTGGCCCCTGCGGGCGCAACTGCACTGACCGCGCTCGACGTGTTCCCAGTGCTAGAACAAGTCAATGACCCGTCGGTGCAGCAGGTTTACCGCACCCCCCAGGGCTACGCGGTCAAGTTGAAGCTGGTCGATGGCGTTAAGTTGCCGGAGCGCATGCCGATTGTGCTGGCGGCCTCTAACCCCATTGGCGCAAAGGGTGAAACGGCGGGCACCACGCTGGCGACGGTGAGCAACACAGCGTTTGTATTGCCGGCCGGGGCGTCGGCATTGGGTGGAGCGGCAAGCAGCGCCGACTCGTCGGCAAACGCGCTGACATTTTGGTCAGCGCTGTTATTGGCGTTTATCGGTGGCATGGTTTTGAACTTAATGCCGTGTGTGTTTCCGGTGTTATCGCTGAAAATACTTTCGTTTGCAAAGCACTCGGGCAAAGCGGCAGAAAGCCGCACTGCGATGCGCCAACACGGCATTTATTACGCGGTCGGCGTAGTGCTTTCGTTTCTCGCACTGGCAGGTGTCATGCTTGCACTTAAGAGCGCTGGGAGCAGCATTGGCTGGGGCTTTCAGTTGCAAAACCCCGGTGTGGTTTGGGTGCTGGCGGTCATCTTTTTTATGATCGGGCTTAACCTGATGGGCGCGTTCGAGGTCGGCCAACTCGCGCCGTCATCACTGCTGTCGATGCAGGCAAAACATCCCGGCATCGATGCGTTTTTCTCCGGCGTGTTGGCGGTGATCGCGGCAAGCCCCTGCACCGCGCCATTTATGGGCGCAGCGCTCGGCTTTGCGCTGACGCAGAGTGCCGCGGCCGCGCTGGCGGTGTTCGCCGCACTGGGCGTCGGCATGGCGCTGCCTTATGTGCTGCTGGCGTGGTTCCCAAAGTGGCTGGACAAGCTGCCGCGTCCGGGGCAATGGATGGTTACGTTCAAGCAGTTACTGGCGTTTCCGATGTTCTTGACGGTGGTCTGGCTGGTGTGGGTGATTTCGTTGCAAGCGGGCGCGGACGGCGCAGCGATCGGTTTGCTCGGCCTGGTCGGGTTGGCGTTTGCGGCCTGGTTAATTGGCTCAATGCGGTCTGGCGTGCGCTGGGCCGGAGTGGCCGCAGCGGTGACCGCGATGGCGCTGGCATGGCCGACCGCTGAACTCGCCCAAGCCGCAGTCATGTCAGCAACACCAAGCAAAGCGAACTGGCAACCGTGGGATCCGGCGACGGTGGCCAAACTCAACGCTGAAGGCAAACCGGTGTTCGTTGATTTCACGGCTGCTTGGTGCGTAAGCTGTCAGGCGAACAAACGATTAGTACTCTCTCGCGCGGAGATTGTCAGTCTGTTTGAACAAAAACAGGTCACGCTGATGCGCGCCGATTGGACCAATCGCGACGAACGCATCACACAGGCTTTGGCGGCGATGAACCGCTCCGGCGTGCCGGTGTATGTGTTGCATGCGCCGGGCAAAGCGCCGCAGCTGTTGCCGGAACTGCTGACGACCGGCATCGTCAAAGAAGCCTTGCTCGCACTGCCGTAGCGCGTTATTGGCAAATTCTGTCCCATCTTTAACCAAGGAGTCTCCATGATCCGCGCCCTCGCCGCCCTTTTCGTGACCACTGCAATGGCCGCCGCTCACGCGGTCACCGTGGGTCAAGCTGCCCCTGATTTCAGCCTGACCGATGTCAACGGCAAGACCGTAAAACTATCCGATTTCAAAGGCAAAAATGTGGTGTTGGAGTGGACCAACCCCGGTTGCCCGTTTGTGGTCAAACACTATGGTTCAAACAACATGCAGTCGCTGCAGTCTGACGCGAAGGCGAAAGGCGTGGTGTGGCTGTCGATCAACAGCACCGAAAAAAATCACTCGGATTACCTGGCACCGGCCAAGCTCAACGCCAAAATCAACGGTGAATGGAAGGGCGCTTCCAGCTATTTGCTGATGGACGAAAGCGGCAAGGCCGGGCAGGCTTATGCGGCGAAAACCACGCCACATATGTACGTAATCGATCCCACGGGAAAGCTGGTTTATGCGGGCGGTATTGACGACAAACGCAGCGCCAACCCGGCTGACGTGAAGACCGCAAAAAACTACGTGCGTGCTGCGCTGGATGAAACACTGGCAGGCAAACCGGTGTCGGTGGCCACAGCGCAACCGTATGGTTGCAGCATCAAGTACCCGTAACGGCTTGTAACTAGAGCGCCCTGCAAGAACAAGAAAACCGCTGCACAAAACGGGAAAACCCCAATTCGCGAATATGCGCGTACACGCATAATTGTGGAAAGGAAGCGTTTTCAACATGCAAGAACTTGAGCCCGTATTTAACAAGGTCGCTCGGTATTTTTCGCTGCTTTCGGATGCATCGCGGCTGAAGGTCATCCACGCCGTGTGTAACACCGAGCAGAGCGTGACCGACGTGATGACAGCCACCGGTTTGTCGCAGAGTGCTGTGTCGCGGCACCTCACTCACTTGCATCTGTCGGGCGTCGCTTCACGGCGGAAGGCGGGCGCGCAGGCGTTGTACGTCATCAGCGACACGACACTCACCGAAATTTGCCGCACCGCTTGTGTAAGTCTGATGGCACGCGAGAGCGATGAGCTGGCTGTTGCTAGTACGTTGCAAGAAAGCGCCGCGCAATTTATGGCGCAGGGCGTAATTGATACCCCCATCAAATCCGTTCGCCCTGAGCGTAGCGAAGGGTTTGACGGCGTTGATTCATCAGACCCTTCGCTGCGCTCAGGGCGAACGGGGTCTCGGGTTTCTCGCGTTGCGGGGCCTGCGAGCGTTGGGGCTGTTTCTCGCGTCGCGGCTGCTGTTAGCGTTGCGAGCGCTGCTAAGGCGGCACAATGAGCGGGTCCGCGCCGTTGAGTACGCGCCTTGGTCGCCTGCAAAAAGCGCCCGAGTTTTTTCTTTCGCGCGAGGCTATGACGCTGCCGCGTGATGACCGTCGATCATTTCTGCGCAAGGCGTTTCTTGCGGCGAGTGCTGCTACGTTGGCCGGCGCATCGGGCCGCACTTTCGCCGCTAACGAGGCTTTGGGTGATCCGGCAATTTTGAATCTACCCGCCCACAGCAAAGGCTTAGGCCAGCCGGTGGCATCACGCGGCTATGGCCTGCCGTCCAAGTTTGAAGAAAATCTGCAACGCCGCGAGTCCCCGGGCCTTACGCGGATCGGCGCAGCGAGCGTGAGCTTTGCGCCGCTGCAGGGCTTTTTCGGCATGATCACGCCCAGCGGTTTGCATTTCGAGCGGCATCATCAAGGCTGGTGGGACATTGATCCATCGCAGCATCGTTTCATGATCAACGGTCTGGTCGCCCGCCCCAAGGTCTACGCCATGGACGACTTGATGCGCATGCCGAGCATTTCGCGCATGCATTTCATCGAATGCGGCGCCAACACCGGTATGGAATGGGGTAACAACGCGGTGCCTACCGTGCAGTACACACACGGCATGCTGTCGTGCTGCGAGTTCACCGGCGTGCCGTTGAAATGGCTGCTTGACGATTGCGGCATTGACCTTAAAAAGGCGAAATTTATTCTTGCTGAAGGCGCCGACGGCAGCAGCATGACCCGCACCATCAATCTTGCCAATGCGCTCGACGATGTGATGGTCGCGTACGGCATGAACGGCGAAATGTTGCGCCCGGAGAACGGCTATCCGCTGCGGCTGGTGGTGCCGGGCGTGCAGGGCGTGTCGTGGGTGAAATATCTGCGCCGCATCGAAGTCGGCGATATGCCGTACGCTGCGAAAGACGAAACGCTGCACTACGTGGACCTAATGCCTGACGGGCAGCATCGCCAGTACTCAAGTATTCAGGAGGTCAAAAGCGTCATCACCTCGCCATCGGGCGGACAGGTGCTGCTCGACAGCGGATTTTTCAATGTGACCGGTATTGCCTGGAGCGGTCGCGGCAAGGTCCGTAGAGTGGATGTGTCGGTGGACGGTGGCAAAAACTGGCGCGCGGCGCGACTGGAAACGCCGGTGCTCGACAAATGTTTGACCCGGTTCAATATTGATTGGACGTGGGATGGGCGTGACGCGATTTTGATGTCGCGTGCGACCGATTCAACGGGGCAGGTGCAGGCGTCGATCAGCGCGATGCGCAAAGTGCGCGGCACACGATCGATTTATCACAACAACGCGATTCAAAGTTGGCTGGTCTCGCCGAATGGGGAGGTCAGCAATGTTCAGGTGGGTTAGTCACGCAATGCACAGCGTTGCGATTCGCCCCTCTCCCGCAAGCGGGAGAGGGTGCCCCGAAGGGGCGGGTGAGGGTGTCGTAGTGCTCTCGCGAAGCGCAAACATTGCTCCGCTTGCCGTCGCACCCTCACCCCAACCCTCTCCCGCGCGCGGGAGAGGGAGTAGAACGTTGCTCGCGCTAACTCTTTTGTCGCTGACGAGCAGCGCGTTTGCTCAACCCAAATTCCAGAACCTCGGCCGCCCCGCCACGCCCGCCGAAATCCGCGCTTGGGACATCGACGTTCGCCCCGACTTTAAGGGCCTCCCGGCGGGCTCGGGCTCGGTCAGCCAAGGCCAGGAGGTTTGGGAGTCGAAATGCGAAAGCTGTCATGGCGCATTTGGCGAGTCCAACGCTTACTTCACACCGATCATTGGCCACACCAAACCGGGCGATATGCTATCGGGCCACGTTTCCGCCCTGAGCGCCGAGACGGTGCCGCAGCGCACCAGTTTGATGAAGCTCTCGCAGCTCTCAACGCTGTGGGACTACATCAATCGTGCGATGCCGTGGAACGCGCCGAAAAGCCTGAGTACCGATGACGTTTACGCGGTGACCGCCTACATTTTGAACCTTGGCAACATCGTGCCCGCGGATTTTGTGCTGACCGATAAGAATATTGCCCAGACGCAGCAAAAACTGCCGAACCGAAACGGTACGACCACGGTCCATTCGTTATGGAACGTGAACGCGAAGCCCGATGTGCAGGGCGCAATTTGCGTCACTAACTGCGCGCGCGAGATCACCATCACCAGTCGTTTGCCTGATTACGCTCGCAACGCGCACGGAAATCTTGCTGAGCAAAACCGCATCATCGGCGCGATACGTGGCGCAAATACTTTGCAGCCTGCGCCGGCGGTGTTGATGAGCGCGAACGCTGCGCCGGTTGCGG